>CAVPKZ010000057.1:0-42275 GCA_963705755.1 uncultured Acidobacteriota bacterium | reverse complement strand
GATGTTCTCTACGAGTACACAAGGCACACGAAGTTATAGACGACGTCATCATGACCCTCCACGTGGTGCGCCCGGGTGCCTACGATAGCGCACTGCAAGCAACGGCTACAAATGATTTCTGATTGTTGGATATGGAAGGGCCGGGTCTCATCGAATTGCGAAGCCCCCCTTCTTGCTCGGAAGTTCTAGTCACGCTTTTATTTCCGACTTAGAACAACTGCGGCTCATCGGCTTCTTCAGCCAAGCGCGTGAGCACAGACGATTCCGGTATTCTTGCCGGTCGCGGGGTCAAGGAACAGTCCGTCCTAACAAGCTAACGACGGACGCTACGGCTCCGCCTGGGCTGTGGACGTTGGACGGATGATCGATACCGGCCCCAGCTTCGATCGAGGAATATCGTCGGTTCGGGCATGATCAAGTTGGTTTGGAAGGAATCGCTACCCGGCACGCGGTTGCTCCGGTATTCGGATAGAGACCCACGTTGAGGTTGGGGAAGGTCAGATCGCCGTCGGTGACGTTTGTGGCGTTGCCGGCTTTGTTCCAGGTTTGGAAGTGCATGATTTCGCTACCGCCGACGCCGAATAGCACGCGCAACACCCTCCACGTCCGTCACTTTTTCGGCGAGCCCCCAAGCCGCCGCCGCCTTGCTCGGATGAACGCAAAGCGGAACCCGCGGTATCGGCAATGGCTTGGAGGTGATTGGAAATGTTACCGGCTGCGTCCACACCGAGATCGGCGTCGTTTAAGGAATTGCCGACGGTGCCCCTGGCGGAGCGGCGTCTCGAAGGTTCCTCCGAGATCCGGATCGGCGCTGTCGCTGCGGTAACGGGTCCACCATGAGGTATCGATGGTTAATTGCTTTAAGTTGGTAAGGCGGCCATTTTGCGGAACCCCGGATACCTTGCGAGGCGGCAGTATGGCAAAACTGCTCAGATCTATTGGTTTTGCGCCCTTGGACTACAGGTAGTTGTTCAGAAATCTGTGGCGGCCGATTTTGTTCGTCGGTGTTTCGTCATGAGGTACATCGTTTCAAACATAGCAGCGGCCGGTGACGTAATCCGGGAGCAAGGCCAGTTTTGAATGGGATATCGATGGGGGACAGACCTTTCGTGGCCCCGCCAAGTTCGGCGTACCGTATCCAGAGATCTGTTTCGACCCGCTCGAGGGCCCCTCGAAACGCTAGAACGGCAATATCCCCTTCTGTGACACGGGCTTTGCTTTCATCGTGGAACGCGCTCGTGACGCTGCCCGGCAAGCGGCTCCGATGGCGACGGCGCCACCGGCCAACGCGCGCGGTCCTGAGGAGCTACCTCCGGTTCTTCACGGACGGTTCATAAGACTCTTCCTTTCTTCACTTCATCCCTTTCTATTGTGTTGTTTGAAATTGGTGTTGCGCAGGTGTTCACCGGAATTGGATCTGAGCTCAGCAGTTCACGGAGGAGTCACGCGATCGTCGAACCTGTGTAATGTTTCTGGCACTTGTGTGCGCAAGAAGCTTCGGTATTCAAGTTGAAGGGCGAGGCGAATTTCAGAATTTCGGCATCCTATAAACCCAGATGATGGGATTTGCTGGCCGCTTGACGTCGGACTTGTATACAGACATGGGAGCGTCGGAAGAGGGCGGGAGTAAGCGTCTGGCTGCTCTGAGTTCCGGGCAAATAAATTTCGTAACGATTGTCAACGAGCAAATTCATCGTCGTCAAACAGGATAGACAAAGGATCACAAGCGGCGCTCCCAGCTTCATTCAAGCTCATCGCAATCGAGCACTTTTTGCCTTTTTGCTGCTTGCGGCCAGATGTCAAAACGCTGCCACTCCTCCAGCTGCAGCGTCAACAAGACGGCCGCGGACATAAGGGCTCGGGAGCGTCGGCGACCGACCTGGACTCGCAGGTTGAAATCTTGACTTCGCAACTGAGCCGGTTGTGAAACGCGCAGCAGGAAGCGCTGCGAGGGCTGAACAGCTGCGGACCGAATCGAGGAAACGAGACAGCAGCTGGCGGCCAAAACCAGTAGCGCCCTGGCGCTTTACGAGGCGCTTCGGCGGCATCGCAGCGTCGTCTACATCCGTTCCGTACTCGCATCGTTGCCTCAGCTTCGGAAAGTTCACCGGGGCAAGCACAGTCACCTGACGATTCTTCATATGGCGGTATGGACAGAGGTCTTCAAGCTGGAAGACGATCAGGAATCGATGAACGACAAAATCGTCGAGCAAACCAGACCAAGTGGAAAGCGGTTCAAACTATCGCCTGCGCCGTCTGGCCTCGGACTTCTCAACACTGTGGTCACCTGCGGCTCGGGCGGATAATCTCTACATCCCTCAAATTGCGGTGCCACCGGAGGCGCCCGGAGTAGCGGGGGTTTTTTTGGGCTCACTTCGTCAATCGCAAATTGGAGTCCTGGTTCTTTCGGGCCGGACAGTGCCCGGGCCCCGCACCAGCGCTAGCGTGACCCCGATCGCCGGGGGCTTTCCGAGCGTGCCGAATGGCGCGGCATTCGGAGTGGTCCGTTCGCGCACCGGTACGTATATCGGCGGAACACCTCCATGTTGCGGGACAGGATGCTCTTTCTTTGGTGCCGCTGACTTCGATAACTCTGTTCTTCTCTGGTATTTTCCGCGCTGCTATACCGGCAATCCGTGCAGCTCGACTCCTCAGTGCGCATCGAGCATCGGTTCGCGCTCTCCGAAAATTCGGGAATTCGGATTCAGGCCGGCATTCTGGTTTCGCTGACCGGTGATATTCCGCTGCAGCGTTATCGTTACCCAAGTGAGGGTGAAGAATCAGGCCAGCCGGCTTACGCAACGCACATCGGCTACAGCCAGCCGAATTTGGAAGGGATCTGAATGTTGGCATGGCGCATCAAGGACGTTAGAACTGGGGCTTCGGCCGAGCGGTTGATGGGTGGGCCGGGAGTTACTGATGTAACTGTGCCACTCGGAGAGTTCCTTGATTTCAGCGCGGAGTTTTATCGCGGACGCGTGGTCGGCGGATTGTGCGGTTAGTCGGCAAGTATCTGCTCTCTGTAACCTTCTACAACGCAAACACCGCGATTTATGGACTGGACCCTACTGGGGCTGGCTCAAGCATTTGAAGTTCAAACCGAAACCCGATTTCGAAGTCAACTTCGCCTACGGGGAAGACGTACCGTTTGCCGGGGAATTGAAACGATTCCCGGCGACTGCGCTTTATTACTCTTACTCCATCTCCGAGAACCAGAGTCCATTTGTTAATTTTTTATTTATCGAGTGCGGTCGGATGCTCTGTTTCGATGGAATATAAACGGCTGCAAACCAATCCATTGAATAGCAACGCGTACATTGCCAACCAGGTGATCATGAGCTTAGGGTATGCGTTTTGACGCGGGCCAACAGATGAGCAGGTTTTTCAAGGCGTTGGGCAGCTTGACCCTGTTCCAACAGGGTCAAGCTGCCGAGCGCCTTGAAAAACCTGCTCATCTGTTGGCCCGCGTCAAAACGCATACCCTAAGCTCATGATCACCTGGTTGGCAATGTACGCGTTGCTATTCAATGGATTGGTTTGCAGCCGTTTATATTCCATCGAAAACAGCACATCCGACCGCACTCGATAAATAAAATTAACAAATGGACTCTGGTTCCTGGAGATCGAGTAACCGTAATAAAGCGCAGTCGCCGGGAATCGTTTCAATTCCCCGGCAAACGGTACGTCTTCCCCGTAGGCGAAGTTGACTTCGAAATCGGGTTTCGGTTTGAACTTCAACTGCAGCCAGCCCCCAGTAGAGTCCAGTCCATAAATCGCGGTGTTTGCGTTGAGAGGGGCCCAGAGAGCAGAATACTCTGCCCGACTCCGCCGCCCAATCCGCCGACCGCGCGTCCGCGATAAAACTCCGCGCTGAAATCAAGGAACTCTCCGAGTGGCACAGTTACATCAGTAACTCCGGCCCACCCATCAACCGCTCGGCCGAAGCCCCAGTTCTGACGTCCATAATAGCCGCCAATGCCAACATTCAGATCCCTTCCAAAAATGCGCTGGCTGTAGCCGATGTGCGTTGCGTAAGCCGGCTGGCCTGATTCTTCACCCTCACTTGGGTAACGATAACGCTGCAGCGGAATATCACCGGTCAGCGAATCCAGAATGCCGGCCTGAATCCGAATTCCCGAATTTTCGGAGAGCGCGAACCGATGCTCGATGCGCACCTGCGGAGTCCAGCTCCACAGATTGCCGGTATAAGACAGCGGGGAATTGCCAGAGAGACAGAGTTGTCGGAGTAAGCGGCGCGAAAAAAATAGCATCCTGTCCCGCAACAATGGAGGTGTTCGCCCAATCCAGGCGTACCGTACCGGTGCGCAAACGGACCACTCCGAATGCCGCGCCATTCGGCACGCTCGGAAAGCCCCCGGCAAAATCGGATTTCACGCTAGCGCTGGTGCGGGCCCCGGCAATATCCGGCCCGAAAGTTTCAACTCCAATTTGCGATTGACGAAGTGAGCCCGAAAAAAACCCCGCTACTCCGGGCGCCTCCGGTGGCACCGCAATTTGAGGGATGTCGAGATTATCCACCGAGCCGCGGGTGACCGCGGTGTTGAGAAGTACGAGGCCAGACAGCCGCACGCGATATTTTGAACCGCTTTCCACTTTGGTCTGGCTTTGCTCAACAATTTTGTCGTTCATCAATTCCTGATCGTCTTCCAGCTTGGAGACTCTCTGTTGCAAATCTCCATGTGAAGAATCGTCAGGTGACTGTGCTTGCCCCGGTGAACTTGCCGAAGCTGAGGACAACGATGACGAGTACGGAACGGATGTAGACGACACCTGCGATGCCGCCGAACGCGCCTCGTAAAGCGCCGGGGCGCTACTGGTTTTGGCCGCCAGCTGCTGTCTCGTTTTATTCAATTCGGTCCGCAGCTGTTCGGCCTCTCGCAGCGCTTCCTGCTGGATTCCGCAACTCACTCATTTGCGAATTCAAGATTTCAACCTGCGATTGCAGGTGGTTCACCGACACTACCAAAGCCCTTATGTCCGCGGCCATCTCTGTTGACGCTGGAGCTGAAGAAGTGGCAGCGTTTTGACATCTGGCCGCAAGCGGCAAAAAGGCAAAAAGTGCTGTCATTGCAATGAGCTTGAAATGAAGCTGGGAGCGCCGTTTTTTTTGCATGGTGATCCTCTTTGACGACGATGATTGCTCGTTGACAATCGCTACGAAATTTATTTGCCCGGAATACAGAGCAGCGGGACGTATTACTACCGCCTCTTCCAACACTGCCGTGTCTGTATACAAGTCCAACATCAAGCGGCCAGCAAATCACATCATCTGGGTTTATAGGATGCCGAAACTCTGAAATTCGCCTCGCCCTTCAACTTGAATACCAAAGCTACTTGCGCACCCAAGTGCCAGAAACATTACACAAGTTAGACAATCGCGTGACTCCTCCGTGGCACTTCTGCGCTCAGATCCAATTACGGTAACTCCTGCGCAACACCAATTTCAAACAACACAATAAGAAAGGGATGAAATGGAGAAAGGAAAAAGTCTTATGAACCGTTCAGTGAACCGGAGGTCGCTCCTCAAGACCGGCGCGTTGGCAGGTGGCGCCGTCGCCATCGGAGCCGGCTTAGCGGGCACCGTCACGAGCGCGTTCGCCGATGAAAGCAAAAGCCGTGTCACAAAAGGGGATATTGCCATTCTCACGTTTCTAAGCGCCCTCGAGCAGGTCGAAGCCGATCTCTGGATACAGTACGCCGAACTTGGCGGGGCCACGAATCAAGGTCTGTCCCCCATCGATATCCCATTCAAAACTGGCCTTGCTCCCGATTACATCACCGGCCTTCTAGTGTTAGACGGCGATATGCCTCAATATATTGCCGACAACACCGACGACGAAATCAGCCACCACAGATTTCTGAACAACTACCTGCAGTCCAAGGGCGCAAAACCAATAGATCTGAGCAGTTTTGCCATACTGCCGCCGAGCGAGGTATCCGGGGTTCCGCAAAATGGCCGCCTTACCAACTTAAAGCAATTAACCATCGATACCTCATGGTGGACCCGTTACCGCAGCGACAGCGCCAATCCGGATCTCGGAGGAACCTTCGAGAACGCCGTTCCAGATCTCGCCAAGGGGCACCATCCGGCAATTCCTTTAAGCGACGCCGATCTCGGTGTGGACGCAGCCGGTAACATTTCCAATCACCTCCAAGCCATTGCCAATACCGCGGGCTTCCACTTTGCGTTCATCGAGCAAGGCGGCAGCAGCTTGTATCCCGCGCTCGCCGAAAAAGTGACGGACGTGGAGGTATTGCGCGTGCTACTCAGCATCGGCGGTAGCGAAATCATGCACTTCCAAACCTGGCACGACAAAGCCGGCAACGCCACAAACATCACCGACGGCAATCTGACCTTCCCCAACCTCAACATCGGTGTCGATCCGAATACCGGAGCGACCGGTGCCCAGGTAGCCGATTCCTTCCAAACCAACTTGATCATGCCCGAACCGACGATATTCCTGCATCCGAAGCTGGGGCCGGTATCGATCATCCGTCCAACGTCCACAGCCCAGGGCGGAGCCGTAGCGTCCGTCGTTAGCTTTGTTCAGGACGGACTGTTCCTTGACCCCGCGACCGGCAAGAATACCGGAATCGTCTCTGTGCTCACGCGCTTGGCTGAAGAAGCCGATGAGGCTCGCAGGGGGTTCTAAGTCGCAAATAAAAGCGTGACTAGAACTTCCGAGCAAGAAGGGCCGGGCTCTCGCAATTCGATGAGACCCGGCCCTTTCCATATCCAACAATCAGAAATCATTTGTAGCCGTTGTTTGCAGTGCGCTATCGTGGCACCCGCGTCGCACACAGTGGAGGGTCATGATGACGTCGTCTATAACTTCGTGTGCCTTGTGTACTCGTAGAGACATCCTCAAAGCTAGCGGAGCGCTGCTTTTGCCGCTCGCAATTCCGGGCGCGATTCATGCTCTTGCTCAATCTTTGTCCACCGCGAATGGTGGAACCGATCCATATCCAATTCCCTGGCTTGATAAAAACGGCAGTCACAATCAGCCCGCGGGCCTCAACCTCGAACCGACACACATTTATCATTTCAAGGGGCGGGTGGCGCGCTGCGGCACCTTCGCCGGGATGGGCACCGATAACAAAGGAAATAGAATCCCCTTTGGCAGCGCTACGACCGATTATGGCCTGATGCAGGGCGAGTATTGGGCCGGTCGAACAACACAACAGGGGGCTTTCACACACATTTGACTTACGCTATTTCAGGGACAGGCTGTCCCTGCCAATCAGATTCATGACTTTCATCCTCCCATCTCGCCATCAGGACTTTACTGGGTTGTTGCGGTTCCCGATGGTGGAGCGAAATTCAGTCCCGATGGTAATACCTGCACAGTAGAGATGCGCGACGTCGCTGTCGTGGATCAACCGCGCTGGCCGGCGCTGGACTCGGTGGCAACTCCGGCACGGATGAGCTTCAAAATCATTTGGAAATCGAATGGACAGACCGTGCGCTACGAAGACGCTTCCCGGCATTTCCGCTTTTCTGGAACAGCGGCGAGCTGCCAACTGGAAGCACAAGTTGAAGTGCCCGCCGCGGGATTTTCGTGGAAGTCCGATCCACTCGAAACCTCCAAATGTGACTTTGCCCATCATCGGCGATGAAGCAAACGGACGCTATTACGATAGCTAGCTTATTCAGTGTCGCCGCCCTGTATTACTACGCCGAGTAACCGCACATTCGAACCGCGACGCCCGTTCGAACGACGTCCGCATTCGAATGGCGTCCATATTCGAATGACAGTTCTCGTTCGAATGACAGTCCGCGTTCGAATGATTTCTGTTTCACGTGGAACAAGAATTTTGTCTTACTTCTGGCGACTGCTCGATACAAAAGTACAAATTGTCGGCCCTCTGACATTTGTGCGGCCGACATTTGGCGCAAGTGTCGACACGCCGACATCATGGCCAGCCAACATTTGTTCAATTGTCGACGCGCCGACATTTTGTGCAATTGTCGGCGCGTCGACATCCACCGTTCGAACGGCGCCGCATCTTCGCGGATTCATTCCCCGGCTTTAGTCGCTAGACCTTCTATGATGGCAATATTCTGCATCAGCTCCTGAGGCAGCCCGTGCCGCTCTCTCAGGTATTCGGGGCTGTTGTACGAAACCCAGACTTTGCCCTGGACGTCTTCCCAGACCAGCAACTTCAGCGGAAGGTCTATGGCGCTGCTGGGAGACGCCAACATCAATGGCGTGCCAGCCTTTGGGTTACCAAAAATCAGTAACTTGGTAGGCCGCATTTTCAATCCCACTTTTTCCGCCTCTCCACTGTGGTCGATCAACGCGAACACCGCGACTCCCTTGCTTTTGAGAATATTGCTGAGCGCTTCGACCGTTTGTTCCACAGAGTGTTTGCTCGGTTTGTTGACTATGCCGTTGTTTGTTGCGGTCGCCATAAATAGGCCCTCCTAATCAATTGATGCTAGGTACTGAAACCTTTCGCTCGTTCCTGCGTTCATACCAGTAAGACCTATGCGCACATACCCGCTTCCGGCAATTATCGCGCTATCCCGGCGTGTATCACCATTCCTGCCAACGCGCAGGACGCTGCCAAGATTGTAGACCAGTACATCGAAGCCGAGGGCGGTTCAAAAGTTCTAGCGCGGGTCAATACCCTGACGCTCGAAGGTACGTTTGCCAACAGCGCCAATGAGAAGGCTGGCACGTACACCCTGATTACCAAACAATCGAACCGCTACTATTCAGAACTCGTCGATGGTGATCGAACCTCCATCGAGGCCTACAACGGGAAATCCGCGTGGCACCAGAACGCCGGCGAACTTGCGACCCTGGTTGGGCCCGAAGGCGCTCAACTGGAAGCTGCAGGTCAGTACTACAATTCGCGGCTGGTCAATGCAAAAAAGAACAAACTGGGAATCGCTCTTGTCGGCCATGCACAAGTGCGCGGGAAGGACACACTGCAGATTGAAGTAACCACCTCCGCAGGTTTGAAGCGGGAGATTTTCTTCGATCCGCAGACGCACCTTATCGTGAAAGAAGCAGCGCCGATCGGTGGCATCGATGAGCAGATCCTGTACGGCGATTACCGCACGCAGAACGGTGTGAAGCTTCCGTTCAAAATCGAACTACACCGTGGAAGCGATGTTTACGACATCACCTTCACTCGCACGGTTGTGAACGGCACGGTGGGCGAGAGAGTTTTCGATTTTCCGAAGAAATCGCAGGTACAGTTGCCCGATCTCAAAGCCCTGTTCAAAGAAATCGACGACAATCAGAAAGCCATCGACAAAATAAAAGAAAATTACACCGGCACCCGCGCGGAAGAAGAAACCTCATACGACAAAACCGGGAAAGTGACCAAACGTGAGGCCAAGGAGTACACCTTCTTCTATTTGGACGGCGACGAGATTTCCACGCTGATCAGCAAAGACGGCAAGCCCCTCGGTGAAGAAGAACAAAAGAAGGAAAACGAAAAGACACAGAAAGAAATTCGCGAGCACGAGAAAAAGGATGCCAAAGATAAAGAAAAAGCAAAGAAAGACGATGACGACCCGGACATCGAGGTTTTCTTGCGAGCGTGCCAGTTTGTGAATCCCAGGCGTGAGCGCTTCCGCGGACAGAACGTACTTGTTTTTGATTTTGAGCCGAATCCAGAGTTTAAACCTCACAAACTCGCGGAAAAATTGGTACAGAAGCTCGCGGGCGTGGTTTGGATAGACGAAAAAAGCCACGACGTGGCGCGCCTCGAAGCCTATTTTGTAGGGGACTTCAAGTTAGCCGCAGGTATGCTGGCCAATTTGCAGAAAGGTACGAGCTTCGTTTTTGAGCAAGCATTTACCAACAACGAAGTATGGCTGCCGACGTACGCAGAAGTTCATGTCGGCGTTCGCGTCTTGCTGGTGAAAGGCTTTAAGGTAAACGCAGTGATCCGCTACTCGGACTACAAGAGATTCAACGTCGAAAGCATATCCACCGTGGGCAAGCCAAAAGCTGGCGCGGATACGCCCGCTGTCGGGCCATCAGAACCTCCGCGCGCTCCCGAGCCACAATAACCAGCGAATCAGAAGAAATTGTCAATGAACCATTTGTGCCACTACTTCGGAAAATGGCGAGAGTGAAATTCGAGCGATGCTGGCAGACGTTCGGCGAAGTACGACGCGTCATGGCGGCCTGGGTAGATGTGAAATTCGTGAGGAATTTGTCGAGACGTCAGTACTTTATCTAGAGCAATCGCTCCAGCCTCAAAGCCAAAGTCGTCCTGGTCTCCACAATCAAAATAAATATTCAGCCGCGCTAAATTTGCCGTTCGTGCAATGACGATGGGGTTGTGCGCCTGCCAGAAAACGGGATCGGGCGGATTCCCAAACGCGCCACCAAGCACGCGAGCCCTTGGCGAATCTGGCAGCGCCCCGGCAAGGAAATTGGGGAGCTTCTCAATCAGTGCGGCACTGTGAGCGCTTACCGACGAAAAAAGCTGTGGATGGCGAAACGCCAGATATAGAGCGCCATAACCGCCCATGGAAATACCCGAAACGGCCCGATTCGCGCGGCCGGCTGCGACGCGATAATGCTTTTCCACGTAGGGGAAAAATTCCTGCAACAGGAAATCCTCGTAGCGCTCTTTGCCATCCCGGGCGTTGATATAAAACGTGGAGTGAGCATCGGGCGTGGCGATTAGAAAATCTTTGAGCTCGCCTTTGTCGCGCATGTCCTCCAGAAGATTCCATGCGCCGGAATGGACAAAGAATTGTTCGTTATCTCCCAGACCATGGAAGAAATACAAGACGGGGAAAGTCCGCGCTTTATCAGCATCAAACGAAGGTGGAAGAACGATGCAGTAAGGCACGGGGCGGGCTAGGATTTTGCTGGGCAAAGAATTGCATTCGACGCGGCCGGCCGCCAAGGCCGGTCGCGGCATAAATACGATGCAAAGTAGCAAGAATATTCGGATGCATCGACAGGTCACTCTATTCATAACGGAGAGCGTCAACGGGATTGAGCTTGGCCGCACGGGAAGCAGGATAGAGCCCGGCAGCGAGACTCACAAGCACCGCAAAGACAAGCGCCGCCAGCACCAGCCACCACGGCACCGAAGAGAGTTCAATGGAATTGAGATTTTGGCGGTGCAGATACACGTTAGTGCCGTAAGTGACGGCGCGACCGAGCAACCAGCCAAAGGTCACACCCAGAATTCCGCCGAGCAAACCCATCACGCCCGCCTCCACAAAGAAAAGCCGCTGCACATCGGAATCGGCGGCTCCAAGAGCTTTCAACACGCCGATCTCGCGACGTCGCTCCAGAATGGACATAACTAGGGTATTGACGATGCCGAGGGTGGCAACCGTTAGCGCCAAGGCGCCAAAAATGCCCAAAAGCGAATCAAAGACAGAGAAAAAAGTCCGTAGCGATTTTGACGCATCCAGTAGAGAGAACACATTGAAGCCAAGATTCTTGATCGAGGCTTCGAGAGCCTCAACCTGCGAGGGCGACTTTGCGCGCACGGAAAGCGATGCATAGGTAGTCTTATTCGCGGCTGAATCACGCACGATGTCCCGCAAATCATTCACCTGCGCAGCGCGCAGCGTTGCCGCAGTCTCGAGAGTATCAACAGGCGCGCGTTGCCGTAGCCGCCGTAGCCTGCTGCAGGCTCAGTTTCCACCACGCCAATGATTTTCAGGCGCAACTCCTTCGGAACAACAGAAAAACCACCGGACGCCTCCGCACTGTGATCCGCGGACCCGCCACCACTGGATTGCAGCGCTTGACGCTCTGCGTAACGCAGTATTAGTTCCTGCCCAATCAGCCCATCAGTATTTTCAGAAAGCTCCTTCGCAAATTCAATTTGCAGAATGGCTTCGTCGGCAGCAGGCGATGAAAAAAAGTGGCCCTTCATTCCTTCAAACGAACCGGAATTTTGGGAGGACTCCGGCATACCAGCGACTACGGTCGCGAAGGGTTTGTTGTTGAATCGAACTTCCGTGAAGAAACGGATCTGCGGATAGACTTCCACTACATTTGGGAATTTCTCGATTTCTTTGCGGGCGTCTTCATCAAGTACGCGGACAGGTTTGTTGGGCTGTTCTTCCCGTTGCGGCCGGCCGGGACCACGAAAACTGTTTTTGGGCGTTACCAAAATTGTATCGAACAGCCCACTCTGCGAAAGCCGCTTGGAAGCGAGCTCTTGAAGGCCTACGCCAAGCGAAAGCATAGCCACGAGAGAAGCTACTCCTACAGCCACGCCGAGAGTAGTAAGCGCGTTGCGAAACAAAGCTTCGCGCAGATTGCGCAGCGCCAGATCGGTGAGGTCCCGCGCTTTCATTGCGCGAGACCTTTCGCCGCTGAAGTTGAAAGCAGCTTCCCGTCGCCCATGATGGCGAGGCGGTCGGCGAATTTTTCCGCCAGGGCGCGCTCGTGAGTAACCATCACGATGGTCATCCCGTACTTCGTCTGTTCCTGGAGCAAAGTGAGAATGGCTTCGCCAGTGGCAGAATCGAGATTCCCGGTCGGTTCATCGGCGAGAAGAATTTTCGGCCGGTTGACCAGCGCTCGCGCAATGGCCACGCGCTGCTGCTCCCCACCGGAGAGTTCCACGGGACGGTGACCTAACCGGTGCGTCAGTCGCACGCGTTCCAATGCCTCCCGCACGCGTCCGGCACGCTCCGCGCGATCAACTTCCGCAAGGCGAAGCGGCAGCTCGACATTTTCTTCCAGCGTCATACGCGTGAGCAGATTGAAGGACTGAAAAATCATGCCGACGGTATGGCGCCGATAGCGCGCCAGATCCAGGGAAGAAAGCGTGGCGATATTCTCCCCGTTTGAAATGATGGAACCCGAAGTCGGGCGATCCAGCCCGCTGATTAAATTTAACAACGTGGACTTGCCGGAACCTGAAGAGCCCAGAAGAGCGAGAAATTCATTCTGGGCGATGGCCAGCGAGAGATCATCTACAGCGCGCACGTTGCTCGCCCCCATGGTGTAGTGGCGGGAGATATGATCGAGTTGGATGGCGAGGATGGGAAGAGGCACGATTTTATAGTCAATCAATAATACGTGGGAACGAGGAGAAAGATTTCACGTTGGCTGAATTAATTGTTGACCTAGGAAGTTGCGAATGAAGAAGGTGATACGCACCGTGGCGACCTCGCTTGCATTTATCATGCTGGTGGCGATGGCTGCTCGAATTACTTTCGCGTGGGATCAGGCTCGCAAAATTCCGCCAGGGGTTTTGGCGGTTGTTCCGTTTCAGCAGGAAACCGGAAACATCGCGTATTCGCTGGCGCAAGGCAAAGGATTCGGCTCTGTATTTCGTACGGATACCGGCCCAACCGCTTGGCTTGCACCAGGTTATCCATTGCTGATCGGGGGGATATTTAAGATTTTTGGAACTTTCACGACGCGGGCTCTTTTCGCTGCCGTCTTTCTGAATATTCTTTTTTCCTCGGCGGCTTGCGTGCCCGTTTTCCTTGCGGGAAAACGAATTGGCGGTTTGGGCCTGGCCAGCTTAGCGGCGTGGCTGTGGGCGCTTTTTCCGAATGCGATCATGATGCCCTTCGAGTGGATTTGGGATACCTCCCTGTCGGCGCTCCTGGCGGCCACAATTTTATGGGCGACGCTGGCGCTCGCGGAATCAGGCCGCGTTCTCAATTGGTGTGCGTACGGGCTGTTGTGGGGATTCGCGCTGATGACTAATCCAGCGCTCGGCACGCTGCTGCCATTTTTGCTGGGATGGCTTGCCTACCGCGCCGTCGACGAACACCGTCTGCGATGGCAGCGAGTAGCGTTGGCAGTCGGTGTCGCCATTTTGTGTTGCGTGCCCTGGACAATTCGCAACTACACCGCTTTTCATCGATTTATTCCCTTGCGCTCGAACCTGCCGTTCGAGCTGTGGCTCGGGAACAACGACATTTTCGATGAACATGCCCGGAACGGCAGAAAGGTGATAACCAGGACGGAAGAAACTAGAACATATGCACGGCTCGGAGAGACGGCTTACATGCGCGAGAAATGGCAATTGGCCACTTCTTTTATGTCATCTCATCCTGGGTTGGAATTGCGTTTGGCCGGAAGAAGGTTCGCATCTTTTTGGACCGGCATGGATTCTCCATTCAAAGCTTTCCGTGAAACGGACTCCACCTTGGTTAGGGGAGTGTTGCTATGCAGCTTTCTTACTGCCCTCGGGGCCTTCGTCGGGCTCGTGGCGTTGTGGCGGAGGCGAAGCGCAGTGACTTTTCCACTCGCCGTATTCCCCGTGATTTTTCCGTGCTTGTATTACATTACGCACGCAGACCTTCGCTATCGCCACCCTATTGATCCGGTGCTCTGCCTGCTCACCGCAATTGCCGCCACGTCAGCGTGGGAACTTGTTCGGGCTAGGGAACATACGGAAGCTGGTGCGGCTACGGAAGGTGCAGCGGGCGGCGCGGGTCTTCCATAAGACTTTCGGTCGGAGCATCGAATTGACGTATTACTTCCCTGCTGCCCAGTCTTTCTCCCGGGTTCCTCTCCTAGCTATTCGACTGATGTGCGCGCCAATAAACTTCTGCAAACTGGGCTCAGGAGGAATTAGAAATGGGAAGCGCACTAGTAGAGGTTTCTAATCAATTAGCGGCCGCCGCGGAGCGAGCCGGTTCTTCGGTGGTCAATGTTGGCGGACGTTCGCACGGAAGTTCCAGCGGAATCCACTGGCGTCGTGATGTGGTGGTTACCGCGAATCACACCGTGAAGCGCGATGAAGATATCGCCGTGACCTTGCCGGACGGGCGGTCGTTGAAGGCCACGCTAGTAGGCCGCGACGGTGGCACGGATGTCGCAGTACTAAAGGTGGAGGGGCTGGGTGAATCTCCCGCGCAATTCAGCGAAGCGTCTACAGCTCGCGTGGGCAATCTGGCGTTGGTGTTGGGCCGCCATCAGGAAAATGGGTTGATGGCCTCACTCGGAGCGGTGAGCCTGGTTGCTGATTCTCGCCGCACATGGGCGGGCGGAACTCTTGACCGCTACATCCGCTTGGATGTCGCGCTGTATCCCGGCTCGTCCGGAGGCAGCGTCGTTGACGTGGAAGGACGAATTATTGGCATGGCCACTGCGGCACTTTCGCGCGTTGCTCCGCTTACAGTTCCGGCCTCGACGGTGAACCGCGTAACCGCGACGTTGCTGGAAAAAGGGCACATTCCTCGCGGTTATCTGGGCATTGGCTTGCAGCCGGTTTCGATTCCCACGGAACTGAAGACCAAACTCTCGCTTGCCAACACCAATGGAATTATTGTTCTGAGCGTGGAGCCGGGCGGTCCCGCGGAACGCGGAGGCTTGATGATCGGCGACATTCTGGTAACTCTGGAAGGCCACGCATTGGAACAGACCGACGACTTGCAGGCGGTCCTGAATGCGGACGCGGTAGGAAAATCCACGAAAGTTCAAGCCATTCGTGGCGGCAAACTCGTCGAGTTGTCCGTCCAAATCGCCGAACGGCCGCGCAGGAGCTGACCACCATGGCACAAGATGGATTCGGTAAAGTGGCTGAAGCTCTGCGGCGCACCACGGTGCAAGTGAGCAGCAGTGGGCGAGGATTCGGATCCGGCGTTATCCTCGGTGCGGACGGGTTGATTGTTACCAACGCGCATGTGGTGCGGTCTTCGCACGCGCAGATAAAGCTGTGGGATGGGCGCACTTTGGATGCTGCGGTATCGTCGCGCGACCTCACCCGAGATTTGGCTGCCTTGCTTGCGTCCGCCTCCGGTCTTCCAGCGGCGACTCTGGCGGATTCAAGCAAAGCACGAGTCGGAGAACTTGTGTTGGCGGTTGGCAATCCGCTCGGATTTGTCGGCGCTTTGAGCACCGGGATAATTCATGCTGCAGGTTCGGTGCATGGTCTGGGCATGAGCTCGTGGCTGCAAGCCGATGTGCGACTCGCTCCCGGAAATTCAGGCGGGCCGCTAGCCAATGCCCAAGGTCGAGTCTTGGGCATCAATACCATGGTGGCGGGCGGTCTCGCACTCGCCATCCCCAGTAATGACGTCGCGCGATTTCTCGCCAACTGGCCTTCGCATTCCGTACTTGGCATCGAGGTCCGGCCGGTGCGAATTGTTGTCAGCGATGAAAACAGAATTGGACTGCTAATAATGGGCGTCACTCCTGGAGGGCCGGCCAGTATGGCGTCACTTATGATCGGCGACATCCTGGTTGGGGTCGAAGGTGTGCTATTCCGTTCCGTCAGCGATCTGGAGATCGCCCTTCAGGGAACCGCTGAACGCATTTTAAATCTGCTCTTTCTTCGGGGGGACAGACGAAATATTCGCCGGGTTGCTGTCAAACTCGGGATGGCCCGTCGCGTCGCAGCATGATTCGCGTTTTGATTGTAGCGTCGTCTTCCATTTCACAGCGTGAATTGGAAACTTTGCTGCGCGCGAGCACATCCTTGCAGGTTGTGGGTGTGCTTTCGGACTTGAGGCAGCTTTCCGAGAGCGTGGAGGAATTGCCGCCAGATGTGGTCGTCGCCGAAATCGCTGGTCAAGATAGAACGGTCCCGGAAGAAATTCTGAAGCTCTCAGAAGAAGCTCCGTTGGCGATTGTCCTCTTGGTGGACGATGCAAATTCGGAGCGGGACCTGGACGCTTTGCGTAACGGAGTCCGAGCCGTGCTGCCACGAAACATGAACCCGGTTGGAATCGTCGCGGCGGTGGAAGCTGTCGGCGCTGGGCTGGCTGTGCTGCTGCCCGAGGGCCTCGAAGCTCTTTTGCGAGAAAGCACCGCATCGCACCGAACGGTGTCACCGCCGCTGGTTGAGGCGTTGACCCCGCGTGAAATCGAAGTGTTGGGCATGATGGTTGAGGGCTGGGGAAACAAAGAAATTTCCACGCGCCTCGGCATTTCAGAACACACCGTAAAATTCCACGTGGCTTCCATAATGGGCAAGCTGAACGCGTCCAGCCGTACCGAAGCGGTGACTTCAGGAATCCGACACGGCTTGATCATGCTCTGAACAAGTCGCGCCACAGGTTCCAAACCAAGAAGTTCCCTCTCAGAGATGAACGCGTGCTTTCCAAAAGCGCAGCAATGTAACGCCGACGACCAACAAAAGAGTGAACTCAATAAAGATTTTCCCTCCGTCGAGCCAGTCCACGGAATTTTTCAGATCGGGATCGGTGAGTAGACTATGAAAGAACAGCGGGAGCGCTGCGACATAAATGCCGAAATGAAATGCTTTCCACAAACGCCGCCCCAGACGCAAGCGGAAGTACGAGGTAACAACTACGAACGCGAGCAGATAAAGCGCCACCGCCCCAACTGTATTTTCCAGCGGTTGGCTCGGGGAGTGCACCGGATAAAGCAAATCGCGAACGCGAAAGGCCGGCTTTTTATTTAGTAGCAGGAGCGCGGGATGCAGCAATGATGCGGCGAGCGCGATGTTTCCGAGCCAATTGTGCAATCGGAAATAATTGAATCTTCGATGAGGCCAGGAACGAACAGGGCTGTACCGAAAGGCCATCATTGTGCCGAGAACCATGTTCAAGGCCACGGCTGCAACGGCGACTAGACCGACATAAGCGGAGAGGTCGAGTATGCTAATTCCCATCGGCAACAAATCCTGGATCCCCTGGGTCACGTCACCGCTGGGATTTGAGCAAATCATTCAAACGCAAAACGCGGACGAGTCAAGAAGAGGAGTTCTTCTTCGACAGCCCATTGCCCACACCTAGTTTAACCCGACACTGACTGTTTTTTCCCTTCAGCGCCATTGATGAAATTTGTCCGCGCAGTTGCGGTGGACGCACATTAGGCGTATCGGATCGAAGTGTCCAAAGCCTCACCTGACTTTAGTACCGCCGCAAGCATAACTGACTTCCTATCGACGCAAACTGCGGTCCCGGCAAAAATATGCCAAGGGAATTAGAACTTACAAATCTGAGGGTAGCGAAAGGCGTTGGGATTAAACATGACAAATAAACTTAGATTTTCCGCAATTGTGGGGAGTCTCGCGCTCGCGCACGCCGTTTCAGCTCAACAAATCTCTAAGCCTCTGTCGACCTTCACCGGCGAGCCAATTACTGGCAGCGTTCTTTGCCGCGGTGGCGCGAAAGTGCCGATGACGGTTGACGCGGAACAAGCTCTGCCGCTCAAACTTGTTGCCCAGTTGGATTGCGGCCAGCCCGTCTCGTTGCTCTCCGGCACCGAAGGGTACACCGTCAAGGTGCGCACTGAGGATGGCAAAAGTGGCTACGTGGTGTGGATGAACGTCGCTAAAGGCGAGGTAATCGCCCCAACGAAAAGTGTGCGTCAGCCGGCAGTTATTAAAGATGGTAAGGCCCGGTGGCTGGCGGGAACGGAAGGCTCGCAGCGATTCTATAGCGAAGGACTAGAGGCGGAATCTCTGACCGTGAATGGAGTGACCGTACAGGTTTCGTTGCAGGACACCGGTTGGAAGCTGCTGGCCAACATCGCGGTGGCCAACGGCGGCTTACAAGCGGTGAACGTCGTTCCGTCGCAGATCACCCTTGTTACTCTGGGGCAGGTTAAGAAGTCGTTGCCTTACCAACAGCCGCAAAAATTAAGGACTGCGGTCAACCATCAGATACTGTGGACGGAAGCCGATGCAGCACCGTCGGCCAGCGGATTCCTGGTTAATGCCGGCTATCGAACTTCCGACAGTGATGGATTGAACAGAACGCAAAATTACCTTGCACAACATCAAGTGGATGTTGAGAGCAAGGCGGAGTTCAACCCGCACTCAGAGATCAACACGGTGGCCCTGAAGGATGCGGCGATATTGCCAAGTGGACATATTTCGGGCTCCGCTTGGTTTGAGCGAGACGGTAAGTTGCAGGAAATGATTCTGCGCGTGCCGGTTGGTGATCTCGTCTACGAATTTCCACTTTCTTTCAACCACAATAACTAAACACAGGCTCACCCCAGCCAAACTGTCCCGCTTCGCGCCTGCGAAGCGGGACAGTTTTTTGGTAGCGGCAGATCTGCACGGAGACGCATCGGGCCGACGGCGCTCAAGGATTCCGCCATCCCCTGACGCCTGACGTAGTTTCGCAATGCTTGGTGGTGTTTGATGGTAGAATTTCATGAGGAATAAAAAAGGAGCATTTTAAATGGCAGGTCAAGGCACCAAAATAAAGAAGAAGAAAAAGTCAGTTCTAAAGCGCGCAGCGCAATCAGGACAGCGCGCTGATGTGAACCGCGCGAACCGCACTCGAGTGCGCACGTTGATGAAACGGCTCCGCACCGCGGTTACCGCTGGCGATGCCACGGCCGCGGGGAATTTGCTGCAACCCACGCTTTCCGCGATCGATCGCGCCATCAGCAAGGGCGTGCTGCACGAAAATACCGGGAACCGCTACAAATCGCGTCTGGCGCTGGCCCATAACGGACTCAAAGCTAACGCCGCAAAATAAGTATTGAAAACACGGCCGGGCGTTGATTTTGGAATTGTACAAGTCCGCCTGAAACGTTGCCTTGTTCTCCCGGGCGCGAGCGTCTTGAATTAGCGGGACGCGGCCAGCGCGTTTGCGCTGGTCAACTCCGTCACCAAAAATTCCAAAACCATGCGGGAATCTTTACTGCTCTTCAAGCGGTCGTCTGCTTTTTCGAGCGCGCGTAATCCGGACAGCAATTGCGCCTTGGAAGTTTTGCGCACGGCACGCAAGGCTATATCGGCCTGCTCCGGGCGCATTCCGAGAGCGCGCGCTGCTTGCCAGCCATTCATGGCGCCTCGGATTTCGCTGGCTTCGATCAATTTGCGGTACATCCAGGTCAGTGCACCCAGCATTTCCAGTGGCGCTTCTCCGTCGCGCAGCAAGCGATCCAGAAATTCCATGGATTTCTGGCCCTGCCGTGAGGCCAGCAAGTCCGCCAAGGCCCAAACGTTGGTCGTTTTTTCCGAAGCGACCATGGCGTTGACGTCGTCACGAGTAATTTTTTTGCGCTCACCGAGGTAATTTGCCAGCTTTTCTATTTCCGTCTTAAGGCGCATCAAATCCGCCGAAACACGCTCCGCCAGATCCTCGGCCGCGCCTTTTTCGAATTGCACGCCAATCGTTTTTGCAAAGGTTTCCGCCACTAGCACGGCGGCCAACTGCCGCTGCTCGGGGTTTTCGCCAAGACCAACTTCCACTACCAGGGTTTTCTGCGTAAGTATTTTGGCCAGCTTCATGCGCTCGTCGAGCCGGGCCGCTTCAATCACCAGCACGGTGAAGGGCGCAGGATCGCCGAGGTACAGCTCCAACTGCGCGACGGTCTCTTCGCGGTTTTTGTCCCCCAACTTCTCGATGGCTTCGGCATCCTCCAGCAAAACTACCTGTTGCGGCGACAGCATCGGCAAACTCTGTGCCTGCGATAGCGCGGCTTCGGTCTCTCCCCGATCGGCCGAATAACGCGAAACAGCCCAAGTCCTGGAGGCTTCGGGTACAAATCTCTCAATGAGTTGGGCGCGGCAAGCGTCGCGCAGGTATGGCTCGTCGCCAAGCAAAAGTATTGCCGGGATGATTTTTCCTTTTTCAAGCCGGCTCAATAATTCTTGTGGGGAAACTCTGGCCATCAAAAACGCTCCCGATTAATAATTCTCAATTACCGCTGCTACTAACTTTTTGGCAAAGTCCTGTGCGAGACGATCCAATGCGGGGTCTTGCTCTTCGAAAAAACTGGGTATATTGGCGGGATTGGTGGAAATTTCATACTCATTGCGGAACACGAAATTCTCGCTGTGGTAGAGCACCTTGTCGGTGGCAGTGTCGGTGAGAGAAACGTCGCATTTCACCGTGACCAACATCGTCGTGGCACTTCCCGATTGCGTATCAAAAAGCAACGGGACAGCTTCGATGCTCACGACTTTACCGCGCAGAACCGCGTCTCCATCCGCGGCGTTGGATACGATCTTGTACGGTGTGCGGGCCAGAAATTCGTGAACCGTTGCAGAGGTGAGCTTTTGTTCAATGCGGTAGCTGCTGGTCTTGTTTTCCAGCGCCATCACCGCAATGACGTGGACGCTTTTCGGCAGAGAATTACTGTGACCCGCAACGTGATAGCCGCATCCAGATTGCAGCATTGCCACCAGCGAAATGAACAGCGCCGCCCGGCGCGCCAAGTTTGCAGCCATTACAAAAGCATCTCCGCAAGTTTCACGGCGTTAGCGGCGGGTAAATGCATGTTGTCCGCGGCACCCCAGAACCACCAAGTCTCGGGGTTAGATGCGTCCGGCTCCGGTAAAGAAAGCTCGATCGAATTTAAACCCGAGACGCTGACATTAGTTGGCCCGATTCGGGGATCCGGCGGAATGGAAAAGCCAGCATCCAGACAAGCGTTGGAAATATTTTCTGCCAGGCTGCCGCGGTCGAAAACTCCCGTGGCGGAAAAAACGGAGCCATAAAATACCGGCGCATGCACTACCTGGATTGCAGGCATGGCGCACTTTCCGTCAATGCAGGCTTTCGTTTCGGCGCGCAGACGTTCGCGGGTGACGCACAGCTTATGCGAGCTGGCGGGACCAAAGCGGTCAAGCATGTTGCATGCGACTTGGGTGTCGAACACTGGTTGCCCCAGGCCTTGAAAGGAAAGTAACTGCGTTGTTTGACTTTCGAGTTCCTCAATGCCGGCCGGACCGGCTTCCGACACAGGCTCAAATCCGATCAACATCAATCGCCGCAGGCCCACACGCGAGAGCGACAAAGCGAGTCCCGCGGACGCAGTCGCAAACGCGGACGGAATCGCGAACACTTTTGCATCCGTAGCGAATTCACGGCCACGCAGCCAGTCGAGTTTTGGAAACCACGCCACCGCGTCTTCCCGTTCGGCGCCGGCGCCCGACAAATCGACTATTTTTGCGCCGGTATTTAGCGCCGCTGGCAAATTCCTTTTTGTGAACTCACTCGAACCGGAAAAAAAATGCATTGCGCACGGTTAAAGCTGCCTTCCTCTACTGGCTGAATAACCGCCGGCTCGCCGCCAGCTTCGGTTAGTGTGCCAGCGACGATCGGTTCGTCTAGTAACGAAAAGTCGGCACCGGCAAAGCGGCTTTCGCCCAACACCGTGCGCAGCTCCGCACCCAAAAGCGATGAGGCGCCCGCGATAACGATTCGATTGGAGTGCCGCTCGAGTGAAGGCATTTAATCAGGCAGTCCGGGAAACCATCCGGTGTCGCAACAGCCGCACGACATGAAGGACCACGCCGACAGCGGCGTAGGCACAGGAGAAAAGTATTAATACATATTCGGAATAGAGCCACACCAGCGCTACGGTCAGGCACAACAAAACAATGGCAAGGGAGGGTTGCTTGCGAGTCCAAGGGATGTCTTTGAAACTGTAGTAGCGCACCGTGCTGGTCATCAGTGCGCCCAGGCACGCAGCCATCACGAACCACGCCACCGCGTAACGCCAGTCTTGCAGAGGATCTTTAAATCCATGCACGATGGAGGCGATCACGGCTGCCGCAGCTGGCGTGGGCATGCCTACGAAATACTTTGAACTTCCGGGCGCCATGCCTTGCACGTTGAAACGGGCTAGCCGCCACGCGCAACAGATCAAGAATGCCAGGCAGCAAACCCAACCAAATTGGCTGAGCTGCCGCAGGCGAGTTCCACCGAGGTCGGCCAAGCTATGTACACCCCAGGCATAGGCCATTACCGCGGGAGCAATTCCGAAGCTGCACACGTCTGCCAATGAATCGAGTTGCACGCCGAACTCGGTGTTTGTGCCGGTCATGCGCGCTACGCGGCCGTCCATGGAATCGAATAAAATGGCCAGGCCGATCGCTTTCGCAGCACGGTCGAATTCGCTGGCACCGCCGACGAGCGAAGCAATCACCGCGTAATATCCGCACAGGAGATTTGCCACCGTGAAAAGGCTGGGCAACAAAAAAATGCCCCGGCGCAGGCGCGGGTTATTTATGCGCCGCTTGCGAAACGACGGGATTTGCTGCTGCTGAGTTTGCTGGTCGAGCATTAAGAACGTTTCCCAGTTGTGAGTGTATTCCTATCATCCACCGCATTTCGGGCCGCCGTGGAATTATTTTTTTTCGCCGGCCAGCTGGCGAGAATGGAAGACCCGCCCTTTACGTTTTGTCCGACCTTTACGAGGATCTCCGCCTGCTTCGGCACCCATAAATCGACGCGCGATCCGAAGCGCACCAATCCGATCCGGTCGCCACGGGCGACGATGTCGCCTTCCTTTTTCCAACTGACCACCCGGCGGGCAATGAGGCCCGCGATTTGTTTGAAGACCAGCTCTCCCGCGTCGGTGGAGAGGGTAAATATGTTTTGCTCATTTTCCGCCGAAGCGTTTGCACGCATGGCGGCAACAAATTTGCCTGGGCGATAATCCATTTTTGTAATGCGGCCGGCCGCCGGGGAGCGATTGACGTGTACGTTCCACACGGCTAAAAAAATACTCACGCGTTTACCGGGCTTGCCTGCATAGTCTTCGTCTTGCACGACCACAACGCGGCCGTCGCCAGGAGACACGATGGCGCCGGGATCGGAGGGAATCATGCGGTCTGGATCACGGAAGAAGGAAAAAACGAACAGGGCCAGGAACAGCAACAGGTAGGCTGCAATGCGCCAGTGCAAAAAAAAAGCCGCACCCCCGATTAGAAGTAGCGGCACGCCGAAATAATAGCCTTCTTTAACCATGCGTAAGGTAGACCTCAAGCGTCTACGCGTTGCACGGCCATTCTACGACAGATTCTGTTGGAGTTTTAAACTGAGTGCGTCACTATTGCGTGCGTTTAGGCGGCGTAGAGCGGAAGCGCGCAGCCAGAACTTCCATTTCATCTTTTATGTGAAGCTTTAATTTCTTAAGTCTGATCTCTTCGAGGAGGTCTTCTGAACTGAGGTAGGTAGCGGTGGAGATTCGATTTAGTTCGGCTTGATATTTCGAGTGCTGCTCTGCCAGACGCTGATACTCGGCGTCTGTTTCGAGCAGTATGTCCCGAGGGCTGCGCGCCATGCTTGCCATGCGTTCCTCCCGCAATACTGCGATCCGGATTTTAGATGAAGACTACATAAACGAAAGATAGCACTACGCCGGGCCACGTCAAGGGGTAACCGTTGGAACTTTAGTCCTAGCCTGTTAGTTTTTTCATGACTACCGCGTTTTCTGTAGGACTGCTGTAGTACTGGCGACGCTCTGCTATTTTTTGAAAACCATGCTCGCTATAGAAAGAAATGGCCGCGGAGTTGGATTCGCGAACCTCGAGATAGACATTTTTGGCATCGCGTGCCTGCGCGGTGGTGACTGCCGCTTTGAGTAAGGCAGTTCCGACACCTTGACGGCGATGGGCGGTATCGACGGCTGCGTTCAGGATCTCCGCTTCGTCTCCGGCGATTCGCGCGACTAGAAAGCCGCAGATTTGGCCGTTGAGTTCCGCTATCAGAAGGACTTGCCCGGAGGAGTGGGCTTGGCCGTAGGTTTCTTTGGTCCACTGCGCGGCTTCCGGGGAGTGGCGACAAATCTCAAAGACCGCTTCGCTGTCGCCGGGCTGGTACCGCCTTATTGTAAAGGGCGCGGGCTGCGGCTCATTTTCCGAACACATGCGCCGGACCTTTCTGGAAAACTTCGACGTAGGACCGCCGGACATAATTCGCGTCGACAGACAGGGCGTCTTGTACTTCTCCTTTCAATGCTCGCTGAAACGCCATTTTTCCGATAAGGGGCGCCAGGATGCACGGCACAGGCTGGATTTTGTCGCCTCGTGCCGCTGTGGGCTGCCATGCAGAGTGCGTGGCCAAGCTGTCTGGGTCGGTCGAAATCCAAGCCACTTCATTTCCTGGTGCTCGCTCATCAACCCATTCCACGAAAACTTTTGGTGAGGCAACCATCTCCTCTTCAACCAGCGTGAGTTGGCCCTCGGCTCTTTTGTAAAGTGCTCCGAAGGTCTGGCCACGCTGGGCGTCAATAAAGGAGGCTACGTACGACACGTCGCTTTCCGATTGTGCGGCGACCGTTTGAAGCCGGGACACCACAACGATCGGCTTGCCGAAGACCTCACTCCAAGCTTTAACGGTGGTCAGGCCGATTCGTACCCCGGTAAATGATCCGGGGCCAGAGGCTGCAGCGAACAAATCCACCTCACCCAGAGTACTTTTCGCGAATTCAAGCGCGGAGTCTACAGCGGGTAACAGCCAACTTGAATACTCTTCCGCGACTGCATGGGGCACAACCCGGAGCGTCGCGTTGTCTTTAAGAACCGCGATGCTGCCTCTGGCCTCACAGGTATCTATTGCCAGAACAATCATATACGAGCAGTTTTACCACAGGACGAAGGTCCGAGGGTTTCGTTTTGAACCGCTGGCGGTGGCGAAATCCCAGCGGAAACACATGATTTGAAGATACTGTCAGTCTTTGCCAGATTTTCGCTGGAGCAATTGGAGTGCCAAATTACCAACTTTTTTTGGCTAACTGCCTCATTCCAGGGGATATATCTTGACTCTTGCGACACATCTGCGTACAGTTAATCCTGTACCTCGGAGGGGGCAACCGCATCCATGGAATACAAAATCGGCGACAAGGTCGTTTACCCAAACCACGGCGTTGGAATAGTCGAGCAAATCAGTTACGGCGTATTAAATGGCAGGACTGAGCGGTACTTCATGATTCGAATCGTCTCCAGCGGTTTACGCGTTATGGTTCCGCAGTCAAACGCGATGACCGTAGGCCTTAGATCGGTAATTCGTTCCACGGACTCGATGAAAGTATTAGGGTTCCTGGAAAAAGGTAAGCTGAATTCCCACCACGACTGGAAACATCGTTTTAAAGAAAATTCTGAGCGAATGCGCACCGGCGCGTTGCTGGAAGTAGCCGTAGTACTCAAAAGCCTGGTATCACTGAGCTGCAGCAAACCTCTCTCCTTCCGCGAAAAGAAGATGTTAGAACGCGCTAAGTACCTGCTGGTTAGCGAAATGGCCACAGCGCGCAACACTTCAGCCGAAAATGCCGAAGCCACCGTCGTCAAGTCGCTGGCCAAGGCCAAATTGCAATTCCCGGTATTGACCGAAAAATTCGAGTAGTTTTTTTCTTTTTGTTTTCTTCTGCGGGCAGTGTATTTGCTGCCCGCTTTTTATTTTTGGTGTGCTTTTTACCGCGGACGGGCCGGCCCTGTCACTTTTTTGACGCGGAATTATATTTTTCTCATCTGGCGAGCGTTTCGGAAACGCTGATTTATTTGTTTTTGTCGGAACGGCGGCGGTCTTTGCCTTTTCCCCACCCTCCGCCGCCTGGCGTTTCGATCCGAAGAACGTCACCGGCGTTGCCGTGGAACGCGCACTTCCCGGGCAGTGCTGTTATTTTCCCCTTGCGTAGCAGTTCATTTTTGCCGGGCTTCCCTGCCGACCCGCCGCTCAGACCATATGGGCCGCGCTCCCTACGATCGCTTAGGATTGCCACCTGGGCGGAAGTGAGCAGCTCGATCTCACGTATGATTCCATGTCCGCCGCGGAATTTTCCTGTGCCGCCGGAATTCTGCCTGATGGAATAGCGGCGCACGCGCACTGGATAGGTTTGCTCAAAGACTTCGATTGGGGTGTTCCATGAATTGGTCATGTGGGTGTGGATAGCGGAAATGCCATCGAAGCCGGGGCGGGCACCCATGCCGCCTGCGATGGTTTCATAGTAGGCAAATGGGGCGTTGTTATTTCCCGGGTGGCGGCCGCCGAGAGTGAAATTGTTCATGGTGCCCTGGCTGGCAGCGGGGATGCGGGCGGGCACGGCCTTGGCCAGCGCACGAAATAACGTGTCTACCATGCGTTGCGATGTTTCGACATTTCCACCGGCGACGGCTGCGGGGGGATTGGCATTCACCACGGTGGCGGCGGGGGCGATCACCCTGATGGGGCGAATAAGGCCTGAAGTGGCGGGCACATCTTCGGCGAGGAGACAACGGAATGCATAGTAGACAGCGGAGATGGCGATGGCTTCGACAGCGTTTACGTTTCCGGCACACTGCGGTGCGGAGCCGGAAAAATCCACTTCTGCACGACTGCGATTTATTTTTATGCGAACTTTGATTTCGAGCGGAACGGCAGTGACACCGTCGCCGTCGAGAAAATCTTTCGCGGTGTATATGCCGAGTTTGAGGGCCCGAAGGACGGAGCGCATCATTTTTTCGGAATATTCCAAGAGAAAATTGCCGTAAGTGTGCAATTCCCGCTCGCCATATTTTTGGGAAACTTCGAGGAGGCGCCGGTGGCCGGTTCTGCAAGCGGCGATCTGGGCAGCCAAATCGCCTTCACTCTCGGTGGGAGTGCGTACGTTGGCGAGAATGATGGACATCGCATCGTGATTCAATTCGCCGCGCCGAAACAAGTGCACTGGGGGAATTCGCAAGCCTTCTTCGAATATTTCGCGCGCTGGGCCCATGGAGCCAGCCAGCGCTCCGCCAATATCGGCGTGATGGGCGCGATTGGCAATGTAAAAAGAGGCGTGTTTTTTGTTTTGTAAATGGACGGGCATCACCATGGTTATGTCCGGGAGATGCGTGCCGCCCGCAAAGGGATCGTTCAGCACGGCGATGTCTCCGGGCTCTAGTGCCAATGCGGAGCGAGCGGCTGCAACGGATGCAGGCATGGAGCCCAGATGCACGGGCATGTGGTCGCCCATAGCGAGCACTTCGCCGCTGGCATCGTAAACGGCACAAGAATAGTCGCGGCGTTCTTTTATATTCGGCGAAAAGGCGGAACGCCGAAGGACGGCGCCCATTTCTTCGGCGATGGAATGGAAGATATTTTTAAATATTTCCAGTTTGGTCGGGTCAGGTTTGCGAATCGTTTTGCGCATAAACTTTTTGGGCACGCTCCGACTATTTTGGCGTCAGCAAAAGTTGGCCGTAGTTGTCCACACGTGCTTTCCAGTCCGGCGGGATGAGCGTGGTGGCGCTGTACTCGGCCACCATCGCTGGGCCGGAGAAAATATCGCCGGCGCGTAAGTTGTCTCGCCGATACAAAACGGTTTTTCTTGTGCGGCCGTAAAACGAAAGCTCCATGATTTGGTCTCGTAACAAAGGCTGAGTGCGCGAACGCGAAGCGATCTTCTGGCTTGGGGGTTTGTCGGTGATTCCGGTTGCGCGGCAGCGGACATTTACAATTTCTACTTGTTTATTTTCGTGGTGGTAGCCGTAACGCATTTCATGGGCACGATGAAACGCAGCGATGACGTCGTGGTCCTTTGTACCAATGGGAATATTCAGCTCGTAGGCTTGGCCGAGATAGCGCATATCGAGAGTGTGCTGGAAGCGCATTTTGTCGCGAACAAATCCTTCTGCATTTAGAACGCGCTTAGCTTGTTCTTCAAGGCGTTCCACAACAGCTCGGAATCGCTGCGATTCCTTAAGCAGTTCCTCTGCAGAAAGCAATATGGTCTTGGACAATTCCTTCACTACGTTGGCTTGCAGAATTCCCAACGCCGACAAGCCGCCCGGAAATACAGGAATCAGCACAGCGCGCATTTCGAGGGCCGCGGCGAGTTCGCAAGCGTGCAGGCCGCCAGCTCCGCCAAAAGCAATCAACGTGTAGTCACGCGGGTCATGGCCGCGCTCAACGGAAATCACGCGAATGGCTTTTTCCATCACAGCGTTGGCAACGGCGATGATGCCTTGAGCGAAAGCTTCCACGGTACGAAACCGTGCACCGGAATGTTTAACTATTTTTTTCATTTGCGCGCGAGCTCGCGGGATGTCGAGCGCAAAGGATCCGCCGAGAAGTCCCGCGTCCCCGAGATGACCGAGCACGGCGTGAGCATCGGTGACCGTGGGATCCAGTCCGCGGCCGTAACAAACTGGTCCTGGCATGGCGCCGGCGCTCTCCGGGCCGACACGCAGCGCACCACCTTCGTCGAATCGCGCGATGGAACCGCCACCGGCGCCCACGGTATGAATTTCTAGCATGGGCACGGCCACGGGAAGTTCCGCGACGATGGCCTCGCTGGTGGTGCGCAATTCTCCGGTGAGCAAGGTCACATCGGTGGAGGTGCCTCCCATGTCAAAGCTGATGCATTTGTCGAGGCGGGCCAGTTTGGCGGCGTGTCCTGCGCCAATCACTCCGCCGGCGGGGCCGGAGAGAATGGTGCGCACGGGCTCTCGCGCTGCTTGTTCGGCGGAAATAATTCCGCCATTGGATTGCATGATGCGCACGCTAGCTTGGGAAGGTCGAGAATGATTTTTCGCAGGTTTTTTATGAGCTTGATGTGGAAGGAGCGCGGAGATGCGGACAGTGGTATCGCGAAGATAGCTGCTCATCACTGGGACGAGGTAGGCATTGATGACCGTTGTGGAGGTGCGTTCGTATTCGCGAAATTCCGGAAGAATCTCGTGCGAAACAGAGACCGCGTAGCCTGCGGACCTTAGCTCATGTGCGATGCGCCTTTCGTGCAGCGGATTGCGAAATGAAAACAGTAAGCAGAGCGCGACAGAGTCCGATTTTATTTTCTTGATTTGGCGCAAGAGACGACGAATTTCAGCAGTAATTAAGCCCTGGACGACCGAACCATCCGCAGCCAGTCGTTCCTTGGCACCGAAACGTCTGGAGGAGGGTGCCAGCGGTTCGGCTTTCTGCAGGAACAGGTCGTATAGCTTTGCGCGCGCTTGTCTGCCGATTTCGAGTACATCTTCAAAGCCTGCAGTGGTTATCAGCGCTACGCGTCCACCGCGACGTTCAAGTAACGCGTTGGTGCCTACCGTTGTACCGCAGACAAGATCGTGAGTTTCGGTGCGTGACGAAGCGTGTGCGGAGGCCAGTTGGACAGCTTCGACGATGGCTTCCGCGGGGGCATTGGGACGTGAGGCGACTTTTATGATTTGTAATTTGCCGTCGCGTACGAAGACGCAATCGGTGAAAGTGCCGCCGCTGTCGATGGCGATGCGCATGAGTGGGTGATTCTACATTACAGGGAAGGGTCTTCGTGACGGTCTGGAAGGTCTGAACTACCGTTCCTAGCTTCTACAATTTGTCCTTATCGAACCCTACCTTGGCGGCGCGCTAAAGTGGACATATCACGTGCTAATTAATACGGACATATCATGTGCTACCGACAAGCGAACCCGTGCTTATTGCACAGGCGTACACCCTGTGGTAGCGTCCCCGGCAGCAATATCAGCGACGCGAAGCGCTGCGCGTGGATTTTTAACTTCGCCCAAGGCCCAAAATTGGCGTCAGAATTGTTGCGCGTCAACGCGCATTCCCCGGAACCCAACCTGCTGCGTTACGCGGCAGATTTTCTAACGCGTGGTCGCGTGGTTGCGACGCCCACGGACACGGTTTACGGTCTGGCCGCCGACCCTTTTAATTTGTCCGCGGTGGAAGAAATTTACAAGGTGAAGGGTCGGCCGGAAACTCGCGCTCTGCCGATTCTTGTGAACTCCATTGACCAGGCCTTGCTGCTCGCGCGCGACGTGCCGGAGAATTTTCTGCGGCTAGCGCATGAATTTTGGCCGGGAGCGCTGACACTCGTGGTCGATGCCGGGCATCGTCTGCCGCTGAAAGTCACTGCCAACACCGGGCGCGTGGCTTTGCGTTTGCCACGAAGCGCAATAATTGCGGCGCTCATCGACGAATTCGACGGGCCCATCACTGGGACGAGCGCTAATCTTTCAGGACACCCTTCCTGCGTCAGCGGAGCGCAAGTTCAGGAGCAGCTAGGGGACCGGCTGCCACTGATCCTGGATGTCGGCGATCTGGGGACTTCTCTCTCGTCCACTATTGTGGTGCTGCGGGGCGATGAGTGGAAAATCGTGCGCGAGGGCATCATTCCCAGAGCCGATATAGAAAAGATCGTGATTTGAGGATTTCGCGGCCCTAGAAAATTGTTAATCGGATGCAGAGGCAACGTAACTGAGCAAATTATAGCCTACGCAGCGATGCCGGTAAGGAGCCCGCCAGCGAGTACGCGCCTGGCCCGGTCAACAATAAGGCAAAAGCCACCAGCAGTTGCGTGAGCGCGTACTCCATTCCCCCGTGCCCAATATCGAAACCATGCGGCAGGTGCACCAGAAAAATCGCGCCCAGCATCACGATGATGACGCAGACGGCCCCCACGCGAATTAAAACTCCAGTCAACATGGCCAGACCGCCAGCAAGCTGCGCCAGTCCCGCGAGGTAAGCTGCGACGAGAGGCATATGCGTGAAAGCTGCGAATTTCTCTGGGCCCGGCCCGCCAAAGGCACCAAAGGTGATAGCCGCGCCGTGATACAAGAACGCCAGCGCACTGGCGATGCGAATCGCCAAGAGCGCGGCGCTAACTTTCGGTGAATGAGTTGTGGTGATTCCAAAGGTTCCGTCCATATTCAGCCTCCCTGCTTGGTTCTTGGATGAGGTACGCGAGCCAAATCGCTACAGTACTTTTACTATATTCCCGTTGCGGCTGTTGAGAGCGCGGCAACCGGAGGCCGAAAGTCAAATGCCAGAGAACTGAAGGACCATGGAAACTGCAGGACCCACCCTGAAAATCGAGGGTGGGGCACCCTCCGCGTTTTTTTGATTGGGGATGTAGGAACGAGCTAGCAGTTACGGCGGTTCGCGTATACTTTTCGGCGATGCCTCAAGCCCCCGGTTCCCCACGAACGTACAGCGAATTGCCTAAGGTTCCGCACTGGCCTGCGATCATTGCTATTTTGGCGGACGCTTGTCTTTATCTGGCGCTGCCGCCAGCGCTTTCTGTGGGGCCTCCCTGGCTGTTATTGGCTGCGGTTGTCTTTCTATTGATCCCCATAGTGATCGCACACTGGCGCGGGAATATGGGGATCACCCGCGGGCTCACGCTGGTGGCCAATGGCGTGATTACTGGGGCGATGATCGCATCGCTGGGGTTTCTGATTGAAGGGCTTCCGAAACATCGTGAAGCTTCGGAGGCGCTTTTGCGCTCCGCGGCAGGACTATGGCTGACCAACATCCTGGTTTTTGCGCTTTGGTACTGGCGACTCGACGCCGGCGGTCCGCATGAGCGCGCGCGGCCTAAAGGGATGCTGAACAGCGCGTTTCTATTTCCGCAGATGTTGCAACAAGAGAGTGGCAAGCAATCGGCGGAGAACAGGAACGCACGGGCCGATTGGTCACCGCAGTTTGTCGATTATCTTTTCCTGGCTTTTAATACCAGCACGGCCTTCTCTCCTACAGATACGGCGGTGCTGTCTCGTGGCGCGAAACTGGGGATGATGGCGCAGTCGCTGATTTCGCTGGCGATAATTGTTTTGATCGCGGCGCGCGCGGTGAACATTCTATAACTACTATAAGAGGCTTATGACGCTATCAATGGCTCTAAGCGCGTGGCCTAGTGCCCAGATCCACCGGTGACTTCCCGCACAATCGAACCGACGAAGGACTTGGCATCACCAAACAACATCAGCGTTTTGTCAGAATAATAAAGTGGATTATCGATGCCAGCGAAGCCCGCGCTCATACCGCGCTTGATGACCATAACGGTGCGAGCTTTGTCTACGTCCAGGATGGGCATGCCGTAAATCGGGCTGCTGGCATCGGTGCGAGCGGCCGGATTGGTTACGTCGTTGGCGCCAATCACGAGGGCCACATCGGTCTGCGCAAAGTCGCCGTTGGCGTCGTCCATCTCCATCAATTTGTCGTAGGGGATATCCGCCTCGGCGAGCAGCACATTCATGTGGCCGGGCATGCGTCCGGCGACAGGGTGAATTCCGAAGCGCACGTCGACACCGCGTTTTGTGAGCGCATCGTAAAGTTCGCGAACTTTGTGTTGCGCCTGCGAAACGGCCATGCCATAGCCGGGCACGATGATAACTTTATTGGCGGCTCCCAGGATTGCGGCGGCTTCTTCCGCGCTGGCGCTACGCACGGCGCGGGTCTCGGCACCTGCCGCGGCGCTGGCTTGTTCCTGACCGAAGGCGCCAAACAGAACGTTAGAGAAGGATCGGTTCATGGCCTTGGACATATTTACAGAGAGGATGAAGCCCGAGGCGCCGTCGAGTGCGCCTGCAATGATCAGCAGCTTGTTATCGAGCACGAAACCCATCGCAGCTGCGGACAATCCGGCATAGGAGTTCAAGAGCGAGATGACCGTGGGCATATCCGCGCCGCCGATGGGGATGATCATGAGAACACCGAAGATCAGCGGCAGAATAACGATCAGCGGGTAGAGATAGACGCGCTCCGGATGCAAGACCAGGATTATTGCGACAATTACTGCGATGCCAAGGACCCCGAGGTTGACGAAGTTCTGGCCTTTGTAGGTGATGGGGCGCTGCGGCAGGATTTCCTGCAATTTTCCGGCAGCCATCAAACTGCCGGTGAAGGTGAGGGAGCCGAGGATTACTTCCATGCCGAGAACGGCCATCATGAAGGGCGGGACGGATGGGGCGCGAAGATAAAACTCGGCCGTGCCGACAAGAGTGACGCACAATGCGCCGAACGCGTGGCTCAGCGCGGTTCGCTGCGGGACGGCGGTCATGGCTACTTTGCCGAGGGGAACGCCGATGATGGTGCCCAGAACCAGCGCGGCAGCTAACCATTTGTAATCGACGATGCCGCGATGCAGGAGCGTTCCAGCGACGGCCAGCAGCATCCCAATTTCGCCGGCCCATACGCCGCGGCGGGCAGTGGCAGGCGAACTCATCCACTTCAACGACAAAATGAAAAGCACGGTGGCTATCAGGTAGGTGATTTCGATGATTTGCGTGGAGGCAAACTCAGACATCATGATTTCTTTGGTCCGCTTACTTTAAACATCTTGAGCATGCGGTCGGTAATGAGGAAGCCGCCGACGATGTTGCTGGTGGCGGCGACAATGGCGATTGTTCCGAGGATGGCGGAGAAATTGGTTTTATGTTCGCCGGCCAAAATAATTGCGCCGACGACGGCGATGGCGTCGAGCGCGTTGGTCAGGGACATTAACGGCGTATGGAGGAGTGGCGAGACACGGCGTATGACTTCAAAACCAATGAAGCCGGCGAGCATGAACACGTAAAGACTGGTGAGAAAATCGAGTTTCATGATTTATTTCCTTCCGCGCCAGCAGCTACCGGAGCAATCAAAAGTGGCAAAGAATAAAGTTCGCGCAGTCTTTTGTTCACGATTTCTCCGCCGTCGGTCAGTAAGGTGTCGCGAATAATTTCATCCTGGGCATCCAGGCGTAGTTTTCCTTCCTTAATTATGTGCAGAAGGAACGTGGTCAAATTCTTGGCGTACATCTGGCTGGAGTGATGCGGAACGGTGCTGGCGAGATTGAAAAGGCCGATAATTGTGACGCCATGTTCCGTGGCGATTTCACCGGGATGGGTGAGTTCGCAATTTCCGCCGCGCTCGGCAGCAAGATCAACAATAACCGAGCCGGGCGCCATTTTCTGCACCATCTGGGCGGTAACGAGGGTGGGCGCTTTTTTTCCTGGGATCACCGCGGTGGTAATGACCACATCGCTTTCCGAGACTACCTGGCCGAGCAATTCGCGCTGCTTTCTGTAAAATTCCTCATCCTGGGCGCGCGCGTAGCCGCTGGCGTCCTGTGCGTCTTTGGCCTCGATGGGCAACTCCACGAAACGGCCGCCCAAACTCATAACCTGTTCTTTGGCGACGGGGCGCATGTCGTATGCCGAAGTGACCGCGCCCAGCCTGCGTGAAGTTGCGATGGCCTGAAGGCCGGCAACGCCGGCGCCGATGACAAAAACGCGGGCCGGAGTGACCGTGCCTGCGGCGGTGGAGAGCATGGGGAAAATACGCGGCAGAGTATCAGCGGCGAGGAGCACGGCCTTGTAGCCGCTGATGGTGGCCATGGACGAAAGCACATCCATGCTTTGCGCGCGCGTGATACGCGGCATTAATTCCACCGCGAAGGCCCTGGCGCCGCGCGCGGCAATTTCCTGCACGCTGGCCGTGGAGCCGAGCGGGCGCAAAAATCCAATTAACGCCTGATCGCGGCGCAGTAGCGGGACGTCGGCTTGGCCGGTTTTGTCGTTCGCGCCGTAGCACAACACCTGCACAATAACGTCGGCGGTGCGAAATACTTCCGCACGATCGGGAACGACGCGCGCGCCTTTTGCGGTGTAATCTGCGTCGGGATAACCGGCACTGGCACCAGTGCCCGCCTCGATGACCACTTCCATGCCCGCTTTTGTGAGGAGTGGAAGGACGGCGGGGACCAGGGCCACGCGTCGTTCCCCGGGATAAATTTCTCGGGGCACGCCTACAATCATGAACAGACCTCCTGTGTTGGGTATTTCGTTTGCGAAGTGGGCATGGTCAGGGGCTAGGAGAGATATTTTAGCGTGGTCTCGATTAATTCGCTGGTTCCTTTGTAGGGATCGCCGGGGCTGTCGAATTCCATGGAGCAGTAACCTCTATAATGCGCGCTTCGTAGGATGCCAAATGTTCTGGGCATGTCCACGCGAAATTCCTTGCCCTGCTCATTGGTTTCAAGAGCTTTGACGTGGCAGATGTCATAGGCGTGCGCGAACATCGTCTGCACTCCTTGATATGCATGGTCTTCGCGCCCGGTTACCAGTGAATTCGCGAAATCAGCGAGCGCGTGCAGCCAGGGGCTCTTCACTTTCTCGATTACTTGCACGATGAAAAAAGGATCTTCGCTGAGAGGATTGTCATTCTCCAGATTTACGACGATATTTTTTGTGGCGGCGTATTCTACCACCTGCGACAAACTATCGGCGGCGCGTTGCGCGTTGGGTTCTGAATCGCTAGCCTTGGGCATGTTACTACGAATGCTGGGCGATCCCGCGGTGGCGGCGGCATCTACCCACTGCTTGCTGAAGGCCACATATTTTTCGCGCTCGGACTTGTCTGCGGCGTAGGGGCTATGCTCTCCATCGACTGCGATATTGACGATCATGCCGCCGGCTTTTTCCACGGCTACGCGAATTTCTTGCAGATAATCGCGGTCGAGCGTGCGGAAATGTTCGCTCCAGGGCTCGATTTTCCTGATATTGAATTTCTCAGCTACATGCGCTGAAAAATCTTTGAGTTCAAGTTTGTGGCTGCCGAGTGCATCTTTTCGCCCTGCTAGGTAGTCCCTGAATGGATACGAAGCGATGGCAATGCGCTCTCGAGGTTGCTCCGGAAAGCGCATGCTGGGTTGTGCGGTGTCGGCCGATGCGGTCACTATGCTGGGAAGCAGGGCCGCGCCAGCGAAAGTCGAAACCACTTCGAGTAAAAAATGTCTTCGCGTTTTATGGTGCAAAGCCGCGCCAGTCTAGCAGATTCATATTGGTATCACTACGCAGTCAAACTTCTTGACACTATGTTATTTGTCATAGAGCAAAAACGGGGGACGCGAAAATCGTGGAGAGCGCACTAGATATCGGATTGAAAAAGAACTGGCGGCTTGCTGCGTCATTTTTGTTGAGGGGATTTCTAGCGGGCGTCTGCCGCACCGGCGTACTTCTTGCGCTTCTGTCGTCGACGGCGGCCCTGGCTGGCGCGCAGTCAAATTCACGGCAAGGCGATAGCAACGCCGCGGTACAGACTCAAATGCAAAATGTGAAGTTTCGCTTTACCGAATCTGCGACGGTTTACATCAAGATGCTGAGCGGAGAATTGCTGCCCAACGAGGGGTCTGAATTCCCTGTTTTCGATAATAAAGAATCGTTTCGGCTGCGCATTGGGTATGCGGAAATCGACATTGCGCCTGGAGACCTCGCAAGCCTATTCAACTCCTATATATTTGCGCGGGCTAGCAGCCCGCTGAAGGGCGTTTCAATGAGCATCGAGAACGGGCATTTAAAGATAAAGGGAAAACTGCATGATGTGGGCACCATTCCATTTGAAACGGAAAGCACGCTGAATCCAACTGACGACGGGAAAATCTTGCTGCACACCGCAAAAGTGAAAGCCCTGCATGTTCCGGTGAAAGGGATTATGAATTTATTTGGAGTAGAGATTGCGGACTTAATCAAAAATGGCAAACTTCCGGGAGTCGAAGCTCACGGTGACGATTTAGTGCTCGACCCTGCGCTGGTTTTTCCTGCTCCGCACATGGAGGGGCGGGTCACGGAGACACGCATTGAAGGCAATACGATCGTGCTGACCTTTGGGGACAAGAACCGCGCGACGAAAGCGCGCCAAGCGGGCAACTACATCTCGTTTCGAGGGAACCGGCTACGCTTCGGGAAACTAACGATGACGGATGTGGATATGACTCTAATCGATATGGATCCCGCGGATCCGTTCGATTTCTTTCTGGATCGTTACAAAGATCAGATTGCGGCGGGTTATTCGAAGATTTCCTCGAACTCCGCGCTACGAATTTTTGTAAAAGATTTTAATAAATTGGGAAAATCGAAATTCTCTGCGAAAAGCGCGGATTAAATTATTGCAGCGCTACCTGTGTAAATCCCAACCCGGTCAACATTCCTGTAACGGTATTACGGGCATTCTGGTCCGCCGACTTCAAGAATCCCATCCACCAATGCAGCCTGCTGCAATTGCCGTTCCGCTTCTTGCCGCACTTCGCTTTCCAGATTGGGATCGGGAGAAGAAAACAGACCCGTGTCTCGAGAATAAACTCGACTCTTGGCATTGTCGATGCGGGTGCTGAACACTTCCGCGGGCGGCAAATGTAGCGAAATGTTATGGCCCTGTACGCTGACGTCGCTGCTTTTGATATTCGCGAAGTTCACGCCAGCCACTACTTCACCGTGCACGACGAGCAAGATGCGGTCGCCAGCAAAAATTTTGGCAAGTAAGGATTGTCGCGCTCGCCGCCGATGATCTTGTCCATCGTAGTAGCTGACCGTTTCCAATTTCTGTAGTTGCTGAATCTGGCTGTACTACTGTCGGCTGGTCTACGTTGATGCGAATACCGCCATTGCGCATAAATCCCATCAGATGCAGAAGACCTACGCCGGTAGATAACCACACCGCAGCCCCAATGAACGAGATGGTCAGGAGGCTGCCGGCAAGAATCCCTTTGACTCCGAAAAAGTCTTATTGGCGGGAGGAGTAGCTGGAGTGGTTTGTTGTATCGCGGCCATAAAAGTGAACCAAACCAAGTGTACCGCGAATCAAAACGTTGTGATGCGCTATCGTCCAAACTTTCCACATCTGCGATGCGTGAAAGACCGTATGCTTCGGGTGACGTGTAGGGTGTAAGAATTGGTTAGTTTTCCATTCGCCACGTTGTGTTAATTGGGTGGGCAATGAACAAATCCGCGACAGATGCCATTCGCCAGCAGTTGAAAGAAGTCGCGGTAGAAGTCACGCATTTGGGCGGGTGGTCCGGATTTAAAAGTGGCGAATGGCTTTTCCAGTTGATGGAGAAAACGTTTCGCCACTATTCGCCAGAATGCCACGTAGGAATGTTTCCCTCTTGAATTTCCGGGTCGTACCCGTGCGGAGATCGCGGAGCGGCTGATTGCTTATGCGAGCAATAAAGCGGCGCTTGCTGGAGCCACTTACGGGGGCCGCAGTGTCGGCCGATGAGCTCGTGGGACTTTTCACCGCCGGTGAGGCGTTATCGGTTTGCCGGTTAATATAGCGATTGCGGCAACCGCTATCTGCGCGGAAGTATTTTTTACCGCGCGGATCCAATTCAATTGTGGCGCGGCTGGCGGCTCTGTATGGCGCGACGCTCGATCCGGAGAAAAATCCCGATGACCTGCTGGCGATTATGAATTTCGCCTTTGGCGGAGCGGCCGCCGAGGGTTTGAGCAAAGAGGCTAGCTAAATCCGGCGCGCAAATATCCGCGGCAGTGGTTGGGCGCTATTACGCAAAAAGGGAGTCCTTCGAAGTCCTGAAACGTTTCGCGAAAAAACTTGGGTACAAATTTTGCGCCGTTCCGTTGTCAACGGATTGTTCCCGGGCGTCTCCATGTTTATGGGCGCTACTGGAACAAGCGCACGACCAGCACCATCGGCAATAACGCGGTCAAAATTGTTTTCCACTCGGCTCAGTTCCCTGCCGTCCCCGCACCACACCAAATAATCCTGTCCCGCTAAATCGCCGGATCTTCTTGATAGGCCAGGTCTTCTCAGCGCCCGGAGACGCACTATCAGTTGCCGACAATGCAATCCTGCCCTAAGATATTCGACATGCCGGAGTGGCGGAATGGCAGACGCAGAGGACTCAAAATCCTCCGGGCTCACGCCCGTGTAGGTTCGACTCCTATCTCCGGCACCAACTTTTTTTGTCCCTTGCGCGTCGTTTCTTCCCTCCATTAGAAAACTAAAAACATCTGAACACGGTGGATTGAATCGGTTTAATATAGCCGCGCAACCTTCATTATTCGGGCTGCTCGGCACTCAAGAAAAAGTTTTCGGAGGTTTGAATGGTCGGCTTCAGCAAATACTGTCTGCTCGCCCTCGCGGTCATCTCCATGGGCATCCCCACTACGCTCGCAGCTCAATCGAAACGCTCCTCCTCTACAACGAAGGCGGAGCAGCATGACGAGTCCGCTAAACATTCTGGACAAAGACTGGCAAGTGCAGTCGTCGTGCGACGACAAAGCGGGGGGCGACAAGATTTCCGCCGCTGGGTTCGCGGCGAAGCGTTGGCACCGCACGGACATCCCTGCGACGGTGGTGGGTGTTCTGGTGACGGACAAAACCTATCCAGATCCGAACTATGGAACAAATCTGAAGAACTTTCCGGGCATGAATTTTTCTGAAAAGACAATATTCGCCAATGCGGATATGCCGGTGGGGAGTCCTTTTGCTTGTTCGTGGTGGTTCCGCACGGAATTTACGGCGCCTGCAGGTGGGGGCGGGAAAAACGACTGGCTGGACTTTAACGGCATCAACTATCGCGCGAACATCTGGCTGAATGGGCAGAAGGTGGCGGACGCCAAGGACGTAGCTGGAACTTACCGCACGTTCGAATTCAACGTTACGAAATTTGTGAAACGTGGCGAGCGCATGGTTTGGCAGTCGAAGTTGTCGCGCCGGCAAGATGATCGGGAATTACCTGGGTAGATCGGAATCCCACGCCCCCTGATAAGGATATGGGCATCTGGAAGGAAGTGTTTCTGACGCAAAGCGCGGCGGTATCGGTGCGCAATCCTTTTGTGTCGTCGAAATTGGGTGCGAATTATAAGGCTGCGGCCCTCACGGTCTACGCCGATCTACAGAACAGCTCCGATCATGCGGTGCGCGGGGTGCTGCGCGCGGAAGTCGATAGGATTAAAGTCAGCCAGCCAGTGCAATTGGCCGCCGGTGAAACAAAGACCGTTCGATTCTCGCCAAAACAATTTGTGGCATTGAGACTACCGCACCCACAACTGTGGTGGCCCTACACCATGGGAGAACCATTTCGGTATTCGACGAAAATTTCTTTCGAGATCGCGGGGCATGTGAGCGACTCCGCTACGACGAATTTCCGGATTCGGGAAGTCACTTCGGAGCTAACCGACCAGGGTTTTCGCTTATTCAAGATAAATGGACGCAAGGTTTTGATTCGCGGCGCGGCGTGGGCGCCGGATTTATTGTTTCGGTGGGTGCCGGGCAAGCTGGATGCGGATTTGTCTTATGTTCGGGACATGGGGCTGAATACGATTCGACTGGAAGGACGTCTGGATCGCGAGGAATTTTACGAAAAGACGGATCGGCTGGGAATTCTGGTGATGCCCGGCTGGACGTGTTGCGATGCGTGGGAACGCTGGAAGGACTGGCACGCCGACCAGCGCGATATCGCGGCTGCATCGCTCAAGAGCCAGATACACATTCTGCGACAGCACCCCAGCGTGTTCGTCTGGCTGAATGGCAGTGACGGGCCGCCGCCGGCCGACGTGGAGAACATGTATCTGGAGATTCTCAGGGATCTGGAATGGCCGAATCCGGCGCTGTCTTCCGCTAGCGAAACGGCCACGACGGTTACGGGAGGATCCGGCGTAAAAATGACCGGGCCTTACGAATACGTTCCGCCGATTTACTGGCTGACGGATAAGGATGCCGGCGGCGCGCACAGCTATAACACGGAAACGAGCCCGGGGCCTGCGATTCCGCCGCGAGAATCGCTGGAGCGATTCATTCCTAAAGATCATCTGTGGCCCGTCGATGAGGTGTGGAATTTTCACGCGGGTAAAGAGCGCTTCACAACCATAAATGTTTTCGCGGACGGACTGAACCGTCGGTACGGGCCAGCTACTTCGCTGGACGACTTCGAACGCAAAGCCCAGGCGGTTACGTACGATGGGCAGCGCGCGATGTTTGAGGCTTACGCCAGAAATAAGTACAGCTCCACCGGTGTGATTCAGTGGATGCTGAATAACGCGTGGCCATCGTTGATCTGGCATTTGTATGACTACTACATGGTGCCCGCGGGTGGGTATTACGGGACGAAGGAAGCCTGTGAGCCGGTGCACGTGCAATATTCTTACGATAATAATTCAGTGGCGGTGATCAACAGCACTTATGAGCCGCTCAAGGGCGTGAAAGTCACGGCGAGACTGTACAACCTGGATGCTTCCGATAAAGGCACGAAAGACGCGACTCTTGATCTGGAACCGGATAGTTCGGCTATCGCGTTCGAACTGCCGAAGGTTGAGGGGTTAAGCAAGACCTATTTCCTGCGGCTTCAGTTACAGGACCGCGCGGGAAAATTGGTCAGCGACAATTTTTACTGGCTTTCCACCAAGGCGGATGTGCTGGACTGGAAGAATAAACAGGATACGGTCTACACGCCTCAGGCGGAATTTGGGGATCTGACCGGCCTAGCCACGCTGCCAGAAGTGAAGCTCGACGTGACTTCGTCTTCCAAAACAGACGCGACGAGAAATATGACGCGAGTCACAGTAAAAAATCTGGATAACAGCATTGCGTTCATGGTGCACCTGCGAGCTACTCGTAACAAAGGGGGGACGGACATAACGCCGATCCTGTGGGAAGACAATTATTTCTCGCTGCTTCCCGGCGAACAGCGCGAAGTTACGGCGACTTATTCCTCTGCGGCGCTGGGCGGCGACTCGGCGGTGCTCGAAATAGAAGGCTTCAATGTCGCGAAACAAACGCTGGAAGCGGACACGGCCACGGGCGGCAACCACTAATCGCGGCGCAACTTTCTTAACGCAACTTCCGTTTTGATTCTGGGTTAGTGATCTAGTGTGCCTTGGTAGCAGTTCGCAAAAGAACACTCAACCCGTCTTCGTTTTGCAAACATCGAATAGAATAGATAAACGGGCGAGGGCTCCAATTTCGGCGATTTATAACTGCCGATGTGGCCACCAGGCTTGAGAGGAAAATCCGCGATGAATACATTCAAGCATTTAGTGGGCGTAGCCGCTTTGGCATTGATTTTCTGTGCCGGCGCGTCTGCGGATACGCTAGAGCTAAAAGATGGACGGGCGATCCAGGGTAGATATCGGGGTGGGACACGCGTGATCGTGCGGTTTGAGGT
>CAVPKZ010000056.1:0-96418 GCA_963705755.1 uncultured Acidobacteriota bacterium | reverse complement strand
GCATTGAGAATGTCCTGGGGAGCAAGTCCTTTCGATTGCACCAAGCCGGGATTCAAATCGATCATGACCTGGCGTTGTCTGCCATAGAGGAAAGGAATGACGGCTCCAGGCACAGTCACTAGCTGGGGCCGCAAGAAATTCTGTCCGAGGTCGTTCAACTGCTGTTCTGAGAGACCGTTTCCGGACAGGCCCAACTGCAGAATGGGCACGCTCGAAGCGCTATAGTTGATGATCAACGGAGGCAGGGTCCCGGGTGGCAGGAACCGCAGAATGGTTTGTGACACGGCTGTCACCTGTGCGTTCGCGGTGTCCAAGCTCGCGCCGTGTTGCAGGAAAATTTTAACGATCGCTTGACCATTCACCGTGGTCGATTCCAGGTGTTCGATGTTGTCGACCGTGGTGGTTAGTACGCGTTCGTAGGGGCCGGTGAGCCGCCCTTCCAATTCTTCGGGATTCATGCCGGTGAACTGCCAACCGACCGCAATCACCGGAATATCAATGTTCGGGAAAATATCGGTCGGTGTGCGCAAAATCATGATCGGACTCAGAACCAAAATGAGGACGGCCAGAACGATAAAGGTATACGGCCGGTCCAGAGCGACTCGAACAATCCACATATCTAGGACTACTTACTAATCGCGAATTGACCGCGCGAACCAGTGCGGTCTAATGCCTCGGGCCAATAAAACCATCCGAACCGCTGAAGATTAGGAATCCCAAAATCGCCAATGCAGCGACAAATAGAAACGTGACCATGAGCCCTCCCTTGCTCCTCGCGTCAATCACCGGCGTTGCACGCGAGCTGATCTTGTGAGAGATCCTGGCGTTACCGCCCAGTCGTCGGAATAATTCCTTCCGGCCGTCCAAGCTGGTGCGACAAAGCGATTCAAGCTTTCACGCAATCTCCTTCGTCCATGAAATACTCGAGCTTTTACGGCGGTAACCGAGATCCCCAAGATTTGCGCGGTCTCTTCGGTCGAGCGCTCGCCAAGTTCACGCAGCTCGATTGCTTTTCGCGTTTCTGGCGTTAACTCATTCATGACCTGCGAGAGAATCCGTTGCCGCTCCTTTTGTGCAAAGAGTTGTTCGGGATTCAAGGCCTGGTCTTTGACGTCAACGTGTGAAGACGGCTGCTCAGCTTCCGCCGATTCATCCAGCGAGACTTCCCAGAAACGGTGCTTCTTGCGCAGTTTCATCAGGGCCGCATTGATGGCGATGCGGGACAACCACGTTGAAAACCGGGAATCGCCGTTGAAGTTCTGGAGATGAATAAAGGCCTGTTGAAAGGACTCCTGCACGACATCTTCTGCATCCTCGTTGTTCCGCATGATCCGCAGCGCTAGATGAAAAACCGTGTTGGCGGATTGTTTGCAAAGGATTTCGAACGCAACCAAACCTCCCGTTTTTGCAGCGAACACGAGTGCGCGTTCATCTCTTGCATCCGTGCGTCGCTTGGCCGGCGAGTCTGCGCCACTTCCGCTGTAAGTTTCCAAATATTGCGTTGACATGATCGGCTCCTCTCAAGCAACTGTTAATTCAGTCGATGCGTATTCGTTACTGCTCCGGGTCGTCATAGTCATGAATTGATTCGCGGTGGGATTGATCCAATTCCGTTCCTGGGCTACATCGGCCATCAACTGAAAGGAAATTCTCCTGCGCTCGTACTGAGCCAACACGAAACGCTCCGCCGTCTCGGCGTCCTTGATCGTTTGCAATAACCAGTTCAGTTCTTCTCTATTCATGCCGCGTTCCTTTCCCGTTCTTTCCTCACAGCTGACGATTCGATTTTTTCTTCTCGATGTTCTGCACTACGTGGTGGGTGTAACAACCGGTTGCAACAAGTTCGGCGCCTTGTTTGGACAACTGGGCGAGCACCTTCTCCCCGTTCTTGTCGATGAAGGTCACGCCGTTAAGGTCCACCACACATTTGCGTTGCCGGCGGGCGGTTTTTGTTTTCGTCCAGGTGGACTTCAGTTCCGAGATCCACGGATGAACGAGCCGGCCTTCCACCGTCCACTTTTGTTCAGTCGGTGTCTCGGCAATCGTGATTCGTAGCATTCCCATGACTCGCGCTTCGTCCCCCGGCGGTGTTCCTTCGACTACCAACTGGTTTGCCGCCTCAAATTTCGAGCTCTTCCCCCACCCGACGTTACGAACGGGACATAGTTCGCGAACGCTTGCGCATATGGACTTCCGACCCGCCTCGTTCAAAATGCACATCGTCCATATACGCCTTCATCAGCTGGATACCGCGCCCATGTTCGGAAGCGGGGTTGGATGTGCTGCCGTTGCCAACAAACTTTTCGAAGTTGAATCCTTTTCCCTGATCCGTCACGACGATGGATATTTCATTACCGGGATGGCAGCGGAAGCGGATGTGTACTCTTGTTTCTGGATTTTCCTGATTGCCATGCACAACCGCATTGTCGAGCGCTTCGCGGAGCGCCAACTCGATACCGAACTCTTCTCCCGGAACACATTGCGACCGTTTAATCAGCCGCATCAAGCGGTCCACGAGCGGCGAGATCGCTCGAACTTCGCTGGGCATCCAGAAATCAATTTCCAGGATGGAAGAGTGGGAGCGTTTTCTAGAGAACGGCGATTGAGCATCTGGCGCTCCATTCAGGCTTCGCATTCCATTCATGGCCAACGCCTCACGCTCAGAAGGAATGCATTACCAGGGCCAAGCGCGGAGGTGTTTTAAAGTTGTGGAACTTATTGATTTGTCGTGGGATGGCAAGGCGAGAGAGGGTTCTTAGATCATGCTGCCAGCGTGATACTGCCGAGAATCTGGCAGACTGCTAACTTCTTCGCACATCAAAAGCGCGATGTTAGAAGTGGGAGCTTTCGCAGGTACGGAATGAAACTTTGCGATTATTCAGAGCGGCTTGAGATACCGAGTTTGCGTATTCTCAGTTGGAGGGTTGATCGATTCATTCCAAGACGTGCCGCCGCGCCATAGGGCCCTGCAACAACCCAATTACAATGCTTTAGCGCCTGGAGCAAAACGTTGTGAAGTGCGCCGTTTGTTTCGGATTTCGGCGCAACGGTTCTTTCTTCCGGATGACCGGTCTTGGGAAATTTTAGATCACCCACATCGACGCTGAGCGCGGGGCCGGTCGAAATAATTACGGCGCGTTCGATTACGTTCTGTAGTTCTCGTATATTCCCCGGCCAGTGATACCGGCAGAGCGCATCCATTGCCGCTGATGGAATCGTTTCTACGGCCTTTTTCATACGCGTGGAAAACTGCTGCGTGAAGTGCCTTACGAGGAGCGGAATATCCCCATCGCGTTCCCGCAAGGAAGGTACGTGGACAGGAAAAACATCCAGGCGAAAGAACAGATCTGACCGAAACTTTTGCTCGCTCACCATCGCTTCTAAATCGCGGTTGGTGGCGGCAATCAGACGTGCATTTGTCCGAATCGTGCGCGAACTTCCAAGACGCTCGAATTCCCGCTCCTGCAGCACGCGAAGCAACTTCGTCTGCAATTCGAGAGGAATTTCTCCTATTTCGTCCAGGAAAATCGTCCCACCGTCGGCTACTTCGAAGCGGCCAATCCGTTGCACGATCGCTCCCGTGAAGGCGCCTTTTTCGTGCCCAAACAGCTCGCTTTCCAGTAAGCCAGTCGGAATGGCGGCGCAGTTGAGCTTGACGAACGGCTTCGAGCGGCGCGGGCTCAGATCATGAATGGCGCGCGCAATCAATTCTTTTCCAGTGCCAGTCTTTCCGTAAATCAGCACTGTCGAATCGGTCGGTGCCACGGTTTCCACTCGCTTGAGAACCTTGCGTAGCGGAGCGCTGTTTCCGATGATCTGGGCAAAATTCATTTCCGTGCGGATTTCATCTTCCAAATAAAGCTTTTCCTTCGAGAGCTGCTCCTTCAATTCCCGAATCTCGCGGTAGGCAAGCGCATTCGCCACGGCGAGCGCAACTTGATTTGCAACCTGGCTAAGGAAATCGATATCGGCCTGGCTGAACGCATCGTCTCGCAGTCTGCCGAGAACTAACGTGCCAATGGCGCAATTGCGGCTGATCAAGGGCAAAAAACAGAAGGATTTCAAACCTTCACGAACCGCGATCTGAACGATGGGGAAATGGAGCCAACCGGTGAAGGGGCTCTGGAGGCTCAGCGGCTTCATGGTTCGAAACGCCGTGCCGGATGGCGATCCCTCCATCGAATAGATGAAGTCTTCCTGCAGGAAGCCTTTTCCCTCCGGAAAGTCGACCGCGTAAAGTCGTAGCTGCTTGTTTTCCCCATCCGGGAGCGACAGGCCGGCGTAGTCGCATTGCATCACGCGGCGGAGGTCCTGCGAGATGGCACGCAGCAGGTCGCGGAGCTCCAAATTGGAGACCACCTGATTGGTGACGTCGAGAAGCAGCTGCAGCCGGTCGTTCTTACGCTGTAGTTCCTCAGAGGCCTGCCGCAACGCCGCAAAATTCAATGCGTCGTCGAACGCCAGCGCAATATAACCTGTCACTTCGGACACGAATCGAACTTCGCTTGGCGAGTAAGCATCGACCTGCTTGCTACCGAAAGTGATTGCTCCCAGTCTGCGGTGCGCGGTCGTCAATGGTAGGGCGCAGATTGAGCGAATAGAGTGCCTTTTAAAGATCGCTTGCAGCCGGCTATAGCGCGGCTCCATTTCGTTGGTCGACCTCTGTAAAGGTTCTTGCCGCTCGAAAACCCAGAACATGAGAGTCTCCTCGGGCGCGAGCTCGTGTTCGGGAACTAACTCGGAGCGACTGGTCATGTCGATGAAATAATTTTGAAATGTACCGGAGTTTTTGTCGCGAAGAGAAATTCCGATGAAGTCGAATTGCACTACTCGATTCAATTCGTCGGCTAGCACGCCAAAAAGCTCTTTAAGGTCGCCATGCGCTCTGATGGCTTGGGACACGCGGACGAGCGTTTCGTACTGCACAGCAAGGGGCGATGCAGCTACGACATCCGCGTCATTGTTCACAATCACGCCCTGTGTTTCCATGCGCATGGCCGCGCTAGCTGCCTGAGAGTTAGGTCTCATCAATTTCCTAGCGATGTGCAGCGAACCCTGTGTGCTCCTGATCCAATCGTGTTTTTGTACTGATTGTCACTCATACGATTGAGTGATGCCATGGATCGCTGCACGGTTACATTGTGCGCGCTCCTTTAGAGGCACGCAGCAAGAAGAAAATACTTGGACCGAGCGGTCCCATAATGCATCCAGTTTCCAGAGCACTCCAAAATCAGCAGTCACGCATGGTTACCTTGGAAGATGGCGACCGCGCTCCACTCTGCAAATTCATGCGGTAGCGCCGTTCAGGAAAAAGAGCATCGTGACGGGCTTTGTGCCTTTATTCCGCCAGGCGTGTCGCGTCCCGTTTTGCACAACCACGTCGCCACGCTTCAAATGCAGCGTCTCGCTGTCGTCCAACTCCAGCCAAATCTCTCCGTCGTAGACAACCGCGTAGTCGACAGTGTTCGTCTTGTGCATCCCGGGATCCTCTTTTTCGAAGTGATCGGCTAATCCCTTTAGACGAATCAACGCTTCGTCCCGTGCAGCCGCGCCATCGAAGGACGGATCCGCCAAGGCAGAATCGGGCGGAAAAGTCACGAAGTGCAGACTGGTGCCGCCAGGCCCTGGAACGACGGTGTCCGGATAGCGGTCAAACCTTTGCTCTTTGCTAAGATCCGGCGCCGTCGGATTGACCCAGACGAGCGTGTGCTCGTAGCCGGGTACAGTCTTGAACTCGTAGGCCTGCATGTGCTCGTCGCTTTGCACCACGGACTTCCCGTTTACATTTCGCGTTACAATGCGCCGGTAAGCACTCGGTTTTTTACCGCGCTTCAATACTTCTGTCTTTTTTGAGGCCCTTCCATTCATGGCCTTTCTCCTTTGAACGTCAATGTCGTCGTTCGGACCTTCCGAGCTCGCCAAAAAAGGTCTCCGCGCTCCGGTTAGACCTGCGCTCTGCCGCCGTCAACGAACAGTTCAATGCCCGTGACGAAACTGGAGTCATCTGAAGCCAGAAACAATGCCACCTTAGCAACTTCCTCGGGTTCTCCCATGCGTCCCATCGGGATGGTCGACGCAATCCGCGCGATCACGTCTGCAGATTGCCGACTAGCCAGCGGCGTATTGATGGGACCCGGACTAACCACGTTTGAGCGGATACGACGGTCCCTCAGATCTGTAGTCCAAGTTCGCACGAAAGAGCGGATTGCAGCTTTACTTGCGGCGTAGACGCCGAATGCGGCAGTACCCTTAACACTAGCGACAGAGCCGTTGAGAATGATAGAGCCGCCGTCATTCAGTAGCGGTAACGCTTTTTGCACCGTGAACAGTGTTCCCCTTACATTAATGTTGAATAGCTTGTCGAAATGTTCTTCGGTGACGGCGCCAAAGGGAATAAATTCGGCAACACCAGCGTTGGCGAAAACAATATCGAGTCGCCCTTTTACCTTAGAGACTGTCTGGTAAAGACGATCAAGGTCGGCCAGTTTGGCAGCGTCTCCTTGAACTCCAGAAACGTTGGTGCCGATGGCCTTCACGGCCTCGTCGAGTTCCTTCTGGCGGCGGCCAGTGATGAAGACGTAGGCGCCCTCTCTCACGAAAAGTTTTGCGGTAGCCAACCCAATCCCTTCGGTGCCGCCGGTTATGACTGCCGTCTTGCCTTCGAGCTTTTTGGGCATTTGTTTTTCTCCGTTTTTGCGGAGCTGGCACTCTCCGGCTCCGATCCTTCTTCATTCGATCACTTGAGTCCGAGCACTGCCTGGCCGAGGTGATAGGACAGATGGTTGGTGCGGCTCAGCAGAATGTGGAAGCGATTGCGCGAAGCATCTTTAGCGAAATCTTCTTCCGATACGGCGGTGTGCCGTTGGAGCCAGTCGGACCACGACATTTTTTCAAAGCCCCTCCACAATTCACCGTTTACGGTTTTCCATGCCTGGCGAACCTGTTCGTACGAAGGAATGGCGGCTTGGGTCTTGTCGGGAGTAGAGATGAAGGCGACATCAAACTCGGGATGTAGGCGCTCTCCGAACCCCAACAGAGGAAGCATCGCGTCGTGCGTCGCTGTCAGGTGCCCCCACAAATAAAGCAGCCTGTTTCTGCCCGGCGCTATTTCCCGCAGGAGCTCCTCGGAAGAGAGGCCTCCAAAAAGCTTATCTGCCCGCTCGATTTGCGCCTTCCATACCTTCAGGCCGAGAGCTGCGTAAGAGCCTTCGTTTCCCATGGTTTTATTTCCCTTCGACCACTCACTCTCATTTGTATTTTGCGAATGTCTTTCCGAACATGGGAGCGCCGCTTTTTGATTGCTCTTCTGTAGCCTCATCCTGAATCACGTCCCAATGTTCCACCAGTATCCCGTCCTCGATGCGTACGATATCTGTGGCAATCCAATTCACAGGGAGCCCGAAGTCACTAAATCGACCGTGTACGATGACGAAATTACCTTCGGCCATGATGATTCCCGCTTCGTATTTCAGTGTTGGAGGAAGGCTCTTTATCAGGTCAAACAAACCCTCACGACCAGGAGCAATGTGAGCGCTATGTTGAATGTATTTCGGTGACCAGAATCGCTCCGCTGCTGCGTAGTCACGCTTGTTGAAAAGCGAGTCGAAAGCCCTGAGCACCAGTGCCTTGTTTTTCTCCTCGAGTTCTCTAGCCATTTTTGTTTTCTCCAGTCTTTAATAATCGGGGTTGGGACCGATTCATTACCTTCTTCTCGCAATCTCCGAGGTCGTCAGGAGGGCAACCGAGACTCGATGTCCGATCGACCGAAATCCGAATTCAAGTCCTCCAGTGTCAGCGGGCCGCCGATCTGCTGATGATCGTAGTGGTGCTCGTAGACCACGCTAGCGCCCTTCCATCTCCGAATGGCGTACCATTTCAAAGTGCAGCGTTTGCCGCTCACACCGGCGATGTCGAGCCTCCATGCGGAATGCGTTTCGTTGGCAGTGTCGCGAGGAACCGCAGTCTGTTGAACAAATACCGATATGCCGGCCACCTCGGCCATTACGTGGAGCGGCGCCAGGAAATTCACCAGAAAGGACAGCACTCTCTCTTTTCCACGAATCGTCTCCCGCGATTCCGCGCTGCTAACCTCGACGTCATCGGCGTAAAATTTCTCAAAGATTTCCAGAAACTCTTCGTAGCTCCTGCCGATCTCTGCGCGCAGGATCGCTCCGTTCAGGGCTCGCTCCGCGGCCTGCGAGCTGGTGTAGGCATTAGCCTCAAACCGGTCGACGGTGATGAGAGGTTGTTCAATCATCGGAGCCCTCACTTAGACTGGAGAGGTCCAGTCTTTGATTCTCCATTTATGAACCGTACAGTTCACTAGGATGCGTGGAAATGATACAGGTTACAGGAATATTGCACCGCACAGTTCAATACGTCACAATGAAGGCATGGGACGACCGAAGAACTTCAGCCGGGAGGGCGTGCTTGAGAAGGCACTGCCGATTTTTTGGAAATACGATTTTGCCGACACGAGCCTTCAGAAATTGGAAAGGCTACCGGCGTCAATAAGTCTGGCCTCTATGCCGAGTTTGCGGACAAGGGCGAGCTGTATTTGGAGAGTTTGCGGCACTACGCTAAAAACGGCAGGAGGAGGAATTCCTGACTGCCAAGCCGGTTGGCTGGAAAAACATCGAGCGCTTTCTGAAACTCGCGCCCTACAGCCTGGAGGGCCAGAAAGGCTGTTTCGCGGTCAATTCCATGAACCAGTTCGCTGTGCTCCCACCCGCCGCACAGGAAATCGTCTCAAAGAGCCGCGCTTTTATTAAAGACCTGATCGCGAGAAATGTCGAAGCCGAGAAGCCCCGGATGAAACCTATCGTACTGACAGAAATGATCTTGACCTTCTTTACCGGCATCACCATGGAGCAGCATCTGAAGGGCAGCAAAGCGTCCATGAATCGAAAAGTGGACGACTTCATGAAGGTTGTTCGCCAGCTCTGAATCGAAGGCAGCTCCCGTCTTCGCTTTTGTTAATGGGTGTCGAGCCACTTGCGAATATTCGAGACGGTATCCTCGTAGAACGTCTTGTAAAGATCTTGGGATACGTATCCGATATGCGGCGTTGCCAGTACGTTGTCCAGCGTCCGGAAGGGGTGAGACGGAGGCAGCGGCTCAATGTCGAATACGTCGATCGCCGCGCCGGCGATTTGCTTGTTCTTCAACACGCTGATCAACGCTTGCTCGTCAACGATGGGCCCGCGTGACGCATTGATCAGCCGGGCCGTTGGCTTCATTCTCTCCAGCTCCGCGGCCCCTACCAGGCCGCGCGTACGGCTGCTCAACACCAAATGGATCGTCAGGATGTCGGCCCGCTCGAAGAGCTGGTCCTTGGAAACCAGTATTGCGCCCGCGGCTTTGGCGGTCTCCGACGTCATGTTCTGGCTCCAGGCAATCAGATTCATTCCAAAAGCACTCCCAATCCGCGCGACCTGTGATCCAATCCGCCCAAGCCCCATAACGCCAAGGGTCTTTCCACGGAGATCCGTGCCCACTGTTTGCTGCCAGCCACCAGATCGGACGGAGGTGCTCTCCGTCACAATATGTCGTGCGGAGGCCAAAATCAGCGCCCAGGTCAATTCGATTGTCGGGTCCGACCTATACCCGGTCTGGACCACTGCGACGCCATGATCGCCTGCGGCGGCGACATCGATCGACGCGTTCATAGTTCCCGTCGAGGCAATGAGCTTGAGATGGGGAAGGCGCTCAATGACGTTACGGGGCAGTGGGGTCCGCTCGCGCATGACACAAACGATGTCAAAAGGCAGCAATCGCTCAGTCACGGCGTCCGGATCGGCGAGATGGTCCTGAAATACGGCGATGTCCGCGCGATCGCGGAGCACCGACCAATCGGCACTCTTGAGTGCAACATTTTGGTAATCGTCCAGAACAGCAATCTTGTGCTTCTTCATTGGCATCCATCCAGCGCTGATTAATTCGAGCCCTCGTGTCCCGCGACGAAAGCTCGGTCTGCCAAATCGTTAGTTTGTCTGCCAGGGTTTAACATTAGCCTTCGCGCCCCGTTCGATTGCCAAGAGTAGGTCGGCGGATGGGAATCTTCCCCGCATAGTATTAATAAAGCTATCCGGGTCTTTGGCTTTTTTGAGTTCTTGTTCAAAAACTAATAAATAGCGTTCCGTAAAATCCACGGCGGTACTCCCGTCAAGGGAAGCTCCGACCTTGCTATGTCCAGGGATAACGACCGAAGGTTTTAATTCTTTGATTTCTTTTAATGAGTTCAGCCATTTCCCTCTGGCCTTACTGTCCGTTTCTGCGGTGTAAACGTGCATGCTGTTGAACAAAACGTCGCCGGCAATGAGAATTCTCTGTCCAGGAATCCAAAGCATCGTGTTTTGATCGGTGTCGCCTTGCACGTTTTTAAGGACCTCTATTCTTGACCTCTCAAATTCAATGAAGTTGCCGTCGAATTTTTCGATGGCAACAACGTGAGAGGTTGCACCTGAGCCCAGGATCTTTTGCCATTTATCTACTTTCTCTTGATAGACCTTGTTGATTCGGTCCGTTACCGCAGAATTCGCGATAATCCTCACTCCCGGGTATGCCTCCTTAAAAACCTCCAGACCAAGAAAATGATCCGCGTGCTCATGAGTGATGTAGATAATAGACAGCGGCTTTCTGGTTTCTTTGATACCCTGTAATACTCTTTCAGCATTGGTTTTTGTTAACTGTGCATCCACCAACATCACTTCATTTGCGCCCTCGATAATAACGGAGTTCGTCCAAAACTGATCGTCCGGGGAAGTGAACACCTTGATTGAAAAACCGCGCTGATCCCCTGCAAATGCAATTGGACACGAAATTAGAAATAAGAGACTGATCACCGCTGAACAAACAGCAAGACGCTCCATAACCTCTCCTATCTTGATTATTCGCGGATGATGGGTACGAATTTGCCCCCGCAAAATCCATGCGGTCATTGGGTGCTAGCTAGGGCATTACTACTTTTGCGGTGAAGGCGCGTTCTGATCCCATCGATCGGTAAATACAACCGGCATCCAGCTATACCCGCTCCCATCCTTGCGCAAGCGGCCCACGGGAGGAAATACCGACGAATGCGGACCCGCGATCAAAACATCGCCCGCGAGCTTAAGCAGCAATTGATTTCGCGTCGCCGCAGCCGCGGTCTGGTCGATGTCGAAAATCGCGGTGACCTCGGGATGCTGCAGCTGGACGCGCTGTGCATGGATGATGTCGCCCCAAAACAGAATTTTTTGTCCCTTTGACGAAAATTCATAGCCGGTATGTCCCGGGGTATGACCAGGTAGCGGGACGACTTGCATGCCGTCGACGATTGGCTCGGAGCCACTGAACGTGTGCCACTTATCGGCCTTGATGTACGGCGCTGCGATGGCTTGGGCACTCTGGAAGAAAGGTTGCGCATCCTTCGGCGCCTTAGCAGCAATTGCCAGTGACAACCAAAAGTCGCTTTCGGCCTTCGCGACGTAAACATCGGCATTGGGAAAGACGCGCTTTCCGTCTTGAGTGGTCAGGCCGCCGATGTGATCGGAATGGAGATGCGTGAGCAAAACGATGTCGACTTCTTCCGGCGTGTAGCCTGCGCTGCGGAGGCTGCCCGCCAAGCGCCCGAGTGCTGCCCCACCCCACCAGGTGCCGGCACCCGCATCGACGAGGATTAGTTGCTTGCCGGTGTTGACGAGGAAGCCGCTATCAACAACATCCAGCATGTGCGGATCTTCGTGCAGGCCCTTGACAACACCATCCATCGTCGCCTTCGTTCCGTTCAGCCAGTGCGGATCGAATACGCCGGTGCCATCGTATAGGGCCGTCACTTCGAGGTCGCCGACTTTCAGCCGGTAGAAGCCCGGCTGCTGATCATGGCGCTGGGGTGCGGCAGCCAGAGCTGCGTTCGGAACGGCGACAAAGACCGCCATTGCTGCCAGAAGAACGGCGGCGAAGCATATAGAATTTCGCTTGAGCACGTTTCTCGTCGTTCGCGCGAAAACTTCCACTGATTCGTCTAGGTTTGACATTGCTATGTATCTCTCCTTTGAGTTTCTGTCTTGTATTCTGGTTGCATGATGCAACCACTCATAGGATGCGCTAATCTGGTATAATGGTGCAACCAGAGTTTGGTAGTGATTATATACGAGGAGGGTGCTATGCGACACAAATCCTTCAAAGCCAACCTGTGCCCGGTGGCACGCTCGCTCGATACCATCGGAGAATGGTGGTCTCTGCTCATCGTTCGTGACGCTCTCACTGGCACACGACGGTTCTCCGATTTTCAGAAGAGCTTGGGATTGGCAAAGAACATCCTGAGTGCCCGTCTTAAGAAATTGGTTGCGTGCGGAGTGATGGAACAGGTGCCGGCTTCGGACGGCAGTGCCTACCAGGAATATGTCCTCACCAAAAAAGGCCGCGAGTTGTTCCCGGTCGTCGTTGCTTTGCGTCAGTGGGGAGAAAGTTATCTCTTTTCCCGCGGCGAGAAGCGTTTTCAGGTTCTGGACAAACGCACAGGAAAACCTTTTCGAGTGCAAGTACACAACTCGAAAGGCGAAATCATCACACCGAACGATTTAGAGCTGGTCACTGTTACAAAATGAACGGAGGAGTGACAGTTTCAGCGTTTGTCGCTGTTCCTAAGGCGCCACAGGCATCAAGAGATGATGCGCAGGTCGCGAAGTCTGGTGAGCTGCCGCCTAAAGCTCTGGTGCGTGTCGATGCAATCCGCAAAACCTGCTTGACGAATCTTGATAGTGCTCAGGATTGTCTCTTCACGGAAGTTGAGCATCCAGTCCACGAACACCCAGTTTGCAATCTGGTCGTAGGGTGTGGCATGCAGGCCATAGCGGGCAACCATCGCATCCCACAAAGGAGCCTTCTCGCTCATCTCAGAAACAGTAGACATCGCAAGTGGCTCTGCGATGGGAAGGTCGTAGAAGGCGGCGAGCTCCTTCCACAGTTGCCTCCAGCGATAGACATCTCCGTTCGATACGTTGAAGATTTGATTGCGTGCTTTGTCTTCACCTAAAGCCCACAAAGTCGCGCGGCCGAACAGTTCCGCGTCCGTCGTCTCTTGGAGAGTGTTCCATCCCTCTTTGGTGCCAGGAAAGCGTAAGGGCAACCCGAGTTCGCGACTCATGGCAGCGTAAGTCGCGAGACCGGTAACCAGGTTCATAGGCGAGTTCAGGCTTGGTCCCATGACCAGATGGGGACGCAAGACCGTCCAGCTGGCTCCATGCTTAGCTGCCCATTCAGCCACAATGTCTTCTTGCTGGTGGTAGTGGATCGGCGCAATGAGACGTGGCTCGGTCTCCTTGGCCGGAGCATTGAACGCCCCGAGACTGAAGCCGTACGACTTGGCACCGCCGGCAAGTACGATGCGCTGGAGAGGCACATTGCGCGCGGCAAGAGCGTCGAGCGTATTTTTCAACATTCTGGCATTTGGCTCGACAGTTTCAGCCATCGTGGGTCTCTCGACGTAGGCAGCGAAGACCAGATCGGTCACCTTATTAAGGGATGAAAAGGCCTTTGTCGTGCCCTCGCGGTCCATGAGATCGACGCTGATGTGAGGGGGTGCGGCCTGCGCCCGGTAAGCCGGCGGGGGTCGACGCGCGGCTGTGGTGATGCCCCATTGGGGGTTCTCTGCGACGGCGTCGACGACACCGGTACCAAGAACGCCATAGGGTCCAACAAGCAGGATCTGGCGTTGCGCGACGTGTGTTTCAGCAGTGGCGGACATGACAATTCACCCTTCCAATCAAGCCGGGGAATTCTTTCCGAACACTGGAGCGCCGCTTTTCGATTGCTCTTTGGTGGCCTCGTCCTGAATGACGTGCCAATGCTCGAAAAGGATTCCGTGTTGAATGCGCACAATATCTGCTGCAATCCAATTCACGGGAGCACCGAAACCGCTAAATCTCCCGTGCACAATCACAAAGTCTCCCTCGGCCACGATCGTTCCGGGTTCGTACCTCAACGTTGGCGGGATACTCTTGATGAGATTGAACAGACCGTCGCGGCCCGGCGCGATATGAGCGCTGTGTTGTTGAATGTAGTGCGGGAACCAGTAGCGCGGCCCCTACGTAATCCCGTTTGAAGAGAGTGTCAAAAGCTTCAAGAACGAGTGCCTTGCTCTTGTCCTGTTTAGACTGGCTCATTGTTCTTTCCTTTCAGGCAAAACCGTGCCCTGCTTTCTCGGAGTCTTGAGATCCAGTCGGTCAATCCTTCCGCATGTTGGGAAACTGATCCGCTATTTCATCTACCCGCTCGGGATAGAACGCGATATGTCCTCGGATCTCCTCGACCGCTGGGAGCGGACTCTCGTATGACCACACGGCATTGACGGACTTCTTTCCTCCGGCAGGAACGCTGTAGTAATTGCAATCGCCTTTGTAAGGGCAATAGGTGACATGATCCGTCCGTTCCAATTGCGAAAAATCAACATCCTCTGGTGGAATGTATTGAACGGAAGGATACGCCGCTTCGCGGAGCGTCAGGGCGTTGCGGCTATCGGCGACCATCCGGCCCGCGACGGATACGACAGCGCGAGCGGGATTGCGTTGGATGGAAATGGGATGATCTGGATCTGGAAGCTTCACCTTTTCTTTCATGTTTTTGGTTTCTCTCTTTTTGCTCATGCTCAGCCCTTCAGGAACTGCGTGACGTGCTGCACAAACAGGTCGGGATATTGAAACTGCGACCCATGATTGGAGTCGGGGTGGATGATTAGCTGCGCGTCCGGGATGTTCTGCTGCATGATGAAGGAGTTCACCGTGGGCATGATCACGTCGTTACTTCCGTTCACCACCAGTGTTGGCTGCTTGATCGTCTTGAGATAGTCATAGGAGCCCTTTTTCTGGACGCCCCATTTGTCCATCGCTTCAACCTGGGCGGGCGAAACCTTGTCGTTCACCTCGGGATCGCGCCCCTTCTGGCGAAGATGCTTCCGCTTCAAGAATTCCTTTCCTGCCGCCTGCGCCGCCTCGGACGGACTGAAGAGGACCGCGAGCCAGAGGTGCTCGGGCGGATCATAGAGGGCGCCGAAGATCCGCTTTGCGACCTGGGTCATCGACGCCATGCCCTCACCGCCGCGCGGACCGGTACCCACTAGGATCAGCTTGTGGACGAGATCGGGCGCCTGCAACGCGATTTCCTGCGCGACCATGCCGCCGATCGAGAAGCCGAGCATATCCGTCTTGTTCAAACCAAGTGCTCGGCTGAAGGCGACCGCGTTGGCGCCCATCTGCTCGAACGTGGTCGGGACCTCGCCGGAGCTGTTGGAGACCCCTGCGTTGTCGAACAAGATCACCTCACGATCGCGAGCCAAGCCATCCGTCACCGTCGGGTCCCAGTAATCCATGGTGGCTAGGTAGTGCATGTTGAAGACGAGCGGCACGCCTCCGGCCTTGCCGAAGCGGCGATAGGCGAAGCGGATTCCGTTGGCTTCAACAAACTGTGTCGGAACTGTTACAGCAGTAAAGGTACTCATTGCATTGATCCTCTTTCGTTGTGATCGATAATGTTGATCGGCTTGGCTTCGCGGTCCAGTGCTGACAGAACGAAGAGTCTGAGAATGGGCAGGATGCTGCAACCCTAACGTTGCGCGATGCATCCGCTGATTCAGCCTACAAATTAGTCAGCCGACACCGCGTCGTTTACGAGCGCTAGGGCTGCTCTCGCGCAATCGACATCGTTCTGCACCGCGGGCGCCCCGCTCACCCAATCTCCCCGACAATTTCTCCGTTCACCTTAATTGGAAACCCTCCACCCCACGCCGCCACACGCGCAAGCGTGGGGAGGCCAGCCAAAAGCGACGGGTCGCCCTGGATAAAGTTGAAAAACTCCTGTGTGGAGACGCCGAACAGAGCTGTATACGCCTTATTCTCCGCAATCTCGATGGTAGGGATCGGGGCGCCGTCCATCCGGCTAAAGGCCTTGAGATTGCCGCCATCATCGAGAATCGCTACGTTCTCGTTAACGCCAATTTCTTTGGCTTTCGCCACCGCTGCATCCACCATTTTCAGTGCTAGCTCAGAAGAATGCTGTGTTTCTTCACCACGTTAGCCATTGGACTCCTTCCTCCACTTGATTTGTATTGCTTTTTGATCATCCTCGCACTTCGCGCAATCGAGCGGCCTTCCCTGTTCTGCAGAATCACCTTGCCGAGATTCGCAATGTGACTTTGTGCGCGTCGGTTCAGGCATTCATTCCGCCATCTACGGTAAGATTCGCGCCGGTAATGTACGAGGACTCCGGGCCGGCGACAAACGCCACCATCGCGGCGATCTCATCAACGTGCCCGTAGCGGTTGAGTGCTGTGGCGGCCTTCTGCGGCACCGCCCAATCACCCGAGGCGGGATTCAATTCCGTGTCGATCGGACCGGGCTGCACGTTGTTGACCGTGATGCCCCGGCTCCCGATCTCTCGGGCCAGCGCCTGAGTGAACATCTTGACGGCTCCCTTCGTGCCCGCGTATGACACAAGCCCGGGCGCCGCGACACGTTCACCCACGGCCGAACCGATCATGATGACGCGACCGCCGCTCTTCATGTGCTTCAGCGCCGCCTGCGTTGCAACGAATACGCCGCGGACGTTAATGTCGAGTACGCGATCCATCTCTTCCAGCGTCGCCTCCTCGAACGGTTTCGGAATGGCGGTGCCAGCATTATTCACAAGCACATCAAGGCGGCCGAAGGTTGCAAACGTCTTTTCCACCGCGGCTTTAACCGCGTTGGCATCGGCAGCATCCGCCTGAATCGCGATCGCTTTTCCGCCGGCGCGTTCAATCTCCTTGACGACCGACGCGGCCGCGTCGGCGCCTTTCGTATATGTAATGGCCACCTTCGCTCCGTCCGCGGCCAGACGCTTAGCGATTGCAGCACCAATGCCGCGCGAACCGCCGGTAATGAGTGCAATCTTTCCTTCCAATTTCTCTGACATTGTCCTTCTCCTTTACGCATCAGTGATGCCGAACTCTCAGATGTATGTATGCTCATCAGGCATGAGTGCAAAGGCTCACCCGACGTATCGAGCTCACCTCGTTAGATTGCGCCAGTGGCTCCGTAGTAACAAAGTTGAAGCATACTTTGTTAAGCTGGAAGCAATGCTTAGCAAGCATGGGAGCGGAAATGGAACTACGACATCTTCGTTATTTTGTCGCGGTTGTCGAGGCTGGAAGTCTTACGGTAGCAGCGCGGAAACTACACACTTCACAACCGTCATTGAGTCGCCAGATACGAGATCTTGAGGAAGAGATTGGCGCCCGACTCCTGACGCGCCGTGCTCGCGGTATCGAACTGACACCGGCGGGTCGCGCCTTTTTCGAACACGCGCGCGTGGCGCTAGCGCAGGTTGCAGGAGCATCCGAAGCTGCACGGCGGATCGCTCATCCCGCCAAGCCATGCTTCACCATGGGCTTTCTTACCGGACACGAATCGACGTGGATGCCCGAAGCCATGCAGATCTTGCGCGACGAATTGCCTAACATCGACGTGATGATATCGAGCCAATACTCGCCTCAGCTCGCGAATGCCCTTTTGAAGGAAACCGTCGATGCGGCTTTTCTGCGACGGGAACGAGGGCTGCCGGACTTGGCGTACCGTGTTCTCATCAAGGAGCCCTTAGTGGTGGTCTTGCCGAGTGACCACCGTCTCGCTGCGCTCAAGGCCATTAGTCCTCAGGATCTGGTGGGCGAGACGTTCGTAGGCGTGTCGGACACTGCCCCAGTGCTACGTGCGGTCATCGACAATTACGTCAAGCGTTCCGCAATCAAGATCACGCCACAACACGAGGTAGACCATGTCGTCATGGGAGTGTCTCTAATAGCGTCGACACGCAGCATAGGGCTGTTACCTGCCTACGCCCAAAACTTTCTCACCTCGTCTTTAACGAGTCGCCCGCTGAAGGGTGATACGCCGACCTGTCGATCTGGTCCTCGGCTACAAAAAGTCGAACCAGTCTCCCGTTCTAAAGCTCTTACTTTCGAGATTGGAAGAGTTGGTCGCCCGTGTGTCAAAGAAGTCTCATTAGAATCCGTGAACACTGCCATCTCTCCATACGAGCCTTCATATTTGGCCTCGGAAGGCCGCCCCAGGAGTTGATTGAACTCTTCAAGATGGATTTTTTCGCCGCTCCCCATGGATCTTTCTCGACCGGGGCAATGTCGACCTCGACGATCTCATCTGTCGGTAGAAGAACCCTTGCTGCGCTGGTGGTTAGGTACTCCAGTTCGACCAAATGCTCCAGTTCAGGTGAACCAAGTTTCGCGATGTGAGTGCTCGGCGCCGCGCTGGACGGGACGGAACCTCTTGCGTTCTTGCACTGGGGGTGGACCAATCAGGCGGTAGATGGCAGGCGGCACGCGAAACGCGCGCAGTGGACTGAAGCGCCGGGACGGCGTACATGCAGTTTTCTCTTGGCCGACCCGAATCGGAACATCCTGAAGATCCATGAGAACGTTCGCACTACGTGTAGACACTTCCGTTAGGGTCGTGGTGTCAGAGGTTTTCCAAACCATCGCCTACAATAGTAGAACAATTTTCACGGATGAAATCTCACTATCAGAAGCCGACATGCTCAGAATAATCGTTTGAAACACTATTGCGTAAAATTGCGACGAGCTAGTCTAGCTTAGCTAGGTTACCCACGGCCCTCCAGGTCTCCAGAGAGACTGAAATCCGTCTTCGGTAACAGCTGCTCTTAATACGGGTCCAGCAAAACCGCACACTATTCTTATGATGTCATCCAGGTTCGCGTAGTCCGTTCCGAATCTGCTCCTGCGAAGAAATGCTTTCCACTGTGCAGCCTTTCCCGGTACCAACGCGAAGTCGTCCGAAAGCCCAATGGGCATAGGCTCGACTTCCGTGGAACGTCGTTTGAACGTAGCTCTCACTGCTCGATGCAGGACGGCACCATCGAACTCGTATAGCTGTGACAGCAACATGAGATCGAAATAGTCCTTCATTCGGCTATTCAGAACTCCGAGAACGGTGATCGCTTCCAGTTTTTCTGCAACAACTGTCTCTCTGGGATACGCAAGCAATTTGGGGACAGGAAATTCAAGCAGAACCGGATATTCAATCTCAGTCGGACGAGGGACGATTGAGTCACCAAATCCGATGTCGATTTGTACTACTAGCCTAGCCTTCGACACCGTAGCAGTCAGGCGAACCCGCGCCCCTTCGTACTCTGCGTCCTCTTTGATTCTCTGGATTTCAATGGTCTCTTCCCTGAACTCTACCCCATCCTGTTCCACCGCAAGACCGCATATCTCCTCAACAACGACTCGTATGTGTTCGAGACTGTTGTCGATCCGACCCATCAGATCAATGTCCATCGTCGGCCTCGACTGTGGCGCCCTCCAGGCTGTCAGCAATAGAGCACCCTTCAGAACGAACGAGTCACGGAACTGTGATTTCGATAGTCGGTACAGGAATCGTTCCATCGCAAAGTATTGGAGAAGTTCCTGAAAAGGCCTCCCCTGTTCGTGTGCTTGATTCAGCAAGCGCTGACGCACGGAAGCTCCGATATCTCTTTTGCTCACAGCGTAGCCTCAAGATACGGGCGCATGATCCTATCCACACGGCAAATGCGCGCGTAGCGCACTAGTTCCCGAAAGTCTGTCTTTTTCTCCAGTTCCCGAAATCGCCGCAGGGCTTCAACAGCGATATCCAGACCAATCTTATTGCGGTACTTGAAACAGTCGGCTATCGTCTTTGCAGCCGAATAGATTCGGACGGAAACCTCGTCGATTCGAACTAGCTCAACTCCTGCGCTGAAAGCTGGCTCGGAATACCAGAACACTCGGATCGGAAGAGCATCAACCTTCGGTATCTGCCCATGGCTGGGGATGGCAAGATCAATGGTGTGGGGAACCTGTGTTGTCATACCATGATGAGCCAGCGCGGATATCAGGCACACTACTGCATTGGGGGCACGAATCGCCACCGTGACCCAGTCTGGATTAGTCAGATGTGGTGCAGTGGAGAGGCGGTAGAGTCCCCGGCCAACACGTTCAAGCTCCCCCTGGTCACGGAGTTTGTAAAGCGTACGAGGATGGATGCCCAGCCGTAGCGCGTCCACCGTCCGGAGCATACCCCCACGCTTGCTGAAAGCCTTGCGTGCGGAATCCACGGCCTTTGAAACACTCGCCATGATGGATAAACCTCTCGGAAAGTATATACATACTCCGAGCATTTTATCCACACCTAAAGGGCTCAACCCTTACTGAAAGCACTCCAGAAATCAGCTCAATGATCGCACCTCAACTCTATGGCGTGATTCTACCTGGCAGGAGGGTGCTTCTCTCCCAGGTTGTTACAGGACGGGTGCATTGTCCCGAAACAGGGGAGAGAGTGAGTCGCGGCCCAGAGCACACAATGAATTAAGGGAGAAAAAAGCTAGCGTCTGCGCCGGGGCTTCTCGTGTTGTTTTGCCGCCTGCAATTCCTTTCCAAACACTTTAGCCGCCCAGTCCGGTATCGTCTGCGCGCTCTTACTCAATTTGCCGCCGATGAAGTGCGCCACTGCGCGGAAGCCGCGGCGATGAGCTGTGTTGTCGTACACGAGCAATTCATCGGCATGTTTGGGGATTTCGAAATGATTTTTCGTTGACTCCCGATAGGAGTCAATCACGCTGGACACGGGAACGGCCTGTCCTCCTCGACTCATGCGCACCAACACCCGGCCCACATTCAAATTTGCGTCTTCCGTAGAGATAAAAAGAACTTTCGTCGAATACCCTGCTGCCTTAGCCTGGTCGAGCAGTTGGGTGTCCACGCGAATATCTTCGACGGCAAAGGAACGCCGCTCCTCAAGAAACGGTTGTTGCTGGTGTCTCAGCGCGGGAACAAGTGTTGGGAATGGCTCTTTCAAGTAGGCTTCATAGAAAGTTGTCTTACCGGCACCCACCGGTCCCGCGATGATGAACAGTGCTGGCTTTTGCTGAGTCAGGTTGTCATTTCCTCGTGTGCAATTCTGCGCGGACTTTTCCGGCGCGTGGGCTCAAAACTTGTTTCCAACTTCTCAATGGGGGTTCGCTCTCCGTCAGGCGTTACCTTCACTGTCGCTTTCAGATTCCGATCGTACTCGTAATAGGATCCGTTCGGCTCTTCCGCCTCGAAGGGAACGGATTGCATTGCCGAAAGCGCCGCAAGCATCTGATGAAGCTCCCGACGTTCCGACTCCGACATTGCGTCGTACGAACGCAAAGACGATCCGCGTCCCTTGATTGATTTTTTGAGTTTGGTTTCTCCGCCCTTTGAGTAAAAAGCCAGAAGAGCGCTATTCACGAGCTGATTCATCGAACAATCCCGCTTCTTGGCGATTTCATGAATGCGCTTTCGAAGTCGATTCAAGATGACGACTTGCGTTTCCCTCCCAGTTTGTTTCTGTCTAGATTGAAGAGTCACAAGCTCGAGTGTGGAAACTCGCGCGGTTGCTTGGAATCGTTACTGATTCTCAGTCGCTTATCTTTCATTCGAAACGGGGCGGCCCGCTTCTGGGAACCAACATACTGAATCAAGGACTCCATCCGGCTCTGGAAACTCTAGGACTTGAGAAAGCTGGGATGCATGCCTTTCGAAGAGGGTGCAACCGGCGATGGGAACTTGCTGGAGTAAACCCGGCCGTTATTCGTCAGCAGATGGGTCATGCCTCCGCTACGATGACGGCGCTTTACACTGGCGAAATTCCTCTCGAACAAATCCGCAACGAATTTTCCATGAAGTTTGGCAACAAAATTGATGTTTTGGAAACCATGGAAACCGGCGCGGCCGCGTAAGTCTTTTAAAATCTGGAGCGGGCGATGGGAATCGAACCCACGTCCGAAGCTTGGGAAGCTTCTATACTGCCATTGTACGACGCCCGCCGCGTCGCTTCTGATTCTATCTAAATTGGGGCGCATTGGTCCAGAAATGTGATGGCTGCGACTTGCGCAAGCCGTTCGCAAAATTGGCGCGGTAGCGCGATAATTCTGGGAGCATTGCGGTCGCAAAGGGCCGTGCGTTTTTCGGCACCGCTTTTATCTTAATTACTCCAAAGGAGAAGCAGTTCGACAATCAATTTCATCTATTGGAAAGGGGAAATCCGACGCAGAATGACAAACCCTCAGTGCAACGAAACGAACCATCCGCTAAAAAATCCGGCGAATTCCTGATCGGAAACGATCTTCGTGTTACACGCCTAGGATTCGGAGCGATGCGAATCACTGGAGAAGGAATTTGGGGCGAGCCCGCAGATCGGGCTGAAGCCATCAGGGTTTTGCGGCGCGCTGTAGAACTGGGAATCAATTTTATCGACACCGCGGACTCCTACGGTCCCGATGTTAGCGAAGAAATCATCGCTGAGGCGCTGCACCCGTACCCGGCAGGGCTGGTGATCGCCACTAAGGGCGGCTTTGATGCGGCCAGGTCCCAACCAATGGGTTGAAAACGGAAAACCTGAACACCTGAGATCCGCCTGCGAAGGCAGCTTGCGCCGATTGCGGCTGGACCGGATCGATCTTTATCAATTGCATCGAATCGACCCGAAAGTGCCGGCTGAAGATCAGCTCGGAACTCTGAAGGACTTGCAAGCGCAAGGAAAAATCAAACACATTGGCTTATCGGAAGTGAGCGTGCGACAGATTGATCATGCGCGAACGATTGTGCCGATTGTGAGTGTTCAAAATCGTTATAGCGTCACCGACCGCGGATCGGAAGATGTTCTGAAGTATTGCGAAAAAGAAAAAATGGGTTTTATTCCGTGGTTTCCCTTGGCGGCCGGTCGCGTCTCTGGTTCCGAGAGCCCTATCAGTCGTATTGCTGCGCAATGGAAGGCGACTCCGTCACAGGTAGCTCTGGCTTGGCTGCTAGCTCGATCTCCCGTGATGCTGCCGATCCCAGGAACTTCCAAGGTCAAGCACCTCGAAGAGAACGTGGCCGCAGCAGAGCTAAAGGTGGACGCAAAGAAAATGCAGGAACTTGACCGTATGGCAGCGGCCGCAGGCTAGAAAAGAGCAGCCGCGCCAGAAATCGCGAGGAATGCCAGGCCAAATTTCTTTCGCAATGTACGGCATCGGCCTCAAGAGCCTAACTAACTACCGCCAGCCACCGCCCAGGGCGCTGTAGAGTTGCACAACGGTGACGGCTTCGCCTTGCTGCGCGTCCACAAGGTTGAGTTCCGCCGAATAAAGACTTGAGTCTGTGGTCAGAACCTCGAGATATCCGGTGGCCCCGCCCTGATATCGAAGGCGTGCGAGCCGCGTGGCATCCTGCGCAGCTGCGACAAGTTTTTCCTGCTGCTCGCGATATACACGTTGTTTGTTCAACGCGATCAACGCGTTGGAAACGTCGCGAAAAGCGGTGGCGATGGTCTTCTGATAATTGAGAACCATCTCTTCCTTGGTTTCGCGAGAAAGCTTCAACTGGCCGCGAAGCTTGCCACCTTCAAAAATCGGCTGTGTAAGTGATCCGATACCGTAGATAGTTTTTCCGGAAACATCGAAAAGATTCGAGAATTCGTCGCCGCCTACGCCGGCGGAAGTCGTGATGGAAAGCTGCGGGAAGAATTGTGCGCGAGCGATTCCGATCTGAGCATTGGCCGCGACTAAAGTTTGTTCAGCCTGCTGAATATCCGGGCGGCGTTCGAGAAGCTGCGAAGGAAGACCGGTCGGCAAATCCTGGGGCGACGGCGCGAGCGCGTCTGGAGCGGTGTGAGCAACCGGGCCGGGATCCTCGCCGAGCAAAAGCCTGAGTGCGTTTTCGTCCTGCTGAATTTGTTGTTCGAGTTGCGGAACTTGCGATGAGGCGGTGTACAGGAGTTGCTCGGCCTGACGCACGTCCGAGAGCGGGGCGGAGCCGCCGTGCTCCAACTTTTCGGTCAGATCCAGAGAATCCTGGCGAACTTTTAGAGTCTGCTTGGTTATCTCCAACTTCCGATCCGATGCGCGCAGGTCGATGTAAGTGCTGACAACCTGCTGAATGAGCGTCAGGCGCACAGCTCGCTGCGCCCAAGTCTGGGCCAGAAGCTGCGCGCGCGCGGCCTCCGCCTGCTTGCGGTACAAACCCCAGAAATCCGGATTCCACGCTGCCCCAAGATTAAAGCTGCCGAACGCGAGAGGGCTGGCGATGTTGACTCCCAGATTGGAGGGCAGCGTCGCGCCAACACCCGTGCCGCCGCCCGTGACTTGTGGAAATTCCTGTGAGCGAGTGATCTGAACTTGCGCCTGCTGCTCAAGCACTCGCCGCGCCGCGATGCGAATGTCGTAGTTGTTGTTCAGCGCGGTGCGAATAAGAGCTTGCAGCTCCGGTTCGCGGAAAACTTCAGACCATTGTTGGTCGGCGACCGAGTTCTGCGCATCGCTGACGATGGAAGCATCGTCCGCGCCGCGAAAGGCCGGCGGTGTAGAAACGGTTGGGCGATTGTATCTAGGTCCGACATTGCAACCGGCAATGACGAGAGTTGCCAGTGCGATTGCAGATGAGCGCTTGAACCAAATCAAACAAGTTTTCATGCCATGTCTCCGAGAGCGGGAGTCTGCGGCCCGGGAGCTTGGCCTTCGTGTACGTCAACGTCAGCCTTGGAATCCATGGTGGTGTTCTTGCCGCCTCTGACAAAGCGATGGGACAGATATTCAACGACTGCGAAAGTCGCGGGAATAAAGATGAGTCCGATGGCAGTCGACAGGAACATCCCGCCAATCACCACAGTTCCGAGGATGCGACGAGAAGCGGCGCCGGCCCCCGTTGCTATCCACAGAGGAAGACATCCGAAGATAAAGGCTAGAGCGGTCATCACGATCGGGCGGAAACGCAAGCGTGCGGCGCCCAGAGCGGACTCCGAGATGCTCATTCCATTTTCGTAATTCGATTTAGCAAACTCGACGATGAGGATGGCATTCTTCGCGGACAGCCCGATCAACATAACCAGCCCCACAGTAGCGAAGATGTCGTTTTCGAGCAGCCGGGCGCGAAGCGCGAGATATCCTCCGAGAATCGCAACGGGAGTACTCAGCAAAACGCTAAAAGGTAGCGACCAGCTCTCATACAACGCGGAAAGAATTAAAAAGACGAAGAGCAGCGACAATCCAAACACGGCCCAGGACGGCACGCCCTTTTCGGCCTGCTGCTCCTGAAAGGACATCCCGGAATAATCGAAGCCCGCGCCTGGCGGCATAGTCTTCTTGAAGACGTCTTCCAACGCGGCGCGAATCTGGCCGGAACTGTAGCCCGGTGCGCCGGTGATGTTGAGCTGTGCGGCGTTGTACTCATTGAAGCGGTAAATAAATTCGGGGCCGGTGATCTGCTTCACCTTGACCAGCGAGGCCAGCGGAACCTGCCCGCCGTTGGCGCTGCGAACATAGAACTGATCAATATTGGCAATGTTGGTGCGCGATGTCCCTTCGGCCTCCACATAGGTCTGCCACTGCCGGCCAAACCGATTGAAGTAATTCACCAAATAGCCGCCCATGAAAGTCTGCATGGTGGTGTAAACGTCTGACAGACTCACTTGCTGTTGCAACACCTTCTCGCGATCGACATCCACATACAGTTGCGGAACCGCAGGCTGATACGACGGGATCGCCGCGCCGATCTCTTTTCTGTCCTTCAGCGCACCCAGAAAAGCGAACACATTCTTCGTCAACGTCGTGGGGTCGTCCGTGCCCGAACGATCTTCCAGAACCATGGTGACTCCGCCGGAAGTTCCGATGCCCGGAATCGAGGGCGGCGGGAAGGCAAAGGCAATACCGTCCGGGTCTGCGAAGAGCTGCTTTTGCAAATGGCTTTGAATGTATTCGAGCTGCTGCTCCTTGCTCTTACGCGTTTCCCAAGGTTTAAGAGCGACGAAGAAAAAACCAGCGTTGGTGCTCTGCACCTGCGTCAGCAGCGAAAAGTTATTGACGGCGATCACGCCTTGCACCCCAGGCGTCTTCAATAAGGCCGTGCTGATTTTCTGTTCGGCGGCGGCGGTACGTTGTGCCGAAGCCCCGTCGGGTAGCTGCAGCGCCAGAAACATGTAGCCCTGATCCTCAGTCGGAATAAAGCCGCCGGGAAGACTGCTGCCAACGAAAACCGCCAGCACCGCGACTATCGCGAGGCCCGTCATGGCGATTGCCGACTTATGGATGAGCACGTCGGAGGTGTACACAAAACTTTCCGTCGTGCGTCCAAAAAATTTATTGAAAAGACCGAACCCTTTGCCAAGCAAGCCTTTTTTCTTTTCAGTGTCCCTGGGCTTGAGCAGCAGCGACGCGAGCGCGGGAGAAAGCGTAAGCGCGTTGAATGCGGAAATCAGCACCGAGATCGCGATGGTCACGGCGAATTGTTGGTACAGCCGGCCAGTAATACCGGGAATGAACGCGGTTGGAATAAACACCGCAGCCAGAATCAGCGCGATGGCCACTACCGGGCCGCCAACTTCTTCCATGGCTTTTATGGTCGCGGCCTTGGGGTCCATACCCTCGTCAATGTGGTGCTCGACAGCTTCCACAACGATGATGGCGTCGTCGACTACCAAGCCGATGGCCAGCACCAATCCAAAGAGTGAGAGCGTGTTAATCGAAAATCCAAGCGCCGGGAAAATAATGAATGTTCCGACGAGTGAAACCGGAACGGCCAACAACGGAATGAGTGTGGCGCGCCATCCCTGAAGGAATAGAAACACCACAAGCACAACAAGCGCTAACGCTTCCACGAGCGTGAAAACGATCTCGCGGATGCCGGCAGTAACGGCCTTGGTGGTGTCGAGAGGCACGGAATACGTAATGCCAGGAGGGAACGTAGCTGAGAGTTCCTTGATCTTCGCGTTGACTGCTACGGCGGTCTCGACCGCATTGGAGCCGGGGAGTTGATAAATGGCCATAACTCCGGAGGGCGCCTGGTTATAGCGGGCAGAGATGGCGTAAGCCTGATCGCCCAGTTCGATGCGAGCGATGTCACTAAGGTGAAGGATGGAGCCGTCAGGATTGGCCCGGATAATAATGTTGCCGAACTCTTCTGGTTTTACGAGCCGCCCCTGAGTGCGCACTGTGTACGTGAATTGCTGTCCCTTGGGAATAGGCTCGCCGCCGATCTGTCCGGCAGGGTTCACATTGTTTTGCGTCTGGATCGCGGCGATTACTTCTGGGGCAGTGACTCCTAGCTTGGCCATCTTGTCAGGCTGAACCCATACGCGCAGCGCATAGGTGCCGCCGAAAACCTGCACGCGCGAAACTCCGCGCACGCGCGCGATTTGGTCTTGCAGATTGATCACCGCGTAGTTGGTGAGGAAATCCTGGCCCAATTTGCCGCCGGGAGAGTTGATGGCGATTAACATCAGTGGCGACGTGAGTGACTTCTGCACCGTTAACCCCGCGACGGTAACTTGCGAGGGAAGTTGCGACTGAGCCTGATCGACGCGCAGCTGCCCGAGTACCTGGTCAATGTCGGGGTTGGTTTTGATGTCGAAATCCACGAAGAGTTGCACTACTCCGTTGTTAGCACTCACCGAATCCATGTAAATCATGTTGTCAACGCCGTTCATCTGCTGCTCGATGGGCGTGGCGACGGCTTGCGTGAGAGTCTTGGCGTCAGCGCCAGGGTAGGTGGCGGTGATGAGAATTTCCGGCGGAACGATATTCGGAAACTGTGAGTGGGCAGTGAAGCCAGCGACACCATGCCGAGGATGACCGTGACGATGGCGATGACAATCGCGACAATCGGCCGGTTAACGAAAAATTTCGACATGAATTACCTTCCCGCCGCGCTGGTCGTTGACCCATTGGTGGTTGAAGCGCCGGCACCGGCGTCGGCAGACGTAGATTGCTCATGCGCATTGATGGACGCGCCATCCCGAAGCTTCTGCAGATTGTCGACGATGACCAGCGCCCCAGCGGAGACACCGGAATTCACAACCCAGTTCGTGCCAATCTGTGGACCAAGCGTTACGGTTTCAATGTGAGCCTTGCCATCCGGCCCGGCCACATAAATTTGCTGCATGCCCTGGAACTCCGAAACAGCTACTTGCGGAATGAGTAAAGCGTTGTGCCGGACTTCAGTCTCTGCCTTGACACGGCCGAACTGGCCTGGGCGCAGGAGATTTCCGGGATTCGGAAACGCCGCGGCGATTCGAATAGCACCGGTCTGGCTATTCATCTGGCGGTCAACGAAGGCAATGCGACCCTTGTGCGGAAAATTCTCGCCATTTGAAAGAGTGAGTGTCAGGGGAATGGCCGAAGAGTTCTCCAGCAGGTCGCCGCCTTTGTGTTTCGCTTGCTGCGTCAGGGCCAGATACTCGGTGTCGCTAATCGAAAAATAAACCTTGATCGGATCGAGTTGCGAGACGGAGGTCAGCACCGATTGCGTGTTGACCAGGTTCCCGACCTGCACGGTCGCCTGTCCCGCGATACCGGTGATGAGCGACCGCACCTGGGTAAAGCCGAGATTCAATTCCGCATTCTCGACCGCGGCCTGTGCGGCAGCGACAGAAGCTTTAGCCGATTCGACGGCAGCTTCACTCTGCGCTTTTTGTTGAACGTCATTATCTAGCTGACTCTGCGCAATAGCGCGGGCTTCCGCGAGTGGCGTATTTCGGTTCACGTTAATCTGCGCAAGCTCGAGTTGCGCTTTGGCCTGCTGCACTTGTCCCTTGGCCTGGGCAAGTTGCCCTTTGGCCTGATCGAGCGCGGCCTGAAATGGGCGCGGATCAATCTCAAACAACACCTGCCCCTTGGAGACCAGCGCGCCCTCCTTGTAATTCTGCTTGATCAGGTATCCATTCGCCTGGGGCTGAATCTGCGCGTTGACGTAGCCGTCCAGCGTTCCAACCCACTCGCTGGTCAGCGACACGTCCGCCGGCTGCACTCTGACAACTGTGACGGGCATTGGTGGTGGCGGGCCAGCAGCCGAAGTGTTCTTGTTGCCGCACCCCGAAAGCAATGCAGTGCCAAAAAGTAGCACTGTGGCAGTGCTCGCAAACATCAGTGCCCTGCGAGTTGGTACAGCGGTAACACTTGCTGGCCACGCGTTCATAAACCTCCCCAACAACACCGCGAGTTTTTTGCTGAGCTTCGAACCGTTAATGGACTCGAATACAAATGCGGTCCGAAAATACTCAGCTTCTCGTTTGTTGACTGTGGCTGCGCAGAAACTTGATGGAAGTTACATCCGGATGAGTCTGCGATACCGCCATCTACAAAACGAAGATCAACTCCCGGATTAGATTCACGACCGAGGTTTTTATATACATTGATCCCGCGGATATAAAAACGGCCCGGCGCTTCCTGGGTGCCAAAATCTGTCATCCTGGTGGAACCTGGACCTGACAAGATAGGCGCGGGCGGATATTGCCTAAGCACGAATTAGTATTTTTGATTGTTCTAATTGCTATATTGATTGACTGCTTCGAGACGGAGACCGCAGAAATCATGGACGAAAAGCAACGCGCCGCGGCATCCGCGGCTGAATTGGTAAAAAACGGGATGGTTATCGGCTTGGGCTCGGGATCGACGGCGGAGATCGCCATCCACATCCTTGGCGAAAAAGTGAAAAACGGCCTGCAGGTTATAGGCGTCCCGACTTCTCATAAGTCTGAAGTGCTCGCGCACGCATTGGGCATGCGCTTAGCGACCCTTGAGGATTATCCTGCCCTGGATCTAACCATTGACGGAGCTGATGAGATGGAACTTGGCTCACTCGACCTGATCAAGGGACGCGGCGGCGCGCTGCTGCGTGAAAAAATTGTGGCTAGTTCCGGCCGGCAGCTGATCATCGTGGTAGACGAAAGCAAAATTGTGAATAAACTTGGCTCCCATGGGGAAGTTCCGGTGGAAATCGTTTCTTTCGGATGGCAGTCGACGGCGCATCGCTTGGAGAAGCTTGGGTGGAAGCCAGTGCTGCGTTTGGACGCTAGCGGGGTGCCATTTATAACCGATGGCGGTCACTATATCCTCGATTGCTCGTTTGAAAAAGGCATCTCCATCCAATCGAAAGCCGTGCAATTACACGACACAGTGGGCGTTGTCGAACACGGAATGTTCCTTGGCATGACTACAGAGGTACATGTGGGCAGCGCGACAAGTGTTCGCGTACTGCGAAAGGGCGTCGACACTGCTCAGCATCAAGGCTCGACAAGGTAGCTTCGGGGGAAAACCGCGACGCTCTTCTCCGCAGTTCGTGAGTTGATTACCTATTCGCGGCGCTGACGGTCTGCGGATTCTCTTGCACTTTGCCCGCAAGGCTCGCCAGTAGTTCGTAAGAGTGAAGACGATCTTCGAAGTTGTAAGTATTCGTAATCACGATCAGCTCGTCAGCCTTGGTCTCTTCCAGGAACGAGTTCAGGCGTGCGGCGACTCGTTCAGGGCCTCCAAAAATCGCGGCTCCAAGTTTCGCGGCAACCGCGTCTCGTTCGGCGCTAGTCCATTCGAGAGTTTTTGTTGGAGGCGGCAGCGGTCCGGGCACACCACGAATCAAATTCAAAAACATTTGTACTGGCGTGGTCGCGAGAAACTGAGCCTGTTCGTCGGAGTCAGCCACAATAACCGGAATTCCAACCATGGCGTACGGCCGCTCGAGAACCGCCGACGGCCGGAATGAAGCGCGGTAGATTCGCAGCGCCGGCAGCAGCGGTCCCGGTTGAAAATGAGCCGCGAACGCAAACGGTAAACCGAGTTCTCCGGCCAAACGCGCACTGAAATCGCTGGAGCCAAGAAGATAAATGGGAACGTTGGTATCTTCGCCAGGATAAGCGTGGACGCGTTGCGAGGGTTGCAGTTTTCCGAGATAGCGGCGCAACTCGTCCAGAAGCTCTGGAAAATCCTCGCCTGAGGTAACGAACGGACCACGCAAGGCACGCGCTGCTGCCGAAATCGCCGCCCGGCGCGCGGCCGACACCGAGGTCAATGCGATCGGAAAACAGCGATTCGAGTGTGCCGAATTGTTCGGCAATGGCCAACGGGGAGTGATTCGGCAGCATGATACCGCCGGCTCCGACGCGAATCTTCGATGTAGCATTGGCAATGTAGCCGATCAAAACGGAGGTCGCCGAACACGCAACTCCGCGAATATTGTGGTGTTCAGCCAACCAGAAGCGTTTGTAATTGAGCGTTTCCGCGCGTTGAGCCAGTAAGCGCGAGTTGCGGAAAGCCTCCGCAGGCGTTCCGCCCTGCCGTATGTGTGCTAAGTCCAGAATAGAAAGCGGCGTGCTCGCAAGACGTGCAGAAGCCGGCATGAACACCTCGATTTCGCCGCTTGCAACGAACTTCGCCGCAAGTGACTACGTTTATTCGATGTCAGTAGCCTTTCGATCGATACGCGCATGTTCCTTGTGAACTTCCACGGGGCTGCGTAATCCACTGGATAAATATTTTGGAACCGCGCCATTAGAAGAATCATCACACGATCGTGTTGGCAAATCTGGTACGGGCCTATAATATAAGCCGCCTCCGGTGATGACTGCAGGCCGCCCACCGACGGCCCGTGTCCATCGGGTTGCTCTCTCTCCCTGAAAGGCAAGTCGAAAAAGTTCGCACCGCTGTAGCTGCTGAATCATCTATAGCGTTGCAAGTCATGAAAGGTGACCGTTGGCACCCTCGCGAGAGTTGACTAGAAAGTTTCTATCAGAAACTGGCAAAGGGCCCTTCCTAAATCTGGTAAATAAAATTCGCGTGAAGGAGAAAATCTCATGGCAACCATCACAACAAGAGACGATACGGAAATCTTCTACAAAGATTGGGGCAAAGGACAGCCTATCGTCTTCAGTCACGGCTGGCCGCTAAGCGGTGACGATTGGGACGGGCAAATGTTGTTTTTTGGCCAGCGCGGTTATCGCGTAATCGCGCATGACCGCCGAGGTCATGGCCGTTCTACTCAAACGTGGGACGGCAACGATATGGATACCTACGCTGACGATCTCGCCCAACTGTTCAACGCTCTCGACCTTAAGGAAGCCATCATGGTCGGACACTCCACCGGAGGGGGCGAGGTGGCCCGCTACCTGGGACGTCACGGCACCGGCCGCGTTGCCAAGGCGGCGCTAATCAGCTCCATCACGCCACTGATGCTGAAGACCGAAAAGAATCCGACCGGCACCCCTGTGTCGGCCTTCGATGAGCTCCGCTCAGCGCTCGCGGCCAACCGCCCACAGTTCTACAAAGACATTACCTTGCCGTTTTACGGCTACAATCGCCCTGGAGCAAAAATTTCTGAAGGCATCCGGGAGCATTGGTGGTTGCAAGGAATGTTGGGCAGCGTGAAGGCTCACTACGACTGCATCAAGGTTTTCTCAGAGACCGATTTGACCGAGGACTTGAAGAAAATCGATATCCCCGTACTAGTGCAGCACAGCGATGACGATCAGATTGTTCCCATCGCGGCTGCCGGTCCCATGGCCGCAAAGCTCCTCAAGAAATCAACACTGAAGGTTTATCACGGTTTGCCGCACGGCATGCCCGCCACCCACGCGGACCTAATCAATGCCGATTTGCTTTCGTTCTTCAAAGGCACCGCAACAGCCGCGACATCCTGACATCTTCCGCGCGGGTTGCGTCGAGCGAGACTTCCTGCGCAACCCGTGCCCCTCATCACAACTCCCCACCAGGAAAGAAATCGGCCAAGTTGTCGCTGCCAGGAAATTCGAAACGCAAGACGTTGTAAGAGGAGGAATGGATTATGATTTTATCGATTTTCACGTTCGCTCCTGTGGTGATCAGCCTGATAGGGATTTTCTCCGGACTAGTTGTTGCCTACGCCTTGATCAATGCCAGGCAGCTCGACCGTTGGACCTCTGTTTTTCTGTGGACCACCGTACTCACCAGCGTCACGGGATTTATATTTCCGTTTCACAGATTCAAGCCGTCTTATATCGTCGGCGCCATTTCGCTGATGGTTTTGGCCTTGGCGATCTTCGCGCTGTACCGTCAACATCTTGCGGGTGGCTGGCGTACAACCTACGTCATCAGCTCGATGATCGCTCTGTATCTCAATGTGTTCGTTTTGGTGGTGCAGCTTTTCCGCCGCGTCCCGGCATTGAAAGCGCTCGCCCCCACCCAGACCGAGCCGGCGTTCAAGATCACCCAGCTGGTTGCGTTACTGGCGTTCGTAGCCATTACCGTTCTAGCCACAACCAAGTTCCGTCATGCGCAGCTTCGCACTGCGTAAATTTACCGGCTGCGGTCGTTCAGTTTTTGTAAGCGAACGCGCGCAAGTGGCATCACTCGTAACCATCGCGGCTTCCCGTCCGGCCACAAACATGTCGCCAGGGTTCACCGATCAATCGTTATCGCTGGACTGCTTTCTAAGCGTTCTCATGGTGACGGATTAGCGCAATTCGTTGATTGGCGCGATGCAATGCTGCCATAAATTGCGGGCATCCCCGGTCAGCAAATAAATGGATCGCGAGGGCAGTTCCACTGCAGCCGTTCTGCGCTCTTCCCCGCTGTCACATTGAAACCGCATGGTGCACGTCGCGCCAAGCGAGATGCCTGCCACAATTCCAAAAGCAGGCGAGTCGTGATGCCAGCCAATGCCTGCGCCTGGCCGGTATTCGTTTACTAAAATCTGAGAGAACTCATCGGAAACCGCGCCGGCTCGACTGCGAAGCGGCTCAAATTCACTCGGGATTTCCGGCGCCGTGCTCAACACCCGACTCTCGAGCACGTACCGCAAACCGAAGTGCAATACACGTCGTTTGGCCGCGACGCCATGAAGTTTAAATTCGTAGAATGGCAATGTCTGCAACAGTGCAAACAGGTCTCGTTCTTCCTGAACGGTCCAACATCCGGCTTAAATAGCAGCCCTTCAGGAATTTCGCGGATGGCAAATAGCGATCTCTGACGCATTGTTATTGGATGCCCACATTACGCTGAGGGTTTGGCTATCACCTCACGTGCTCGACATCCTCAATACACATCGCCTTTCTCCAACGAAAATGGCGTTCCACTTACGGCCGCAGGTTCGATGCGTTTTCGCATCAATATTCGCTCCGTTTGATGGTAGCTTTAACGCGCGTCATTAACCCAAAGCAGGCAGGTAAATGAAATTAAATTCCACGCTGTTGAAAGCGACCGCCGTTGGCGCCTTGGGCGGACTCTTATTTGGATTTGACACCGCTGTCATCGCAGGTACCACGCATTCCTTGACGCTCAAGTTTGGACTGACCCCACGGCAGCTAGGCCTCACCGTAGCCATGGCCCTGTTCGGCACCATCATTGGAGCCATGTCCGCAGGCATCCCCGGCCAGCGCTGGGGCGGGCGAGAAACATTGCGGGTACTGGCTATCTTTTACGTGCTGTCCGCGCTCGGATGCGCATTCGCAGCGAATTGGCCAACGCTGCTCGTCGCCCGCTTTATCGGCGGGCTGGGTATCGGCGGTTCTTCCGTGCTCGGCCCGGTATATATAGCCGAATTGGCGCCCGCAAAATTGCGCGGCCGGCTAGTTGGATTGTTTCAAATCAATATCGTCCTCGGAATTTTACTGGCGTATTTTTCCAATTATGTAATCGGCACGCTCGGCTTGGGCGTTAACGAATGGCGTTGGCAATTCGGCGTGGCGGCCGTGCCGGCAATTCTCTTCCTGGTGATGTTGTTCGGGATTCCGCCCAGTTCGCGCTGGCTGGTAACTCAGAAGCGCGTTGATGAGGCGCGCGCGGTTCTTATTTCGATGGACGCCGAAGATCCCGAAAATGAGTTGCGTGAAATTGTCGCTTCCGTGCATCTCGAACGAGAGCAAACCTCGGAACCACTCTTCGTCCGCAAATACCGGCTCCCGATCTTCCTCGCTATCACTATAGGAATGTTCAACCAGCTTTCCGGCATCAACGCCATCCTCTATTACCTGAATGACATCTTCGCGGCAGCCGGATACAGCAAGATTTCCGGCGACCTGCAAGCCGTGGCCATCGGCGCGATGAATCTTGTAGCCACACTTTTCGGCATGACTTTGATCGACAAATTGGGCCGTAAGACTTTGCTTATCATCGGGTCGGTAGGCACGGCAATATGCCTGGCGGGCGTAGCCGAAATATTTTTTACCCACACCCACCAGATTTATCTGATCTGGCTGCTAGTCGCTTACATCGCGTTTTTTGCGCTGTCCCAGGGAGCGGTCATCTGGGTTTATATCGGTGAGGTGTTCCCCAATCGCGTGCGGTCGAAGGGCCAATCACTTGGAAGCTCAGCCCACTGGATTATGAATGCCATCATTGCCTACACCTTTCCGCAGGTGGCGAAATCCTCAGGCGCTTATCCATTTATGTTTTTCGCGGCCATGATGGTGCTGCAATTTTTTGTGGTGCTGTTCTTCTACCCTGAAACCAAGAACGTGACGCTGGAGCAGCTGCAGCGCCGATTGGGCATTGATTAACTTTGAACACCTAATCCTCATCTTCTTCATGATGATGCGGCGGCGCCTTCAGCTTGACTTCCGGACTTTGAGCCACCCGGACCAGATAAGTTATCAGCGCGTCGAGATCGCTCTTGCTTAACTTTTTTTCAGCATCCGCGGCGCTGGCCGCAGGCGATTGATCAACACTGATTACTGTCGACTTATCTAGAAAATGAAATTTGCCGTCCAAAGTCTGCAATTGCAGAGAAAAATTGTCTTCGTTGCGAGCAAAACCGGACAGCCTGCTCCCGTCTCGTGTCGAGACCACCATCGTCCTGGCGCGCGGCAACTGGTCGTGATTCATGATTTGTTCTCGCATTTCCGCCACAGACATAACAGCGCCGTAGCTACTGAGATCGGAACCTAAAAATCCTCCGGCGCCGTTGATCCTGTGGCATGTCGCGCAACCTCCGTCCTTAAAAAACAGTTTTCTCCCTTTGCCCGTGTTTCCCGCTATTTGTTTTTTTTCATTCAGTCCCTGCAAGATTCGCAAATGTCGCGCAACAGCCTCCAGTTTCTTGTCGCCCAACCTGCTGAATGCCGGCATTCCGGCGGAGGCAACGCCATGTCGCAGAATGGCCAGAATCTCGTCATCCGTACGCACTGATATCTCCGGCCGGGTCGCGATATTTGGACCTTTTTCAACGCCCCGTCCGTCCAACCCGTGACACCCCACGCAGTTAGACTCAAACAACATGCGCCCCAGCTCCGAATTCGTCCCATGGCTTGGCCCGCTCTTTACTGCCTGGTGGGTTTTTTGCGCATCTATAAATGACTGCTCGCCGCTCGACCAGCAAAAGCTAACTGCCCAGCACACGCTTAGGAATAGCGACCGACCCACAACTTGTTCGCATCGCCACGAACCCCATCTGAGCGGAATCTTTAATCACCCGCAGTTTCAAATCCTCGGGTCCTATTCCGAGAGGAGCTGCTGCTCCATAAGACCAATAAAATTCCAACAATAAAAATTCACTCTAACCAGTCTGTATGGTATTACTGCATGACGTTTGTTTGCGTCAATCGCTTTCTGCATTTGAATCGATTTAGATACGGAAAAATTTAGGAATTACCGTCATTTAGATTCTGGTGTTGACAACACTGGCAATCATTACGCGGGAGGGTTCTGTGCAGCAGCGCTCTGCTTTCACACCATTCAAACAGCTTCTTTTTTCGCTTCTGCTGTGCCTCCTGACGATTCCACGCCGCCCTATCCGGACGAATCACGCTCCGTCTCGACACTCACGCTGCCAATCCCCCCAATGACGACCTGTCTCTTCTGGACGCGTACCGCCATGTCGAAGTAGCTTCCGTCTCCGACGCTCTGGAGAAAATTTCCGGCCGCAAAATGTATATGTCCAACCGCATGCGCCCAATCTTTGGAAGCAAATTCGCCGGCTTCGCGCTGACCGTACAGCTGAAAAAAGATTCCAACAACGATCCCCACGCCTTGGACGGGATGCTTGCCGCTATCGATCAGGGCGGCGCAAATTCCGTCTACGTCATGGCCATGGAAGACGGCATCGATATCGCCGGCATGGGCGGTTTGATGGGCACCGCGATGTCCGCCCGTGGTTTTTCCGGCGCGGTGATTGACGGGGGCGTCCGGGACGTCGCCTATCTCACAAAAATAGGTTTTCCCGTCTACGCCCTGGGCATCGTGCCCTCCACTTCCGTAGGCCATTACCGTTTTGCTGGCGCACATGTCCCGGTGGTCTGTGACGGAGTCCCGGTCAGTGCCGGTGACATTATCGTCGCCGACGCCGATGGCGTGACGGTCGTTCCCCGCGCGCAAGCGCCCCAGGTCCTGTCGTTAGCCCAGGAAATGGATTTCAAAGAGCACTCCATGTACGCCGACATTGAAAAGCTTAAGTCCATTCAGGAAGCGGTAAAGAAATTTGGCAGGTTGTAATTTCGCGCTCCTTCGATTAGGAATGATTTGCTGAATGAGCGGCCTGATTCATGAGGTCACGAAAACGGATTCGCAGAATAATATGCCGCGACGCAACGCAATCGTCACCGTGGCTTTGCTGATCTTTTGCATTGGGCCTCTCGCGGCCCAGGAAACGAATCACCCGGAGATTGTCGTCGACGTGAAAACGGAAGAACTAAATATCCAGCCAGTCGCAGCCAACTGGCCGTCCTACAACGGCGACTACGCTGGCCAGCGATTCAGCAGCCTCGATCAGATCAACCAGGCCAACGTCTCGCAATTGCGCGCGGCGTGGATTTTTCATTCACCCCATTCTCGCGACATGGAAGTAACTCCTGTAGTAGTCAACGGACTCATGCTGGTCACCGCCGCCAATGATGTCTTTGCACTCGATGCCCAAACCGGCTGCGTCGTATGGCACTACTCCCGACCGGTCACCGAAGGCTTGATCGACGACGCCGCGCAACATCACAGCCGCGGCGTTGGTGTTTGGAAATCTCACATTTACGCCGAGACCGACAACGCTCATCTCTTTTGTCTCGATTCCCGCTCCGGCAATTTGCTCTGGGACGTTGCCTACGCCGAAGGAAATAAAAATTACGGCGCCACCAGCGCCCCATTGGTTGTCAAAGATAAAGTTATCGTCGGCACTTCCGGCGGCGACGACGGCGTTCGTGGTTTTGTGGCTGCATACGAGGCCGCGAGCGGCAAGCTCGCCTGGCGTTTTTGGACTATTCCCGACCCCGGAGAACCCGGATCGGAAAGCTGGCCCGGCGAGTTATATAAACACGGCGGTGGCACCACCTGGATGCCCGGCACTTACGATCCGCAGCTGAACATTTTGTACTGGGGCACCAGCAATCCCTCCCCGGATTTCGACGGCGCTGTCCGCCCCGGCGACGATCTCTACACCGATTGTGTCCTCGCGCTTGATCCCGACACCGGAAAGCTCAAGTGGCATTTCCAATTCACGCCGCGTGATTTGTTTGACTACGACGCCACCGAAACACCCGTGCTGATCGACACCGTTTTTCGCGGAACACCGCGCAAACTTCTCGTGCAGGCCAATCGCAATGGATTTTTATATGTGCTCGATCGCACTGATGGAAAGTTTTTGTCCGCGGTCCGCTTCGTCGAAAAAATAAATTGGGCCAGCGGGATCGACAGCCAAGGCCGGCCGATTCGAACCGGGGTACAACCCTCCGCGGACGGCACGCGCACCCGCCCCGGATTTGCCGGCGCTACAAACTGGTTTTCCCCTTCTTACCATCCCGCCTCAAAACTTTTCTTCTTCATCGCCAATGAAGACTGCAGCATCTATTCGCTTAAGCCTGAGAATTTCAAGGAAGGCCAAACCTATTATTCCACGGGCGCGCGCCCCAGCGCCATGGACCATGGCCAAAAAATACTGCTTGCCTATGACTTGGAAAGCGACAAGCCCGCGTGGCGCTACGTGCAGACTGGTGAGGGATATTCTTCCGCAGGCACCATGACTACCGCCGGCAACCTCTTATTTTTCGGCGACAATACTCAATCCTTCGAGGCGGTTGATCCTCGCTCCGGAAAACCCTTGTGGCATTTCAATACCGGACAATCCATTCATGCTTCCCCCATGAGTTATGCCGTGCTCGGCAAACAATATGTAACCATCGCCGCCGGAAGCGACATTTTTGGTTTTGCGTTGCCGTAGGTTGCAAGTTCAAATCACTCGAGGAGGATCGACATGCTTTCGAATGTAAGCACCAGAAGAGGCTTCGCCGCACGCCTGGCAGCACTCTTGCCAGGGCTCGGAATCGCTGGGCTGGTCTCACCCAGCGCGGGTGCGGCGGGAGATAAAGACACCGTCAAAAAACTCGATTATGAAGGCAAGCCAGCCAAAAGCACCGGCTTCATCACTCCGTTGATCGTCTACAACGGCGTCATTTATATTGCCGGTCAAGGCGCGCATTCACGCGGCGACAATTCTGACGCCGGCAAAACACCCGATATCGAAATGCATACCCGTATGGTGATGGAAAACGTTAAGACCCTCGTCGAGGCCGGCGGCGGCACCATGGATAGCATTCTGCAGCTTACCGTTTTCCTTACCAAACTCGACGATTACGATGGCCTCAATAAAGTCTTCAAGACTTATTTTCCTAACGGAGGGCCCGCCCGCACCTGTGTCGCCGTTGCCGCGCTTCCAGGCCAGTCGCTGGTAGAAATTAATTGCACCGCCGCGGTAGTAAACACCGCCAAGAAAGGCTGAACAATATGAGTTTTCGCGATCGCCGGAATCGCAGAACCTTCCTAGGCGCATTGACCGCGCTTTCCTCCGCCATTGTCGGAAGAGGCGCGCTCTTCGCCTCTTCCGCATTCGCCACTTCCACCGAGGACGCGAAATCTTCCGTCAAGGGTTTCGGCTCAACCGGTGACATCTATAAAGAACTCGGCGTCACCACTGTAATCAACGGCGAAGGCACCATGACCGTCCTCGGCGGTTCGCTGATGCGACCAGAAGTAGAAGTCGTGATGGCTATGGCAGGCCGTCACTTCGTCAGTATTCCTGATTTGGAAGTGGCTGCCGGAAACCGCATCGCGGAGATGCTAAAACTTCCCGCCGATTACGCTGTAATCGTCACCTCCGGTGCCGCCGCAGCCATGCAATCGGGCCTCGCCGGCATACTAACCGGCAACAATCCCAAATTCATCGAGCAATTACCCGACCTGACTGGCATGAAATCGGAAGTCCTCATCCAGAAATCGCACCGCAACCCTTTCGACCACCAATTGCGTTCCACCGGCGTGAAATTGGTCGTCGTGGAATCCGCAGACGACGTAAAGCGCGCCATCGGTCCGCAAACCGCCATGATGCACTTTTCGAATTTTGCAAACAACGAAGGCCAAATCAAAGTCGAAGAATGGCTGAAGCTGGCCCACGACCATCAAATTCCCGCTTTCATCGACGCCGCCGCCGACACTCCTCCGGTCTCCCACCTCTGGGACTATGCCAACATGGGCTACGATCTGATTTGCTTCAGCGGCGGCAAAGCCACTCGCGGTCCGCAGTGCGCGGGCATGCTCATCGGCAAAAAAGACCTCGTCGCCAACGCACTCCTCAACAACAGCCCGCACGAAGACACCCTGGGCCGCAGTCAAAAAGTGGGCAAGGAAGAAATCGTCGGCATGGTGAAAGCGCTTGAATGCTATCTGGCGGAGGATCACGAAGCACTCAACACCGAATGGCAGCGCCGTCTCGATCTGATTGCCGATAAAGTAAAATCTGTCCCCGGCGTCACCACCGACTTCCCCGCCCCGACCATCGCCAACCACGTCCCGCATTTGCGTATCACGTGGGACCCACATCAAATTGCCATCACACCTAAGGACGCCGGCGCAATTCTGAAAAAATCCGATCCCTCTATCATCCTGAGTTCTTCGGACCAAGGCTTGTCGATGAATTCTTTTATGTTGCAGCCCGGCGAAGACCGCATCATCGCGGACCAATTAACACAATTATTGAAGGCCCACAAAGCTTGAATGCAGCCTCGCCAAATCTGTGCTTGAGCGAATGACCGAATGATTCAGCACTCCATCAGCCACACGCGATGGCTTCTCGTGTTCTGGTTATTTGTCTTAAGCGCGGTTGCATTTCTCGATCGCGTAAACATTTCCATCGCCGGTTCTTCGATCGCCGCGGACTACGGCCTTACCAACAGCCAATTGGGCTATGTCTTCAGTTCATTTTTATTAGGCTACGCCCTATTTCAAACAGCTGGAGGCTGGCTCAGCGACAAGCTTGGTCCCCGTCGCGTGCTCACCGTCGGCGTGGTGTGGTGGGGAATTTTCACCACCCTCACCGCCATTGTGCCTTCGCAAATAAGAGGAGCATTACTCTTTTTCGTCGCGATTCGGTTCTTGTTGGGCGCCGGTGAAGCCGTCATCTATCCCGCTTCCAATCAATTTGTCTCCTGGTGGATTCCTACCCAGGAACGCGGAGTCGCCAACGGCATCATTTTCGCCGGAGTCGGCGTCGGCGCCGGTATCACGCCTCCAGCCATCAGTTACGTGATGTTTCACTATGGCTGGCGATCCTCATTCTGGATGAGCGCCATCATCGGCCTCGCAGCCGGTTTCATTTGGTTTTTAATTGCTCGCGACAAACCCGAAGACCATCCTTCTGTTTCTCCCGCCGAACTCCACTTCATCCAGTCGGGAAGAACTTTATCGTCCAGCGAATCATTATCAGCCTCGACGATCCCGCCGCCTGACGCCAATACCGTCAAATCCTTGCCTTGGTCCGCAATCCTGCAAAGCAAAAATGTCTGGGCCGTCACCTTCAGCTATTTCTGCTACGGCTACGTCGCTTGGATTTTCTTCAGTTGGTTTTACATCTATCTCGCTAAAGTTCGCGGCCTGAATCTGAAAGCCAGCGCCTTCTACGCCACGCTTCCCTTTCTCGCCATGGCCGTCTGCTGCCCGCTCGGCGGAGCTATCGCCGACCGCGTAACAATATGGCGCGGCAAACGGGTTGGACGTTGTGGCATCGCCGTAGTCGCCATGACTATGACCGCAGTGTTTCTCCTTCTCGGCTCCCGAGTCGCCAGCGCCCGCTTAGCGAGCGTTGTACTTGCCGGTGGCGCGGGCGCGCTTTATCTTTCGCAAAGCTCCTTCTGGGCCGTCACCGCGGATATCGGCGCGGCCTCTTCCGGCTCAGTTTCTGGCTTCATGAACATGGGCGCGCAACTCGGCGGTGCAGTCACCGCGTCACTCACCCCCACGGTTGCTGCCCGTTACGGTTGGACCACCTCTTTTTACGTGGCAGCGGTTTTAGCGGCTCTCGGTGCGCTAGCATGGCTCGCTGTGAATCCCGATCGAAGCTTGGCCGCGACTCAATGACCAGGGCTCGGGATTAGACAACCTGACACCTAATTCAGAGTCAACTGGCCGGCGCCCACGTATGCCCTCAATTTGTATTTGCCAATCCCGGACTTTTCCAGAGAACGAAACAACCCGCCGCGTGACTCGCCAAATGGTTTTGCATCGATCTCGCCTGAGGACACCGAAGCTTTTACACTCGAATAGCCGGTCACATCTCCGACGCCAATTCTTAGTGAACCGAAATTCAGCTCCACGTCCTTGTCGCCGACAACGTCCCTGATTTCCACATCGCCCGCGAACACCCGCACAACAAGATTCGATTCTTTGGGAACTTGCACCGTGATGGTCACATCGTTGCGCGGGCCGCCGGTAATCTCGAGAACCCCAGAATTGCCATGTTTTTCGAAGCGAGCCTGTACATCCTTGGAATCGCGCCCTTGCCGTCCCTCCACCCGGACAACAATTCTGCCCTCCTCGCTGCCGATGATGTGAATCTCCGCCGGGCGGATACGCAGATCGATTTGCCCTCGTGGCGCGAAGTCAACGTAGAACGTGTGATGCGCAAGATCATTTTCGATCTCTGCGTTGTTTTGTGGATAACTCGAAATTGGCAAAGCAAGTAGCGCCGACATAACCGCAATGCGGGAGCGCATGGGTCACCTTCGATCTACAGGACAGTACGCAAAAAGCCGCAAGAAGTTCCAGCCGCTCGATACTCCATCTTAATGCGCTTCGTTTGCGGATTTGTCTTTATTGCCTCAAGGAGCTTTTTATCGGCTTTTACCTGACATTAGCCGGGCACGTCGCGCCAAGCCACTTGGCTGAGCCTACGTAGTTTCCGCTAAGGCTGCCGGCAGGAGCACTCAAGGTCATTTGCCCAGTGCCTTTAACGTTCTCGCTGTTTACCGCATCCAGTCGCAACTTGAAATCGACCTTCGTGCCGTCGCTTCCAGGCGCACAGGTCCCGCGCGCTTCCATCGTTGAACCAGTCGAACTCAAAACCGTATAAGTGCATTTCTTCTCCGGATCGCTAAATGGATACTTGTTGAGATCTTCTTTTTTCAAACAGGACCTATACGTATTTGTTCGTGGAGAAACTCCCGGACCATTAAGCGTCACATTCATCGTTACTTCCCAAAGACCTGGCTTTATATTCAGCGGTTGTACGCTGCTGTCCGCCAGGAGTATCGTCGCCGACGCAAGAACTACACCAAGCACAATCATCTTTCGCATCGCTGCCTCCTCGAGAATTTGCCTTCAACCACGTTATTTACTTGGCCCGGTACCCCGCAATGTATCCTCCCGGGCTGGCGCTTGAACAAGCTTTTCCATTTATCAATCTTTGCCGGGGAAAACACCTGCGAGAATAAAATCGGGCTCGCGGCGGTCCCTTCTTATGTGACTCATCGAGCCCAGGGTGAAGTTTGTGCGAATTGGGTCACTAGAGTTCCTCTCGCGAGAACGCTGACTATGAAATGTGACTTTGCTGATGCCTTTCTTCACAGCTACCTCGACGGCGAGCTGAGCGCCTTTCGCACCGTGGAATTCGAACGGCACATGCTGCATTGCGCTGACTGCGGCCCTGAACTTGTAGCTCAGGGCTTCCTACGAGCTAGATTGCAGGTCGCGCAACTCTACCAAGCCGCACCTGCTTCGCTTCGCATGAAAATTGGTTATCAACTCCAACAGATCGCGCCCACCACGGCCGTGGCAGAGCCCACCTTTTGGCATTGGTGGCAGTGGTTAACTGCCGCCGTCGGGCTTCTGCTTGTGGTGATCGTCGCATGGAGAATCGGCCCAAGTCTCCGCACCGGCGATTATCAAGCAGAGTTCGCCGCCGAAATCGTGGACGCGCACATGCACTCCCTGCAGCCAGGACACATCACCGGCATCGCTTCCAATGATGAGCGCGCGGTGCAGCAATGGTTCGAGGATAAGGTCAAATTTGTTTTACTCGTCCGGGATTTCGCGAGCAACGGTTTTGCTTTGCAAGGCGGGCGCCTCGACATTATCGAAGGCCGCCCCGTCGCCGTGCTTGTGTACGCTCGTCGCGGAAATTTGATAAATGTATTCATCTGGCCCACTCCGGAGTCAGACGCTTCACCCCACGCGGGGTCTCGCCAAGGCTACCAATGGATCGATTGGCGCAAGGGCCACCTGAATTTCTGCGCCGTTTCCGACGCCGACCCCGCAGATCTTGAGCAACTCCGCCAGTTAATCGCCGGATAGTCCCATTCTGTACTGTCCGACGCCATGAACCCAGCGCACACCAGATATGCAAGGTCAGCCTCGGTGGATTTGAGTCACAATCCATCCGCGCTTTAAGACCACTTATTCAAAATTCCTCGTTGGTCTCAGGAATAATCCCGTCTGTGTCGCAGTCTACAGGTTGACGGTCTTACGCCACCTGAGTCCATCGGCCGTTCGCTTATTCCAGAAAAAGCGTCCCTTCAGATAGGATTCATAGGCTTGCGGGTCGCTCTGAAGATATCGCAAAGTAAACTGGAAGGTGCCGATGGGCTATTTCAAATATCGGCCATGGTTTGGAAGAGGGGCAAGGTTTGGCACAACGCTAGAAGTTTTTCCTGAAATTCAGCTGTGGGTGAGAGGAATTCCAAGCCATACATTGAGCCGTTCTTACGCCGCATGGTAGCCTGCACGCGAGTCCTTATTACCGGGTACAAAATTACTTGCTCTCCGACTTCCAGCGGTCCTGATGTTGCCGCCGACATGCCTCCCGCGCCAATCTCAAAGCTCATGCCGTGCATCGAGTCGCCATTCTTGCTGGAAATGGTCAAATCAACGATGAATCGATGACGGGAATGCCTGCGGCGCTCGATTCCGCCAGGCGCGCCAGACGAGCTTTCAATTGGATTCGATGCCATATCGATATCGGCCGCAATTCCGCTGAATTGCTCTGTGATCAAGCGATAGATGTTCCGGTGGAGGGAGAAAGCGAGCCGGAACAGTAATCATAAATGCTTTGGTCATACTAACGCACTGGATTGGCCGCCAAGCGACCTGTTTCCACAAATGCGAATCTTACGACGGTATCGCTATAGGCACGTCAGCGGGGCCGCTGTTGTTGTGTAAAGATAAGATGGCGGGAATATTTCGATTGGAATGTAACAGCGCGATGACATCAATGATTTCATTCACTATAGAAACGGGTTTGCAGGATTTTGCAGGATGGTGACGCCCGTAGTGAGGCCAAAAATACTGCGATGGTTAGCGGTGGCTATTTTTGCAGCATTGATGTGCCAAAGGCCGCTTGCGGCTCAGGATCAGGGTCAAGATGGTCAAGACCAAGGCAGTACTCTTCGCGTAAACGTGAATCTTGTGTTGTTGGACGCCACGGTGAAGACCAAAGCCGGACGCATCATGGGCGATTTGAAAAAGGACGACTTCGAAGTTCGCGAGGATGGTGTCCCGCAGAAACTGGAGATTTTCGGACGCGACGAGCTCCCATTAGAGGTTGCGCTGGTATTGGATTTGAGTGATTCGATTGGTCCCTTCATGGGGCCTTTGCGCGAAGCGGCGACGACTGCTTTGGGCGCGCTGAAACCGGAAGATCGGGTGGCGCTGTTTACGTTTGCGACCGAGGCAGAATTGCGCGTGCCGTTCACCAACGACAAAACCAAGATTGCCGAGCAATTCGGCAGCTTCAAGATCGGCGGGGCCACCAATATCAATGACGGCATTTTTGTGGCGGCGAAGTATCTGCTTGGCGCGCCTCCCAAGGGCCGCCGAGTCATTATTTTGATCAGCGATGACGTGGGCACGGACGCGGGCGGACAGGGTACCCACGACATCGTGACGGAAGCGATCGCTTCGGACGCCGTCTTATATAATTTGAAAATACCCGGCTACAACCCGGCCTCAACGCTTTACTACGCCGCCATGGTTCCCGGGTTGGTAAATATACGCAAAGTCATGGACCAGACCGGTGGAGAGATGTTTGACGTCAAAGATGTGACCAACCTGGATGCGGAGTTTCACGCGCTGATTGAGCGGATCAAGACGCGCTACACCTTGGGATATTACACGCAGGCGAACGGAGCCACAGGGAAGCCTCACAAACTCGAGGTCCGGCTGAAATCATCGTTTGGGAAGAAGGGACATGACTACGTGATCCTGGCGAAAAACGGCTACTACGTTCACTGATTCGTTTTGTTAGCGATAGTGGAACGGGGCCCAGACCCAGGAAAAATCCAATCTTCCTTCACAAACCAGCACACCATTTCCGCACGGTAGCATGGTGGACGGCCCACGCTTTCCACACCGATTCAGCCCAGGCTCTTACACGCTTCTCGTGCTCTTGGTTTGAAGCGGCTTGCAAAACTTCCAGCACACTCAGGGTCCCGGTCATTGGAGGGCGGTTGAGCGAATCGCAGCGGTCCTTAAACTCGGTAATTGCAAACATGGCGTTGTTGGCCCTCTCCATCGCCCACCCGGCTTCCAGGAGAAGGTACAATCGCGAGAGATGCACCGCGACCGATCTTCTGGCCGCCGGCACATTCACCCCTGGGTGCTGCACCGCATAGGTATCCACGGTGAGCCGGTGAATCCGCGCAAGTCGATTGTCGCTGTATTCTCGCGCCAGGACTTCGCCGTAGGCCGCCCAACAGCCTGGCGACGACAGCATGTGTTCATGCGTCGGGCCGTCGATCTGGGCGAACTCCGCCTGACATCCTATGCAACGCATAGTTGAAGATTTTAGGTGCTTCGCCGCGGGCGCACAAACGCTTTCGGCTTCCTCAAGACTCAAAGTGATTTACTGCCAAAGATCTGGAGTGAATTCCGAGATTTTTCTATAATCAGTCACCAGCGATGGCAAGCGTGGCGTATTTCAGAAAGACAACCAAGGTCTTAAAGCAATACTAGATGTTTAGCGTGCAAAACATAATGCAGGGGTAGTTGCGGAGCGAAAGGCGCGAAACTGCCCATCAGAGAACCCCTTCCCGGAATGGGAAGACCACTCATCATGAAGAGCAAACCGTCAAATGTCGGCCTGATGGTGCGTGGCTTCCCGCCAATTTCCCACGTATCTCATTAAAAGGACAAAACTTGGAGGAAGCGAACTAAGGGTTGTCATTGAGACAGTGGTGGTACAGAATAACCCATCCATTACCGATAGGGCGTGTAATGGCTGCAGCATCGCTGACCCGCAGTGGGCGCTGAGGGATGGCATCTCATCGTCAAACTGTTTGACGGGGGATTGAGACGCTGCTCTTGGGGCTGGATCGCGCATGAATAATGTAGAACGCCGGGAATCTCCGCGCAAACGATTTGAGAACCTCCTCTACGTTGAAGTAGAGCCAGGCAATGGCGGCATGGTTCTTAATTTATCGGAACACGGATTTGGTTTCCGTGCGGTGAAACGTGTGCGCACAAAAACAGATGTGAAGTTCGCGTTCAATCTGGACGAAAAACGAAGAGTCGGGGGAAATGGCCGTATTGAATGGTCCGATAAAGAGGGCCGCGTTGCGGGGGTGCAGTTTACCGATGTGTCCGATGAGTTTCTGGGCGAGATGCGTAACTGGATGGCGAACGCCGTCGAATATCCAATGCAAAACGCAGGTGCTAGCAGTAGCAGCTCTGCTAGCAGTTCTGTACCTGTAGCGGTGTCCGCAACGAACGGCCAAAGTTACTCCGCCTCCGAATCATCTGGATTCGCGGAAGCATCGCCATCAACTAACGGCCGCGACCGGGCCGCCCAGCCCTACGCGGCAAAATCGGTGCGATCGATAAACTCAGCTCATTCCACCGTTGCTTTTCCGCTGGTGCCTGCCGTGCCAGCGGAGCCTGTGCCATCAGAAACTTCAAACAGGAGCAGCGGTGGAACGTGGGCTTCCCTACCCGCCGCCGGTGCAGAAAGAAAACCGACTCCGCCTGGCCCACGACTAGCGGCTCAGACCGCGCCGGATTTTTCGGCTGCCACCGCTTATAAGCTTGATCTCGGGGAGCACCAGGAAGAGCACCAGGACGTGGAAGAAGTCGATCTCTCCGGGGACTTTGAGCTGGCCGAGGAATCGAATGCCTCCTCTGAGTTGGCCACCCAGACCGAGGAGCTGCCCGGGCGGGATCGTGAAGATCCGCTCGTCGCGCTGGAAGATCGCACGGCGCGGGCACTCAATGAGCATGCGCAAGCGCTGCTGCAACACTTTCAACATGAAGAGCAGCGCACGCTGGCGGCGTTTCGCGAGGCCGCGGCGCGGGTGTTACGCGATTCAGAGCGGCAGTTGTTTCCCATCCGCGAATCCGTCCAGGCACAGATGAAAAGCCTGGAATCGGCGGTGGCCTCCGCGGGCGCGTCGGTGAAGGTGCTGGATCGATATCCGTCGCTGCTGGAGCGGGCGCAACAGCAGGCGCTCGATCGCTTCCAGACGCAGGTTCAGGAAATTGTCCACGCGCACGTGATGGAGTTGCGGCGGCGTTCCGAAACGGTATTCGAGCAATTCAATGCGCAGGCCAACAGTGCGGGATTGCTACCTGGGAGGATTAAAACTTCTTCCGGAATTATTGTTACCGCGGTGCTGGTGATGCTGCTGATTGGACTTTTTGTCTTTCGGCGTGAGGCTGCGGGTGGGTTCATCTGGTTGGGCCACCAGATGGTGGAGCCTGCTCCAGCTTCGGAGCCGGCCAAGACTAACCCTGCGCCGGCGACGAAACCTCCGGTTCAGGACACAAAGCCGTCTGTCCAGGACGCGAAGCCGCAGGTGCAGGAAACCAAGCCGGCGGAAGAACCGAAAGCCGCCCCAATCGATGCCGCGTTGAATCCTGAAGAAGTGGCTCCAAAAGAGCCGGCGCCCCGGTTGCAAAACGTAAAATCTTTGTGGGATCAAGTTGCCAAGGGCAATGTGACCGCCATGCTTACTCTGGGCAATATGTATTTCACCGGCCACGGTGTCACGAAGAATTGTTACCAGGCACGCCGTCTCTTCGCGGCCGCAGCCAGGAAAGGCAGCCTGGAAGGCAAACAGAGACTGGCGGAACTGGACCGGAGCACGTGTCCTATAGTCGCTCCCTAAAACAGTTGCTTTTAGCGGATTCCAATTTATTCGGTCTTTGCTTTGTGCTCTGTGTGCCTCCGGCTTGCCGCGAATAGCGCCCCGTCATACACTCTTCGACATCCTACCGAGCTTGTGAGGACAGAATTGTGACCACTCCGGTAACTTCAGCACCAGCAACTACTGGCTCCACAAAATCGCGCAGTCAGGAAATTGTCGCCAAACACAAAAAATTCCTTTGGCCCTCGGTCACCAACTACTTTGAACAGCCGCTGGTGGCCGATCGCGGCGAGATGCAACATATCTGGGATCTCGACGGGAATAAGTATCTGGATTTTTTTGGCGGCATCCTCACGGTTTCCGTGGGGCATTGCAATCCGAAGATCACATCCAAGGTGAACGCGCAGGTCAATCGCCTGCAACACACTTCCACGCTTTATCCCAACGAGCACATCGTGGCGCTAGCGGAAAAAATCGCGCAAATCACGCCGGGTAACCTGCAGCAAAGTTTCTTTACCAGCTCCGGCAGCGAAGCCAACGAAGCGGCCATTTTGCTGGCACGCATGTCGACCGGAAGTTACGACGTGGTGGCGCTGCGTCACGCTTACTCAGGCGGGTCAAGTCTCACGAAGGCAATGACTGCCCACGCGCCGTATCGCCGGGCCGGTGTGATCAGTGTCGGCATTTCGCACGCCGTCAATCCTTACTGCTATCGTTGCCCGCTGCATTTGACGTATCCCGATTGCGGCGTCGCCTGCGCGGGCGACGTGGAAAATCTGATTCAGACCGGCACGAGCGGCCACATTGCCGCGTTCATCGCCGAGCCCATTCAGGGAGTCGGCGGATTTATCACTGCGCCGCCGGAATATTTCAAAATCGTTTTCAATATTGTTAAAAAATATGGCGCTCTTTACATTTCCGACGAAGTGCAAACCGGCTGGGGCCGCACCGGGAAAAAGTGGTTCGGCATTGAACATTGGGAAGTGACTCCGGACATTATTACCAGCGCCAAAGGGATGGCGAACGGCGTTCCTATCGGGCTGACGGTCACTACGCCGGAGATCGCGGGCGGCTATCAGGGCAGCAACATCGCCACGTTCGGCGGCAATCCGGTCACCAGCGTGGCGGCCCGCGCGACTATCGAACTCATCGAAGAAGACGGTTTGCGCGAAAACGCGGATGTGGTGGGCAAATATTTCCGCGGCAAGCTCGAGGAATTAAAATCCAAATACGCGCTGATCGGCGACGTGCGCGGCATGGGGCTGATGCAGGCGCTGGAACTGGTGAAAGACCGCAAGACCAAAGAGCCCGCGCCGGAAGCTACCAACATGGTCATGGAGCGCGCACGTCACAATGGTTTGCTGATCGGGAAAGGCGGGCTGTACGGCAATACACTGCGGCTCGCGCCCATGCTGAATACCACCAAGGGCGATGTGGATGACGCAATCCAACTGCTCGATAAATCATTCGGCGAAGTAAAGGCGAGCTAGTGTGGTCATCGACCTTCCCGAATCAGGTGAAGAAAAGCGCTAGCCATGGCATAAATCGCGCGGCGCGTCGCACATCGCGATTTAATGAGCATCGATCTTGCGCCATGCGTTTGGTGTTTCTTGCGCTGTTGATCGCGCTTTTCTCTTACCCTGCGCGGTCTCAGACTGCGGGAGCCAATAAACCCGTCGAGTGGAAATCGGTGTCGTTCGCCATTGTGCGCTTCAATGATGAAGCTCCGGCTTCGTGGAATATCTATCACACCTCCAAGCGCGGTGTGCTGCTGGTGAAACTTTGGAAGCGCTACTTGCTGGTCAATGTCCCGGAGCACCAGGTCTTCGACATCGATCCACGCACCGTCAAACCACAAGGCGACGGCGTGCAGTGGTCTACTTCCGATATGCCTGGGGAACCGCTGGAAATCAGCGACTGGAAGGATCGCAACGTCGGGCCCGTGGAACGCCTTCGCTTCCGGCTAGGCAAGGACGGGCATATCCTGGAACTGCAAATCCCGTTACTCCCCGACGGCAAACCGGCCTATTAAGACTTCATTAGTCACCAAAACGAATTTCAAGGAGCCTTTAATTCATGAGGATTCTGAAATCAAAGCAGGTCGCGCTTCTATGCTTGTCTTTGGCCCTCTTCGCGCGCACGTATTCTGTTCACGCGAATCCTGACGCGGCCGAAGAGGCCATGAGCACCATTCGCCCCGAAGCCATTCGCGCGGACATGCGCTTTTTATCGGACGATGCGCTGGAAGGTCGCGGAACGGGCTCGCGCGGCTACGATATCGCGGCGAAGTTCATGGCTACTCAATTCGAATCGCTGGGGCTACAGCCAGCCGGAGACAACGGTTCCTACTTTCAAAGGGTGCCGTTACGGTTGCAGAAGCCTGACGAAACGAAGACGACGCTCGTTTTGACTCGCTCCGGGAAAGACGAAACTCTTATTTTCCGGAAAGACTATATTTCTCACGGCGATCCTGTTCTGCCGGAGACATCGGTGGAGGCTCCGGTTGTATTCGTAGGTGATGGAGTCACCGCGCCCGATCAGAACTATGACGATTATCGGGGAATAGATGCGAAAGGAAAAATTGTGGCGTTAATGGCGGACGCGCCAATTTCGAGTCTTCCTTGAAAGCGCATTATTCATCCTGGGAACTGAAATTGCAGAATGCCGCAGCTCATGGAGCCGTGGACGTTATTTTTCTGGACGATCCCGTTTTTGAGCAGCTGTACTCGTTCAAGGAACAGGTTCGCGATTTGTCATTTCCGGAATTGCGCTGGCTCGACAAACAGCAGCGACCCAATGATTATTTTCCGGAGTTGAAAGGCGGTGCATTCCTGAGCCTGGAGGCGACCAAAAAATTCTTCGAGGGCAGTCCGCACTCGGCGGAAGAAGTTTTCGCAGCCATAAAAGCCGGGAAACCCATGTCATTCGTGATGCCAATTACGGCGAAGATTCATAACGTCACCGGGTTGCGGGATGTTGCGAGCCGAAATGTGGTAGCAAAACTGGAAGGCAGCGACCCAACGTTGAAGAATGAGTATGTCGTCTATAGCGCCCACCTGGATCACCTCGGTATCGGCGAGCCCGTCAAGGGCGACAACATTTACAACGGCGCGCTGGACAATGCTTCGGGTTCGGCAATTTTACTGGAGGTGGCTAGGACCTTTAGTGGGATGAAAACGCGACCGCGCCGCTCCATTCTGTTTTTGTCGGTGACCGGCGAAGAAGCTGGATTGCTGGGCTCTGACTATTTCGCGCATTATCCGACGGTGAATAAAAGCTCGGTGGTAGCGAACGTCAACATGGACGAAGATGCGATGCTCTGGCCTTTGCGAGATATCGTGGCCTTTGGTGCGGAGCATTCCAGCCTGGATACTGTGGTCAAGAAAGCGGCGGCCCGCTTGAGTCTAAGTGAGAGCCCGGGCCCCATGCCCGAAGAAGTGGTGTTCATTCGCAGCGATCAGTATTCATTCGTCAAACAGGGTATCCCGGCGATATTTCCGGTGGCGGGCTTCAAATCTGATGACCCGAAAATCAAACCTGCGGATATTTTTAAGAACTGGGAACAGACGCGTTATCACCAGCCGCAAGACGATATGGACCAGCCGGGATTAGACTTCGATGCCGCCGTGAAATATGCGCGCTTCGTATTTCTCTGTGGCTTCCTGATTACTGAAGACTCGCAGCGTCCAACGTGGAATAAGGGAGATTTTTTTGGCGAGCACTACAGTCATCAGGCGAACTAGGAAATTAGCGGCGGTAAATTCCATAAAACCAGCTGATACCCAGCGCACCTGGCGCCACACCGACCACCACGGCGTCACCGTCATGGAAACGATCGTAGTCGTCAGGGTCGACCGCTAGTCTTTCCACTTTTTGTCCGGGACGCCAGGAACGTACGAAAAGCCTTCTGCTCCCGCGCACTATTCCACGCATATTGAAGCGGCTCTGGACGGTGGTCGGGTAATAGACCACATTCTTGGGGGAATCAAGTTTGCCGTTCAGGAAAAGCGTGGCCGCCAGGATCCATGGCAGCGGAATAAATCCTGCGTAAATTCGCTTCAACACTTCGATGTCCTGGCGATTGCGCGCGCCGCGATCCACAAACACCGCCACAGTCAGCCCGATAAAAAATATCAAGCCAAAGAATACCAGCATCCAGTCGAGCTCCAACGGAGGGTAAAGCTGGCTTACGTACGGGAAGAGCAATGAACCCGCCAGAAAAACGGCGGTGCGTTTCATGAAGCGCGGGCGAAACACCAATTCAGCGATGGAAGAAGTAAGGCCGCAGGAGGGGCACTCGTCCCCCGTACGTTCGGACCCGCAATTGAGGCATCTGGTCATTTAGCTCTTGTAGCTCTTGGCAGGCACTGGGCAGCCCCCCGGGCAGCCGTCGGTTTGCACTGCAATTACGAGCGCAAAATGACGTCGGCGCAAACTGCGCGCAAAACCGCCACATGGTACTCGTCCGCCTATTATAAGGCGGTGCCGGTTGGATTGCCCGCGAGGGAGACGAGAAGATCCTGATAATATTTTTGATGATCGGACTCCGCCGGCTCCACGGAGACGCCCATTCCAAGCCCGGGTTCCACGCGTTTCACAAAGCAATTCACGTTCACCGGAGGATTGACATTGAGGCGAGCCGTGAAACCCGCCCCGATCCAGAGGGTGTCGGCGGCTTGGATGAACATGCCATTGGAGCTGATGTCGCGGGTTTTCCCCGTTAGGACGGCTGAGCCCCATTCGATTTCAAGATCAGCGCAAAACGAATAACGCCGAGCCCAACGGCGCTCGAGCCGTCGAGATAAGTCTTCCCCATTATCCATAAACTTGGCGAATCCCCCCCTGCCACGAGTGCAAGCCATGGTCGAGCGTCGAACTCCGTCTAGCCCCGAGAATACGTCATTCGAGGGTCCCGCTATAGGACGGCGACGGCTAATGTTTTGTTCCCGACAATGGCTAATTCAGCGAATTGCCCGCCAAAATTGCATTGCAGGGCTGGTCCGGCGGAGCAATTTATCGGCTTTAGACATCTTTAGACGGTTTACTTTGGTCGAAAGGCTCTTTACCAGCCGCCGACTTTTCGCCTGCTCGAATGCGCCGGTGGGTTTCAGCCTCAAGATATTTTCGCAAGGGCTCCGTGAGGACGCCGGGAGCTGCCAGTTCATGGAGATCGGAGACGGTAAGTTCCGGCAAAAAACTGAGTGAAACAGCCAGGGTGGTAGCGGGATTGCGCACCAATGCGAGGCGCACGTTGTAATCGCAGGACCATTTGCGATGTTGCGCGATCGCCTGCACCACGGATTCCGGCACGCCTTCGCGGGCGAGGGCCTTTAAAATTTGCGCGGCCGTCAAATGACTATTATCGAGAGCCACAGGTACGACTAAGGGATGCCCTTCCGCCAGGAGCGAGCCGGCTACGCGCGCGGGCCCGCGCCTTGCCAAAGTAATTTTTGGTCCCAAGGGAAGCTGCGGTAATCGTGTGGCGAGCTGATCTTCAGCGTTCCGTTTTAATTCCACGGAAACGCCGGGCAAGAGAGCAATCTGCACCAGGTCCATCAAATACATTTCTTTCAGCAGCCGCAGACTGACGCGTCGTGGCGTATGCGGATGGCACGCTAACATTTTTTTTAGCGCATAAGTTTTGAGCCAATCTCTGCGCTTACACATTTCCTCGATGACCGCGGTGGGCAAATTCTTGCGCGCGAGGAGCACGGTGACACCCGTCTCGGCTAGAGCCGGATTTTTCAACAGCGCTAAAAGGACCTCTTCATTGTCACTGTGAAGTAGTGCCGCGAGTTCCTCGCCGTCGGCGGCCAGCGTGTGCTGCGTTTCTTGGACGGCGCGAGCATCGTTCGTTTTCGTCAGGTCTATGGCGTCAGCCATTGGAATGTTTTCGTCAGTCCGCTTCCACAAATAGTTCCAGCGCGAGCAATGCCGCCGCGTGGGCCGGAGAGATCGGCAACAGGCCAATCTTGGCGGTAGGAGCGGCTTCGCGCAGCCGCGAGTCCAACTCATTATCGAAAAACGCGCAGTGGCCTATCATGCCGCCAGTTTTTGCCAGGCGAAACCGCACGTGCTGCAAATTCAGATCATCGGCGAGCGCCTTTACCAGCGCGCCAAGATCCTTAGCGGCTGCGCACAAAATTTCCCGGGCCATCGGGTCGCGGGCGTCCGCGGCGTTAGCCACCACCGGAAATAATTGTGGATATATTTGCTCCGGTGGTGCGTTGCCGATGCGATTTTCAAACTCGCGCCAGTTAGCAATGCCCAGCTGTCGTTTTAGCTGCTTGCCAAGAGCGCTCTCTTCACCGCTTCTATCGAGTTCTAATCTGGCCGCCGCGACTGCTTTTCTGGCCACTTCGCGCGCACTCCCCTGGTCGCCAACTTGCGGGCCCAAACCACCGGCGCGCCGCACTTCTCCGTTTACAGCACGTCCGATAGCCGCCGAGCCCGTCCCCGCGATCAGCACAATGGCGGGCCCCGTGCCCGTTGCAGCCAGCGCAATTTCCAGATCTGTATAGACTTTCACCACCACGCTGGGAAACGCCGCTGCCAGTAATGAGCGCATCCTGTCGGCGGCCTTCACAGTTCCGACGCCTGCGATTCCAGCGCACAACGCGCTAATCGCGTCCGGCTTTACGCGCGCCCCAGACGCCGCGGCTTGCGCCGCTTTTTTTATTTCCTCGATGGCTCGTTCAAATCCCACCAGTCCCGGATTGGACGCGCCCGATCGTCCGGAAGCCAGAATGTTTTCCGCTTCGTCTATCAACACGCATTCCGTCTTGGTGGCCCCACCATCGAAGCCCAATATCCAGCGCATTTGAAAAGCATAAGCTAGTTCGGTCCCACTGTTGTTAACCTCATATTTCAATGCGGCGCAAAAGAATACCTAGCGTTAATCTTGACGCCCGAACCGCCCACTACTATCCTCGGCGCACTCGATGCACATTCATTCTCTCGATTTAGCCATCGTCATCGTTTACCTGCTGGCCGTAACCGCGCTGGGTATGCATTTCCGGCGCAAACAAAGCCAGGCCGCGCAAATCGGCGGCGATGACCGCAACGCCGTCACGCGTGAATATTTTCTGGGAGGGCGTACCGCGCCGTGGTGGGCGCTGGCGTTTTCCATCGTGGCCACGGAAACGTCGACACTTACTATCATTGGCACGCCCGCCATCGCTTACGGCGGCAACCTGACTTTTCTGCAACTTATTTTCGGGTATTTGATTGGGCGCGTTCTGATCGTTCTGGTGCTGTTGCCGGGATATTTTCGCGGAGATTTCTTCACCGCTTACGCGCTGATCGAGAAACGGTTTGGTTCACGCATGCGCGCGGTGGCGGCCAGCACCTTTCTAATTACGCGGGCGCTCGCAGAAGGGGTGCGCGTCTCGGCCATCGCGATCGTTTTGAGTGTGGTGCTGGGAACCAGCAAACATCTGTCTGTGGTGATTGTTATTGCGCTGACGCTGCTTTACACATTGGAAGGCGGGATGAAAGCGGTGATCTGGACGGACGTGGCGCAACTGTTCATTTATCTGGCCGGGAGTGCTGCAACATTTTTTGTGTTGCTGCATCGCATTCCCGGCGGCTGGAACGAAGTAGCCCAGGTGGCCGCCAGTCATGGTCATAAACTGAAGGTTTTTGATTTTTCGTTTAATTTGGCGACGAAATATTCATTTTGGTCCGGGTTAATTGGCGGCGCGTTTTTAACCATGGCCACTCACGGCACCGACCAAACGATTGTTCAGCGCCTACTCGCGGCGCGCGATCAACGCGACAGCCGCCGCGCACTTTTGGCCAGTGGCGTAATCGTTCTGTTTCAATTTACGCTTTTCCTGCTGATCGGTGTGCTGCTCTTTGTTTTCGCGCAGCATCTACCACTACTCTCTGCCGGTGAACGCACCGATCGCATCCTGCCACTTTTTCTTGTTCGCGAAATGCCGACTGGCCTCGCGGGACTGTTGCTCGCTTCCATCATTGCGGTGGCCATGTCCAACGCCAGCGGGTCACTGAATTCTCTGGCAGCCAGCAGTGTGCTCGATTTTTCAGCGCTGCGACTGAGTAATCGCAAACCTGCGAGCAACGCCGGCTTTCTCCGGATGTCCCGGCGCATGACGCTATTTTGGGGGCTTGTATTGATGGGCTTCGGCCTGATGACCTGGGGGCCGGTGCTCGAAGCGGGGCTGACCGTTGCGTCGCTCCCTTTCGGAAGTTTGCTCGGACTTTTTCTTTTGGGCACACTCAACCGGCGATCGAATGCAAATGGAGTGCTGGCCGGTATGTTTGCGGGACTGATCACCATTCTGTGCGTATGGCGCCTGACAAACATCGCGTTCACGTGGTACGTGTTGATCGGCTCGGTTACGACTTTTTTGGCCGGATCGCTGACAAGTCTCTTGACCCAGCCTGACGAATCGGAGAATCTTCACGCCACCGTGGAGCCTGATTAGTGAATTTTGTACAGATTATTCAAAAGTATGTCGAATGCCGATGACTGAGAAACGCCTCGAACTGGTTCGCGGGCTTGGCGCGTGGGCTTCCGCTGCCATCGTCATTGGCACCATGATCGGAACCGGTATTTTTCTGAAGCCTGCGGAAATGGCTCGCGAAGGCCGCACCGTTTCCGTGGTCTTCGCCGCGTGGATTGTCGGCGCGGTGCTTTCGATTTTTGGGGCGTTATCTTTTGCGGAGCTTGGCGCGGCCATTCCGGAAGCGGGCGGCGAATACGCCTATCTGCGCCGTGCGTTTGGCCCGGTGTATGGATTTCTTTTTGGCTGGATGCATTCCATTGTGGGCAGACCCAGTTCCCTGGCGTCCATTTCTGCAGGCATGATGCGCTTCGTCGGGTTTCTAATTCCGGCGGTGGCTACGCCTATTTTCACCGTACATGTTCCAGCAGTCGGTACGTGGATTGCGCCGTACGATTTTGTTTTTACACGGGCGCAGCCGCTTGCGGTGTTCTGGCTTGCGGGCATGACCGGCGTGAATTATCTGGGTGTGCGACTTGGCGGCGCGGTGCAGGTTTTTCTGACGGTTATAAAAATTATGTCGGTCTTTATTGTTATCGGCGTCGCGCTTTTTTCCCCGGCGGGGCCTCCGCACGCTCCAGATCCGTTTTGGCCGGCTGCGGGTGACGGTGTCGGAACTATATTCGCGGCATTTCTCGCCACGCTGGCAGCAGCGCTGTGGGCCTATGACGGGTGGGAAGATTTAAATCTGGTGGGGTCGGAGGTAGCCGATCCGCAACGGAATTTCCCGAGAGCGCTGGTTGGCGGCGTCGCGTTCGTCGCCATCATTTATTTACTGTTCAGCGCGGCGTGCCTGAAAGTTCTGCCGTTCGAAAGCGTCGCCAACTCGCAGCATATCGCTTCAGATGTCGTTGAACATGTCATCGGGCGGGGCGCTGCTACGTGGATTACCGTAGCGATGGCCATCTCCGCTCTGGGCTCCATGAATTCCTCCGTGCTGAGCGGGGCTCGCGTGCCTTATGCCATGGCACGCGATGGAATATTTTTTAAAATCGCGGGCGGCATTCATCCGAAATTCCGCACTCCCGGCCGGGCATTAATCTTTCAAGGTGTGCTGGCGAGCATTATGGCACTCACCGGCACGTTCGAAGAGCTCACCAATCTGTTCATTTTTGCGGCATGGATTTTTTACGGCTCGGCGGTGATTACCCTATTTCGCTTGCGCAAGACGGAGCCGGATTTGCCGAGGCCGTATCGCTGCTGGGGCTACCCTTGGGTTCCAGGACTTTTCGTGGCGGGAGCTTTGGCGTTAACGATAAATATTTGGATCCAGCGACCAGGCCGGTCTTCGATAGGGCTGCTCTTGATATTGGCGGGGCTGCCTTTTTACAGAATGTGGGCGCGGCGCGAGAGATCAGGCTCCGCGGAGTTCACACCATAAGGTTTGCGTGTGGGATTCGCGATCTCAAACGCGCGCGCAGCTTCATCTCCGACCACAATTTCAGGATGAAAGATTTTTGCCAACGCCTCAACGCCGGTCACTAAGCGAGGCCCGGGCCGCGAGGCGTACGCGTTGGCTTCAAACGCGTAAACGCGGCCGTTACGGACCGCAGGAATTGCGTCCCACTCGGGAAAGTTCGTCGCACAATATTCCTTGCGAGCCTGCTCTGCATCATAGCCGCAGGGCGCCACCACGATAATGTCGGGTGCAGCGGCGACGATGTCTTTAAGCTCGACGCGAAACGAGGGCGATCCTGCCTTCCCAAAGATATCTTCCCCACCAGCGAGTGCGACCATCTCGGGAACCCAGTGGCCGCCAACATAGAATGGCTCCAACCATTCAAGAAAAGCGACGCGCGGCCGCTGGGGAATTTTTTCGACCTGGCGTTTGAGCGCGTGCAAACGCTGTTCAATCTGGGCTAACAACTTCTCGGCGGCATGTTCACGCGAGGTTTCACTTGCCACCCCTGAGATGTCGTCCCACACATCGCCGAGATTTCGCGGATTCAGGGACAACACCCTGGAGCGCTTTTCAAAATTCGCCAAGACGGCTGCCAGATCATCGGGGGAAGCTGCGCATACTAAACATAAATCCTGGGTGACCACCAGGTCGGGAGACAACTCCCGGAGCGCTTCGGCGTTTACGATGTAGAGGCTTTCTCCGCGCTCTACATATTCGCGAACCTGGCGGTCTATCTCCAGCGAAGGCAGGCCCGGCGGGATTCGCGAATCGACCACCACGCGGCGCTGGCTGACCTGCGGAGGGAAATCGCAGTCGTAGCTGACTCCCACAACTTCGGCATCCAGCCCCAACGCAAAAAGTATCTCGGTAGCGGAAGGCAATAACGAAACAATTCGCATCTTAAAACTTTATCACTTTGGAACGGATTTCACTTGTATAGCAAATATTTTCGCCGCATTTGCTCGAACGTCTTTAAATCCGCTTCCCATCCTTTAACAATTTCGTTAGCTGGGGCGCCATCCTCCAATTGGCGAATGGTCTGCTCGTTGCCGACCAGAAACAACATCTTCTGCACGTCGAAATGATCCGGGTAAAGCTGCCGCAAGATGGTCGCGATTTCTATTCCCATAGTCATGGAGCGCACCGCGCGCTTGTCGGGCACGCGAATAGCGACTCCGCCGCAGCGCTCGGCAGCATACAATCCCGCCACAGGAATAAAATCCGCGGCGACAAATCTCACTCCCACCAGGTGGCGCTCATTCAAGCGCGCTGCCACCTCTTCCCCGTGCATCCACGGTGCGCCAAATTCTTCAAAGGGCGTCTCCGTGCCGCGCCCGACGGAAATGCCGCCATTCTGCAAAATCTCCAACCCGGGATAAAGCACCGCGCCTTTCAACGTGCGCAAATTTGGTGAAGGCGGAAGCCAACGCAAGCCCGTCTCTTCGTAAAAATAATTTCGGTGCCAATTTTTCATAGCAATTACGTGCAGGTCGCACTGAATGTGATTTTCTTCGTTGAACAATTGCGCTAATTCGCCGATGGTGAGCCCGTAACGACCGGGCAAGCGAAAATAAGCCGTGAAGCTGGTCTTGTCCGCGTCCAACAACGGCCCTTCGACGATTTCGCCGCCAATTGGGTCGGGGCGGTCCAACACAAAAAATGCAATTTTGCGCTTGGCCGCTTCTTCCATGCAGAACGCCATTGTCGTCGTGTAGGTGTAAAACCGCACGCCGGCGTCTTGAACATCAAACACAAGCGCGTCGATTCCGGCGAGCATTTCGTCCGTAGGCCGGCGCGTCTCACCGTACAAACTATAGACTGGCAGGCCGCTCACTGGATCTTTCGTGGAAGAAACATTCTCATCTTTGTTCCCTCCCAAGCCATGTTCTGGCGTGAATAGCGCCACCACCTGGATTCCCGGCGCATGTGTGAGGGCATCGATGGTGGTGCGGCCCTGCGCATCGAGGCCGGTGTGATTGGTAATTACGCCGACGTGTTTGCCGCGCAGTGGCGCGAAACGCTCGGACTCCAGTACGTCGAGGCCAACCATCACTCTTGCGACGTGACGGGAATGCCGCGCGCGTTGTGCGTTTGCTCCGTGCGCAACCTTAGCCTGTGCGGCCGCAGCAAAGCAGCACAGCAACGGCAGCAGAAAAAATCGCATCTTTAATCGCTGTGACGTCTTACACTCAACGGAGCCCATGTTCGTCATCGCCTGCCTCATAAGTCGCAATGATATTCTGGAACGTTTCTCGCGCGTGTTGTTTGTGGCCTCGAAGTGCGTGTGCTATATACAAACTCAGAGCATGCGCGGCACCAAACGGGCCTATTCTCGATGAAGGTTTCGATGAAGGGCGATAATGGCCCGGTGAAAAATCTCTGCGCTGGCCTGCTGCCGCTACTTTTTATTGCGATTATTTTTCCTATGGCCTATACCGCGCGAAGTCAGACCAAAAGCTCATCCGCGAAGAAGTCCGTCGCGCCCAAGTCCGCGACGCCTGCGCATGCGCCTTCTGCTGCAAATAAACAATGGGTCGAAGCGACGCTGCGCAAAATGACCGACGACGAAAAAATCGGCCAACTACTATTCACTACTTATCACGGCAGCTTCACGGCCACGGATGCGGACGCGTATCGCAAGATGATGCACGACGTGGATGATCTGCACGTCGGTGGATTTATCAACATCACGCAGATGTCGCCGCTGGGAATTATCAAGAGTCAGGCTTATCCCACGGCGGTGCTGACGAATCAACTTCAGGCGCGTTCCAAATTGCCTTTGCTGATTGGGGCGGACTTCGAACGTGGCTCGGCGATGCGCCTCGACGAAGGCACATCTTTCCCAACGGCGATGGCTTTGGCTGCGGCGGGCAATCCTGCCGACGCTTACACCATGGGAAAAATTACCGCACTGGAAGCTCGCGCCGTGGGTATTCACTGGATTTATGCTCCCGTTTCCGACGTGAATAACAATCCGGGCAATCCCATTATCAATACGCGCTCGTTTGGCGAAGATCCGCAGCGCGTCGCTGAGTACGTTGCGGCGTTTGTGCGGGGCGTCCAGGAGAACGGCGGCCTGGCCACCGCCAAACATTTTCCGGGGCATGGTGATACCGCAGCCGACTCGCACATCGATCTTCCGGTGATTCGCGCCGACAAAGATCGACTGGAACACTTGGAACTGATTCCCTTTCGCTCCGCAATTTCCGCCGGCGTTGGTAGCATCATGACCGGCCATCTTTCCATCCCCGCGTTGGAGCCCGATCCCAACACTCCGGCAACGCTTTCCAACAACGTCTTGACTGGACTTTTGCGCGATGAACTTCATTTCGAAGGCCTGGTCATAACCGATGCCATGGATATGGGTGGCATCACTACGCGTTATGCTCCGGGCGAAGCTGCGGTGCGCGCCGTTCTCGCGGGAGCCGATGCGCTACTGATGTCGCCGGTGCCCGACGCGGCTTTCGAAGCGTTGCAGGCCGCGGTGAAATCAGGACGCATTTCGCACGAGCAGCTCGATGCTTCGGTGCGTCGTATTTTGCTAGCTAAGGCGCGGCTGGAACTCAACAAGAACAAACTTGTCGATGTGAACGCTATCAACGAAAAGTTTGGCCGCGCACCCTGGCAAAAAGAAGCGCAAGACATTTCCGATCGCGGCGTTACGCTGCTGCGCGACACCGTGAATCTCTTACCGTTGAGCGCCGCAAAACCATCGCGCGCACTGCTGCTGGCTTTTTATGCCGACCCTGAGCCGTATCCGGGCGAAGACCTTGAGCGTGAACTGCGCACGCGCTTTGATTCGGTAACCACGCTCCGCGCGGATACGCGCTTTGTAAAAGCCGACACTTTAAAATTGCCGCCCGCGAATTCCTACGACATCGCGATCTTGGCGCTGTTTGTGCGCGTGAGCGATCGCAAAGGAGATGTCGATATTCCCGCGGAGCAGGCAGCTTTTGCGACCCAGGTTTTTAAAGTTGGCAAGCCGGTGATTGCCATTGGCTTTGGCAGCCCTTACCTGATCGAAAATTTTCCGCAAGCGGAAACGTGGCTAGCCGCTTTTGGCATCAGCGATGTGGCGCAGATTTCCGTGGCTCGCGCGCTGTTTGCGGAAATTCCCGTGCGCGGGCATCTACCGGTCACGATTCCGGGAGTTGCTCTCAAAGCGGGCTTCGGCATTTCGCGGCCTGCTGATCCAGGTACGGTTCAACCCATGGATGCAACGGCTGACAAAGATTTGCAGCCCGCCTACCGCGTTATCGAAAAGTCTATCGCTGACAAGGCTTTTCCAGGCGCGACGCTGGCGGTCGGCTACCACGGAAAAGTCGCCATTCATGCTTTTGGTAAGCTGAGCTACGACGCGCAAGCACCGGCCGTCGCGGAACAAACAAAATACGACATCGCGTCGCTCACTAAAGTAGTGGCCACGACCACACTCGTCGCCAAATTAGTGGAAGGTGATTTTCCGGTCGGCCTGGATCTGGATGCCAAAGTGGAACGGTATCTTCCTGAATGGGGCGCGACTACTACGCAAAAAGAATGGCGCAGTAGAGTTACAGTAAGGCATTTGCTCACGCACACTTCCGGCCTGTCACCGTTTAAGGAATATTGGCGCACCTCCAAAGGCAAGCAAGATACTCTGAGCAGAATTTTTGCAGAGCCGCTGGATTACGAGCCGGGCACGAAAGAAGTTTATTCCGACCTCGGCATCATTTTAATGGGCGAAATCATCGAGCGCCTTACTGGCCGCACGCTTGACGATCTGGCCAAGAGCTACATTTTCGATCCGTTGGGAATGTCGAACACCATGTTCCGGCCGCCGAAGAAACTCTGGCCACAAATCGCGCCCACGGAAATCGATAACAATTTGCGTCATCGCCTGGTGCAAGGCGAAGTGCACGACGAGAATGCTTTTGCCATCGGCGGGGTTGCGGGCCACGCCGGGCTTTTCAGCACCGCGCCGGATCTTGCGGCCTTTTGTCAGATGCTGCTGGACGGCGGCAGTTATGCGCACCATCGCGTGCTGCGTCGCGCGACGGTCGCGCAGTTCACCGCGCCGCAACAACTTTCCAGCGGTACGCGCACTCTCGGCTGGGCTGTACCCACCGAAGGCGGATCCAGCGGTCACTTTTTCTCGGCGCATAGTTTTGGGCACACCGGATTTACGGGCACTTCCATCTGGGTTGATCCTGACCGGGAACTTTTCGTTGTGCTGCTCACCAATCGCGTGAATCCCACGCGCGATAATCAAAAAATGGCACAGGTTCGACCGGCGCTTCATGACGCGGTCATGGAGTCGTTGGGACTCGCCGAGCCTGCTCACGCTTCCCGCTAAAAATTAACAGCGCGTCCAGTTCTTTCGCGACGCATTTTTTTGGTTTGATTTGCGTTGGATAATTCGCTACGCGGAAAAAACTCCGTGCTCTAAATCACGTGCGGCTTGCTGGAGATCGGCGGGCTTGCCTAGGTCGCGCCAATAGTAGTCGTCGGCGCGGAAAGCGAGAATTTTTTCTCCGCTACCGGCTAGGCGCAGATAAGTATCGATAATGGAAAAAACGCCTTCTTCCTGCATCAATGTTAACAAGCGCGGAGAGATGACGTGAATGCCGGAGAACGCCAACGCGTCCGTTTTTGGCACGGTTCGAACAATTTCCGGCTTTGCATCGCGTCCAACTCTTCGGCCGCACAACCGCAACTGATCGTCAAATAGCAGGTAACGGCTGGTTTCACGCTGTTGCACCGCAAGTGTGGCGAGCGCTTTATTATCCCGGTGAAACTGCACCATGCGCTGGAGATCAATGGTGCTCACCACGTCCACGTTATGGAGAAGAAACGGTTCGTCTTTCCCCCTACCCGGCGAATCGGAATGCTCAACAAAGAACCAACCGGCCTTTTTGAGGCCGCCACCAGTGTCGAGCAATACGTCCTCTCGTGAAACTTCAATGTACATGCCGAAATTTTCGCGCTCCCTGAGGAACGAGATCAACTTGTCGGCGAAGTGATGCACGTTGACGATTAGGTCGTGAATGCCGAAAGCACGCAGGCGAGCAATTGTAATTTCGAGCAGAGTGCGCCCGCCAACTTCCACAAGCGCTTTTGGACGGTCATCGGTGAGAGGCCGCAAGCGTGTGCCCAGCCCGGCAGCGAGAACCATTGCCCTCATCGACAAGCTTCCAGCAAAGGACTTTCAACAGGAGGAGCGCATCGCTGGGTTTGCAGTGACGAGAACTTCATTTGCCCATCTTCTCGAGTTGTAGATGGCGCACCGCGACTTCCACGCCATTCCTGGCGCGAAAATGTTTTGCCAATTGTTCCGCAAGATAAACCGAACGGTGCTGCCCACCGGTGCAGCCGAAAGAAACCATGAGGTTTTTGAATCCTCGCTCGCGGTAACTATTGACGCTGGCATCCACTAACGACATCACGCCGGCCAGAAATTGATGCACGCTTTCCTGTTGATTGAGATATTCGATTACCGGAGTGTCTTTGCCCGTGAGCGCCTTGAAGCGCTCTTCACGGCCAGGATTCGGCAGGCTTCGCCCATCGAAAACAAAGCCGCCCCCGTGACCCGTTTCGTCCTTCGGGGCTCCCTGGTGAAAAGAAAAACTAAAAATGCGCAGCGTGAGAGGCTCCGCTTGGCCCGCCAATCCCTGCAATTTTTCCGAGGCCAGCATGCTCTGGAAGGCGGCCATCAATGTGGGTAGCTCGACGGGCAGCGTGACGTGATGCAAAAGCCAGCGCAGATTCTTCATGGCGAACGGCACGCTTTGCAGAAAGTGCTGTTTACGCTCGTAAAATCCGCGGAACCCGTACGCTCCAAGGGCCTGCTGGATGCGCACATACACGTACGCGTAGTAATGCTTCATGAATGCTTCGCGATCGACTTTTATGTAACCGCCTAGGGCATCCAGATAATGATCGAGAAGCTCCTGGCGCAGCTCCGGTGGCAAGTCGGCCTTGGCGTCGAACAACAGAGAGGCGATGTCATATTGCAGCGCGCCCTTGCGGCCGCCCTGGTAATCCACAAAAAAGGGCTGGCCATCGCGCAAGACAATGTTACGGGACTGAAAGTCGCGATACAGGAAATAGTCGCGGTTCGCGGTCATCAGGAAATCGGTCAAACGCCCGAAATCGTCTTCGAGAGCTTGCTCGTTAAACGGAACGCCAGCGAGACGCAGAAAATAATATTTAAAATAGTTCAAATCCCAGGCAACGGACTGGCGGTCAAAGCTACCTATGGGGTAGCACGTTTCGTAATTTAAGTCACAGCCGGCCTCGACCTGAAAGCGCGGCAAGATGGCTACAACTTTTCGATACGCTTCCACTACCGGTGCGGCGATGGTCGCGGCCTTACGATTTTTCGATAGGAATTCGTACAGGGTGGTATTTCCGAGGTCTTCTTCCAGGTAGACGCCGTGATCCAGGTCTTCGCCGTAAATTTCCGGGACAGGCAAGCCGTGCTTGCGAAAGTGTTTGGAAAATTCCAGGAAGGCAGCATTTTCTTCGCGCACGCCATAGACAATGCCAATGGCGGCGTTCTTCTCGTTCGAAAGGCGGATGATCTGGCGCCCGGACCCGCCCAGTTGTCCTTGCAGCGGATGCACGTGGGTGACCGGCGAATGGAATCGCTCCTCAAACAGCCGGTTCAGAATGTTCATTAATGCGATTTCCAAAGGGTCCGCCCCGCTGCCAGCCTATCGATTCATGATAGCCGAATCGCGAGGTGGTCTTCGCAAATAGGAAAGGCCTAGTTTCGTGAAGGTATTAGCAATTCGTTGGCAAGACGGCGTCGTTTTTCGTTTCGCGTACCCCAGATTACTGCGGCCCACGGCTATAATTCTATTGTGCCTTCAGGACCCAGAGAATATAGACGCAGCGAGCTGCGGAATCCGGCGTCGAAAAATCTCGACCGCTTAAGTGCATTGCAAATCGTCCGACTGATGAATCGGGAAGACCGCAAAGCGCCTGTTGCGGTTGGGCGAGCGCTTCCCGCTATTGCGCGCGCAGTTGACCTTATTGTGGACGCCCTTCGCAGCGGGGGGCGGCTCATCTATGTGGGCGCGGGTTCGAGTGGACGCATCGCGGTGCTGGATGCCGCGGAGTGCCCGCCAACATTTGGAACATCGCCAAAAGTGGTGCGGACGTTGATTGCCGGGGGCGGTGCGGCGATTACCCGCGCGGTCGAAGGAGCCGAGGATTCAGCAGCGAATGCGGAGCGAGATCTGCGAAAAATCAAATTAACCCGCAAGGACGTGGTGGCGGGGATTTGCGCCAGCGGGACCACGCCGTACGTGTTGGGTGCGCTGCGCTTCGCGTCGAAGGTCGGAACCGCGACCATAGCCGTTACCGTGAATCGTAATGCTCCGGTGGCACGACTGGCTCACGTTTTGATCGCCACGGACGTGGGGCCGGAGATTCTGACTGGCTCGACCAGGCTGAAATCCGGAAGCGCACAGAAGATGGTTCTCAACATGCTGACTACCGCAGCGATGACGCGCCTTGGACACGTCTATGAAAACTTGATGATCGACGTGAAAGCGTCGAATCGCAAAGTTTCGCAGCGAATGGTGCGCATCCTGGCGGACGCCAGCGGGAAGAGTGTGTCTGCTTCAGCACACGCTTTGCGTCAATCGGGACACAACATGCGCGTAGCGCTGTTGATGCTGAAATTGCGGTTGAACGCGGCAGATGCAGGAAAGAAATTGCGCGATGCGAAAGGACATTTGCGTGCAGCACTGGGTGAGTAAACACGAATCGCAGGACGCGTTCGAATTAAGGCGCTAGCCCGTGCTAGTGGTTTGCGTTCCAAATTCTACTTGATTTCCTCTCATGGACAAATTTCTAATCAAGGGCGGCAAGGCACTTCACGGAACAGTAGCCATCAGTGGCGCGAAGAATTCCGCGCTGCCGGTGATGGCAGCGGCACTACTCACCAAAGAGCGCATCACCCTCCACAATATTCCCAAGGTCCGGGACCTCATCACCATGAGCAAGTTGTTGGCGTTCATGGGCGCTAAAGTTTCCATCACGGATATCCCTGCAAGTGATTACGTCATACAGGCGGTCACGCTGAGCGATGCCGTCGCGCCGTACGAGCTGGTCAAGACCATGCGCGCTTCCATTCTTACGCTTGGTCCACTGATGGCTCGCATGGGAATCGCGCGCGTGTCTCTTCCCGGCGGCTGCGCCATTGGCGCGCGCCCGGTGGACTTGCATCTCGCGGCGCTCGAAAAAATGGGCGCGGAGATCACTACGGATCACGGCTACATTCAAGCCAAAGTGCCCGATGATGGCCGGCTCAAGGGCGCAAACATCACCTTCGAAAAAATTACCGTCACAGGCACCGAAAATATTCTGATGGCTGCCGTGCTGGCCGAGGGCGAAACCGTTCTCAACAACGCGGCGCGCGAACCGGAAGTGACCGACCTGGCGGACATGCTTCGCAAGATGGGTGCGCAAATCGAAGGCGATTGCAGCTCCACGCTGCGCATTCGCGGAGTCGACAAATTGCACGGCACCGAACACACCGTAATTCCCGATCGCATCGAGGCGGGCACGTTTCTGGTTGCCGGCGCTATCACCGACGGCGACTTAACGCTGACGAATTGCGCGCCCGACCATCTGGCCTCCATCATCGCCAAATTGGAGCAAACGGGCGTGCGCATCGAAACCTTGGACAAAGCTACGGTGCGCGTGCGCGGCGCAAAGAAACTGATCGGCGCCGATATTATTACCGAGGAATACCCCGGTTTCGCCACGGATATGCAGGCGCAATATATGGCGCTGGCGACCCAGGCCGAAGGCGCTTCGGTGATCACGGAGACAATTTTCGAAAATCGGTATCTACACGCCAGCGAAATGCTGCGCATGGGCGCAAACATCACCATCGACGGCCGCCGCGCGGTGGTGCGCGGGCCTTCGCCATTGACGGGCACTCCGGTAATCGCCAGCGACCTGCGCGCCAGCGCATCCCTGGTTCTCGCAGGACTGGTTGCGGACGGGGAAACCATGATCGATCGCGTTTACCACATCGACCGCGGCTACGAAGACATCGTCAAAAAACTGCGCGGGGTCGGCGCGCAGATCGTACGCCTGCACATCAAAGACTGATTACCGGAATACGTCTCTTCCTTAAACGCCAACATCGGGTAGACAGCATTTACTATTCACGTTTCCTTGAAGGTTACGGCTGCCGCTGATACGATTTGCCCAATGGCGGACGAGAAATTACGCAAACATTTCGGCGATTACCTGGGCATGGCTGAAGTTGCCATTCTCACTATTCTCGCGGTGCTCATCTCGCTCACCGCACTGGCCACCATCGCGCGCTCCAGCAAACTGCTGTGGGACACCTGGCATCAGTGGATGGTGGTCACCGACACCGACCTGGTTCTTCGCGTACTGGATCAGCTTTTAGTCGTATTGATGCTGGTCGAGATTTTGCACACTGTGCGCATTTCTATCCGCTCGCACACCCTGGTTACCGAACCATTTCTAGTTGTGGGACTGATTGCTTCCATTCGACGCATTCTGGTGATTACTCTGGAAGCGGCGACGCTCACGAAAGAGGGCAAGTGGAGCCCTCAGGGCGAAACCATTTTTAAAGCGTCCATGATTGAGCTCAGCTTGCTTGGCCTGCTGGTATTTGTGCTGGTATACTGCATTGCTCTGTTACGTCGCAGCCCGGAAAAGTCCGAGGAGGAATACAGTGATGCCGAGGCACAGCCGGGCGACCGGAAGGACAATTCGAAGGTAGCGGCGCCGTCCGCCGGCTCTGCATAGCGATCACTCCCCGTCCGCGCGCGAACGATACCGTTTGAAAGTTATGATCGGCAGAGATACGGGCAGGTTCAGCTGATTGGGTATGAACCCTCTTGGAGAGGGTTCTTTTGCGATGCTACGCGGATCTCCCGGTTCACGTTTCTGTAGAATCACTGCTTATGCAGCTCTCTTAGCCCGCGACCTGGGCATTCGCCTGACCTGGCTCGAAGGAATTAAGCGCGCTGGCTTCATCCTGCTCGACGTCCAGGACGCGGTCCAGCTTGGTCATCTTCAGTAAATCGTGAACATGCTTGCTGGGACTGCGAGCTTAGCTGCCCGCCGTGACTGCGCACCGACGTATGGGTGCATACCAATTCACCCATTCCGGAGCTATCGACGAAATCCACCGCCGCCAAATTCAGGACGATGTGCTTTTTGCCTTGCTGCACCACGCTTCCAATTACATCGCGTACTGCGGCGGTGCCTTCGGCCAGCGCGAGCCTGCCCACGATGTCGACGACGATAGCATCACCCAATTCTCGCGTGGTCACCTTGCTCTTCTGCGTCGCACCCTTTTTCATGCTCATCCCGAATTCGTCCAAGACTTGGCACGCGGTCGCGGCCATCTTCGGCGATTCCGTACGCACCACCATCAGCGAGTGCCCGTCATCCAGAACCTCCCGGAAATATGCGGCATCTTCCGCCGAAGTTCTCCGGTGGTTGGCGATGGCGCGCTGGCATCGTGAGCGGCACCTTGGCCCACCGCGGCGCCAGTTCCTGCGCCGACCAATCCGAACAACGCCGCCGCACCAAAACCGAGCGCGAAAACTGCACCGACCCCGGGAATCGCCAACGCCGTAGCAGCAACAACTCCCGCTGACATGCCTGCCGCGCCTCCCATCAGGCCTCCGACATACGCGCCTAATTCCTTGCCGATGCTGGTGGCTTCGCGTTCGGAGCGTGTTAGATACACAATTGAATCCTGGGATACATCTTGTTCAAGCAACTTTTTACAGCCTCTTCAGCGCGGTCGCGTGAGCAAATATCCGACGGCGGTTTCCATGGGAACCCTCCTTGTAAAGGCAGGCTCGCTCGCTATTACGATCTTGCGTAGGTCGAGCCAGTTATCAAAACGAAATGATACGGACCACTGGAGACAGACTACCGAAGGAACAAGACGGATCGTTTCCATCAGGATATCGCGCGGGGCGCGCGACGCTCGGAGTCCGGCAAATACGGCCTGCCCAAGTCCCAAGGGCCCGGGTCGGAGTTTATGCTCGTTCACTCGGTACTTGTCAAGGCGAATATTGTGAGGGACCTTATACGTAGCTTTTCGAAACGTAGCTGTGCTGCAACACAATACGCGGCCGGGCGAGATTGAACCTCGACAGTTAGTGCTCCTCAATCTTCCACCCTAAAGCAATCCGATGCAATTTTTGCTACAATGCGGCACGTTTTGAATGCGGCTGCCGCGCAATTCTTTTGGCGCGTGCTGCTGGCTCGTGAGGATACGCACATGTCCAACAGCGAACTGCTTCCCCGACTCGACACCGCCATCGCGGCGAAGAACCTGCTCAAGCATCCGTTCTACCAGGATTGGCAGGCCGGCAAACTTTCGCGCAAAGCCCTTCAACTGTACGCCTCGCAGTATTACCGGCACGTCGAAGCTTTCCCGGCGCACCTTCGGGTACTCGCGGCGCGAACTGACGGCGATCTCCGCAAACTGGTGGAAGAAAATCTTGCCGAGGAAGAAGATCCAAACGGCTCGCATCCTAAGCTGTGGCGTGATTTTGCGATCGCACTCGGTGTTCCTGAAGACGATATTACCTGCTGCCCCGCGCTTCCCGGCACACAAGCAGTGGTGCAAACCTACCGCGAGATTTGCGGCGATCGACCTGTCGCTGAAGCGGTAGCCGCTCTATACGCCTACGAATCTCAAGTGCCGGAGATAGCCACTACCAAGATTGAAGGGCTGAAGACCTTCTACGGCGTCACTAACCGGGAGGCTTTGGCCTATTTTACGGTGCACGAAGAAGCCGACAAGGCTCACCGCGCGGCTTGGCGTAACTGGCTCGAGCAACACACCAATGGCGATTCCGATGAAATCATGGCCACCACGGACGAAGCGCTCAACGCGCTGTGGGGCGCGCTCGACGCCGTGCACTGCCCGCAGTCCTGCGCGCAAAATTAGCCTGGAGCATCGTTCGGCAAAAACTTTGTGAGCGTATCAGGCTCACCGCTACCTCAACACAAAAAAAGACCCGGCGAAAATCGCCGGTCTTTTCTCTTGAATTGATTCGCTTTTCAGAAATTACTCGGAAATATTCGAATTGGCCTCATTGCCGTCGTCTTCCGTTGTTGTTGTGGTGGTGGTGGCCCCGGCGCCCGCAGCCTTCTGCTGCTTTTCGCGAGCTTCCTTAATTAGGGCTTTGCGCGACAAGCGCACCTTGTTGCCCTCAATGGAAAGCACCTTGACCAGAACCTGGTCGCCTAGTTTCAGCTCATCGCGAACGTCGCGGATGCGATGCTCCGATATTTCGCTGATGTGCAACAAGCCGTCAGTGCCCGGGAAAAGTTCCACAAAAGCGCCAAATTCCGCGAGGCGCACAACCTTGCCAAGATAGGTCTTGCCGATTTCGGCGCTGGCGGTAATGTCCCGCACCATCTGCAAAGCGGCATCGCCGCCCGCTCCGCTGGTGGAGAAGATGTGCACGGTGCCGTCTTCCAGCACGTCGATCTTCACACCGGTGGTCTCGATGATGGACTTGATTTTCTTTCCGCCCGGCCCGATCAGGTCGCGGATCTTGTCCTGCGGAATCTTGAGCTTGAATAGACGTGGCGCGAAAGCCGAAATCTGCGTGCGGCCTTCGCTGAGGGTCTTTTCCATGGTGTCCAGAATCTGCAAACGTGCTTTCTTGGCCTGGGCCAAAGCTTCGCGCATCATGGCGATGCTGATGCCCAGAACCTTGATGTCCATCTGCAGCGCGGTAATTCCGTCCCGTGTTCCGGCCACCTTGAAGTCCATATCGCCGTAATGATCTTCCGCTCCGGCAATATCCGTCAGGATCGAATACTTCATGTCATCGCCTACCACCAAGCCCATGGCGATTCCCGCGCACGGCGCTTTCAACGGCACGCCTGCATCCATCAAAGCCAGCGAACCTCCGCACACGGTGGCCATGGAGGACGAGCCATTCGACTCCAGAATGTCGGAGACCAGGCGCATGGCGTACGGGAAATCCGCCTCGGGTGGCAGCAAGCTTGAAAGCGCGCGTTCCGCCAAAGCTCCGTGACCGATTTCACGCCGTCCGGGGCCGCGCAGAAACTTAACTTCGCCCACGCTGAACGGCGGGAAATTGTAGTGCAGCATGAAGCGCTTGAATTGGTCCTGCGCAAAGAGCAGGTCCTGGCGCTGCATATCTTCCTTGGTGCCCAGCGTTAGAGTGGCCAGCGCTTGCGTTTCACCTCGAGTAAACAGAGCGGAGCCGTGTACGCGTGGCAGCAAACCAACTTCGCACGAAATGTGACGGATCTGGTCGAAGCTGCGTCCATCCGGACGGCGGCGCTTGTTCAGCACGTCGTCGCGGAAAATATTCTCGCGCAAGCGATCAAAAGCTCGCTTGGCCAAAACGCGCTTTTCTTCCTGATCTTCCGGGATCGATTCTTTGAGCTCATCCTTGATCGCGTCGATCAGCAGGTAGCTTTCCTTCTTTGGATGCTTCTCGGTGTTCGACCGCATCATGCAATTTCGCGCCGTACTTCTTCTCTATTTCCTTGTATAGGGATTCGTCAAACGGCAGCGGTGCGACCGTAACCTTATTGATCTTCAGTTGCGCGTGCAGCTCCTTGATGGCGCCGACGATTTTCTTGATTTGCGCGTGGCCAAATTCAAGCGCATCCACCACGGCTTCTTCGGAAACTTCCAGCGCGCCGGACTCCACCATCACGATGGCGTCTTCTGTTCCGGCAATGACGATGTTCATTAAACTTTTCTTCTGATCAGCCACGGTGGGGTTGGCGACCAGTTGGCCGTCCAGCAGCCCCACGCGTACGCAGGCGATAGGCTTCTCAAATGGCAGGTCGGAGCAATAGCACGCCGCGGAAGCTCCGGTTACCGCGATCACATCCGGATCGTTGTCGCTATCCGCCGACAGCACCATGCTGACAATCTGTGTTTCGTTGCGCCAAGACTCGGGGAACAACGGCCGCATCGGCCGGTCGATCAATCGTGAAGTCAAAATTTCTTTTTCCGAGGGGCGTCCTTCGCGCTTGAAAAACCCTCCAGGAATTTTTCCGGCCGAATATGTATTTTCCCGGTAGTCCACGGTCAATGGCAAAAAATCGCGATCATTCGCGGTGGGTGCCATGCAAGCGGTGGTCAATACGATGGTGTCACCGTAGCGCGCCATAATTGCGCCGTTGGCTTGCTTGGCGACCTTTCCGGTTTCCAAATCAGCGGACGCCCGCCGACTTCAACGGTTACCTGGTGTGGTGCGGGTGTGTGCGCTTGTTCAGACATTTATTCTTTCCTTTTTGCTTCGCGTTCGCGCAAAGCATGCAGAGAGCGTCAGCCGTTTTACGGCTGCGCAAAAACTGTCTCTGCTAGCAGTTGGCCGGCCATCGAGCGGCCGGTATAATAGAAGATGAGAGGTCTGGGCGCTTTGAGGGACCTGCAAAATCCTACGGATAAACACCGCGAAAACCGGCTAAATCGCCGCCGCACCGTCCCGGCAATTCCTCAAATCTGCGAAACGCCCGCATGCGCGCCGAAGCTCGCACTACGGCGGACAGACTCCCTGTGGAATTTGTCACTTCGCGATTACGTTGCGGACTCCGCCCCGAATTTCCCCGAATACCAGGGCGGCTACTTGCGCAGGCTAAGACGTTCAACAATATCGCGGTACCGATCCGGGTCGCGGCGGTTGAGATAGTCCAGCAGCCGCCGGCGTTTGTTCACCATCATAATCAATCCCCGACGTGATGCATGGTCTTTGACGTGGCTCTTGAGGTGCGTCGTCAGATAATTGATCCGCTCGCTCAGGAGCGCAATTTGCACTTCGGGTGATCCGGTGTCCTTGATGTGAGTGCGATATTGCTCGATCAACACTGCCTTAAGCTCGCTCAAGTGCCTCTCTCCGTCAGTCCCCTGAAAAATTTCCTCTTCTCTTCAACCAATTCAGGCTAACACAATACTTATAACACTGTAAAGAATTGCTAATATTTGCCGGAGGCTCCAGTGTGTTCGATGCGGTCGCGTCACTCTGCGGGCTCAGAGGCCAAGCAAATGAATCGTTTACACATCACCTGGTTGCTTCCAAACCGTAAATTAGGTTCAATGCTTTGCCACTTCAGCCCAACTAATCGTGCCTCTCAGGAGAGAAAAATGAACATACGCACTGCTGCAACCGGCCTCAGTTTGCTGCTTTTTGGTCGCTTACGTTCGCACAGCAAGCCCCCAGCCCCCAGGATAAGGCCGCGAGGCCCAGTCCCCCGGCCAAAGCGACGTGCTCTTTGGGCGATGGCGCGACCATCCGTTGATTATTCAAGCCCGCGCGCCAAGGGCCGCAAAATCTTTGGCGGACTTGTTCCCTATGGAGAAGTCTGGCGCCTGAGCGAACGAGCCACCACGTTCGTCGTCAATTGGACGTCACCGTGGGGGACACTGCAGTCCTGCGGCAGCTACACGCTGTTTGCCTGCCCAACGGATAAATGGACGCTGTCATCAGCAAAAAAACCGGCGAGTGGGGCACCAGTACTGCGGGCCGGATTCCGATCTCGCGCGCGTGGCATGAAACTTCACGTTGCCCTGCACCCGATGGGCTTCACGATTACTTTTGACAAGACCGGACCCGCTGTACATACGCGTCGAATGGGAGAAGACTCGCGCGTCGGTGGACATCACTAAGTAGCGATTTGTCTAAACACACGCGGCGGTAAGAGATACGCGGTGGGTGGCCCAGGTTCGCCTTTGAGGAGTTATGAACCTGGGTCTTGGTTTACTCTTCTCGCTCGCTTCGCGTTCGTCCTTCAGGATTTGGCGCGGTGCCTCGGTCTACCAGCACCACCGCGCCAATTACCATCGCCGCAGCTACCCCGACGTTGAGGGTCACCTTTTCACCCGCGAGCATCCATCCCAACAGCACCGCAACCACCGGATTGACGTAGGTGTGCGTAGCCACCAGCGTCGGTGATAACGTTCCAGCAACCAGTTTAAGCGCTGAAGGCTACCAGCGACCCGAAGACAACGAGGTACCCCAGCGCTTCCCACGAGCGCGCTGTCACCGAACTAAACGAAAAGCCGCACCATTCGCCAAAGATCGTTGCGGCTGGTGAACAGCAGGATTCCACCGGAAAGCGACGAGAGCGCGGTCATGAGCAGCGGGTGACCGGCAGATCCGATTTGCGCGCATAGACAATTTCCGCCGACCATGAAAGCGCCCCAAACAAAATAGCCAGCGATGCAACTATCATTCCGCGGCTGGACGTAAGTGTGGTTCGCCCTACGAGCAGCCCCACGCCGGCCAGCCCCAGAAAGACGCCAGCGAATATTTTCCAGCTAGATTGCCAGCGCTTAAAAGCCAGAGCGGCGAGGAAGAAAACAAAGATGGGCTCAGTAGCCACCAATAGAGATGCGAGCCCTGAGGGCACCCGCGTCTCCGCCCAGTGCAGAGGTCCATGGCCGAGTAGAAAAAACAGAACGCCGAGGATTACACCGCTGCGAATTTGTGACGCAGTAGGCCGTAGTTTTTTCGCGAAGCACCACAACAGCAAAATTGTCCCGGACGACAAATGCCGGATTCCCGCGGCGTATAGCGGCGGTATGGTTTCCACGGCGTAGCGGATGGCCAGATAGGTCGAGCCCCAAATGGTGTAGATGGCGAAAAAACAAAAGATGATCAGTAAACGGTTCGAGGAGGCGGCTTTTTCAGACAGCCTGGCGGATTCAACCGACACCGGAGGTTTTGCGATTGTCGCGGAGATCGTCGGGGCACTCATGTCATTTCACCTGGCCTGCATTATCACATTCGCGTAACGCCCTATCGATGTTACACTCATTACATGTCCAGACTAGCGGATTATCTGTAATGGGTCAAATTGAATTAACACATTACAAGAAGCAAAGGTCATGAAACAAAACGCCGACAATTACGTCGCTCTGGGCTTCGGGAAAGATTACGCCTGGCTCGATTTAGCCAACTCTCTCGAATGGAATGGCTATGGCAAGCTCACCGACCGCTTGCAAGACCCAGCGTGGGCCAGCCACATTGTGAAACATTGGAATTTAGCGCCGCCTCCACCTCGCCCTGCCCCGCGTGCGCAACTCATCGCCTTGCGCACGCTTCTGCGACGAATGGCCGAAAAGCTAATTGCCGGCGAGGTACTCGAGGAGCGCGATTTGAACGCTCTCAATTCGTATTTAAACGTACCGGTGCGGGTGAAACTGTTCCAGCACCAAAATGGAGTGCACTCCGAACTTGTTCCGCTGCGTCCTGGGTGGCTGTGGATACTTTCGCGCATCGCCGCTTCCTTTGCGGAAATCCTCGCGCTGAATCGTCCGGATCGCCTGAAGTACTGCCCTAACGAAGGATGTAAGTGGATATTTTACGATCGCACCAAAGCCAACACCCGACGCTGGTGCAATGACCGAACCTGCGGCAATCGCGACCGCGTGCGCCGCTCGCGGATCGCGGCAAAAAAACCGCCCAAACTAAATTGTCCAAACCCGTTTAATCGGAATGATTTCTTACGGAGTCCGGTTTACCAGGGCAGTTCTTTGCCAAGATGAATAAACTTCCCGTTGTATCCGTTATTGGGAAGAGTCGCCAGCGCCACCGACGTTTTCGCTCCCTCTTCCACCTGCAAATTGCCGTTCGCATTCATGTCCGTGACCACTGAACCCGGATGTGCCACGTTCACCTTGATTGGCGTGTCCTTTAATTCGTACGCCAGATGCACCCCGTAGCCATTCAACGCCGTCTTGGAAATGTCATAGGCCGGCACCTTGTAATTGTAAATTGGCGATTTAGGATCACTATGCAAAGTCAAAGATCCCAACCCGCTGGAGAGAAAAACAATCCGACCGGCCGCCGACTTTCTGATTAGCGGGAGCAGCGTCTGTGTCAGCGCAATAGTATTAAAAAAATTGGTATCAAATGTCTTTCGAAATCTTGCGGCGGAGGTCTTGCTCGCGGGTGCAAATCCGCCGCTGCCCTTTTCATCTAGCATAATCCCGGCGTTGTTTATCAGCACATCCAGCTTTCCGAATTTCTTCTCGATGGCTTTTGCCGCTCGCCCGTGCGTTTTCTCATCGTCCACATCCAGCAGGATGAACTCAACATCCAGCCCTTCGCTTTTCAATTTCTTCGCGGCTTCCGATCCCTTTGCTTGATCCGCGCTCCCAGCAGCACGTGCATGCCTTGTTGAGCCAACTGTTTTACGGTTTCGAGTCCGATTCCTCGATTTGCTCCGGTCACCAACGCTATTCGGCCTTCATTTTCTTCGCTCATCAGCTTTTCCTTTCAAATACATCAATTTCTTCTGCCGTGCCTGGGCGCAGCAGTAATGCTTTTCGATATTTTTCTTGGCAATGGTCAGGATTGGCGTTTTCTGGCTAGCGACAAAAACTCGTCTCGCGTTTCCTTGTTATGGCGGAATGCACCCAGCATCGCGCTGGTGACCGCCTGGCCATGCTGCTTTTCCACGCCACGCATCTGCATACAGAGATGACGCGCTTCGATAATCACGCCGACGCCTTCGGGGCTGATTTTTTCTTCAATGGCCTGGGCGATCTGGCTGGTCAGGCGCTCTTGAATCTGTAATCTCCGCGCGAACATATTCACGAGCCGCGCTACTTTGCTGAGGCCGATAACCTTTTTATTTGGCAAATACGCGACATGGCATTTGCCAAAAAACGGCAGCAAATGGTGTTCGCACAAACTAAAAAACTCAATGTCCTTCACGATGACCATCTGGTCGTAGGCCACGCTGAAGGTGGCACCGTTCAGGATGTGTTCCACGTTCTGGTGATAGCCGCTCGTTAGAAATTTGAACGCCTTCTCAAATCGCTCGGGAGTCTTGCGCAGGCCCTCGCGGTTGGGATCTTCTCCGATGATGGAGATCATCTTGCGCACCAGCGCGGCAATATTTTCCGCTTTTGCGTTCGCTTTCGGTTCGTGCAGCAACAGGTCTTCGCCAGGTTCGCTCACACTTGCTCCTTTTCCGCAGCACTCGCGACGGGGACTCGCGCAAATTCTTCGCCCGCATATTCAAAACTGTTGTTGCGGGTTTCTTCGATGCGCACGCGTTCCAGCTTGGCATGCGAGAAACTTTTCAGCCGGTTATAAATGTCGATACACAAGTTTTCCGTGGTGGGCACTTTTTCCTGAAAAGCCGCCACATCTTCGTTCAGCGATTTGTGATCAAAGACTTGCAGCACCGCGCGCTCCACAAAACCATCCAGATCGGCCAGGTTGGCGATCATTCCCGTTGCGGGATCGACTCTCCCGGAAACGCTGATTTCCAGCACGTAATTATGCCCGTGGCCAAACGGGTTGTTGCACTTGCCAAAGACCCGGCAGTTCTCCTCTTCGCTTAGATGCGCGGCATGCAGCCGATGGGACGCGGAAAAATGGTAGCGGCGCCCCAGTTCAATCTTCAGCTCACCAGCATTAGCGTTCGCGCTCATCAATTGTTTCCCCGGGTGGTACTTTCCCGGCTGCCCGCGGCTCCATTGCGAAAGCAGTCCGCGAACAAATCCGGCGATTCATACAATCGCACCTGGTGAAGCGAGCCTTGTTTTATTTTCGGCTCCAGTAAATTCCAGATCACCCGCGCGATATTTTCGCAAGTCGGGATCTTTCCGGCCAATTCAGGAACCTCCTGATTCAGATGCCGATGATCCATGCGCTGCATCACTTCGCGCTCAAGAATGTCTTTTAACTCTTTCAGGTCCAACACCATCCCGGTCACCGGATCCGGTTCGCCCGACACCGTAACTTCCAGCGTGTAGTTGTGTCCGTGCCCGTGCGGATTATTGCATTTCCCAAAAATGCGCCGATTCTCTTCCGGAGAAAGCTTCGGATTATTGTAGACATGCGAAGCTGAAAACTCGATTCTGCGTGTAATCAGGACCATGATTTGTCTTTAATTTGTTACTTTTGCGTTTCGCGTGTCCCGGTGCTGTATTCGCGCCCCTTCCACTGTACCTTCCCGAGCATATTGCTGCGATACGATGCCGCCAGTACCCCCGCATACAAAAACGCCGCAGGTATATAGTAGATGATGAACGCAAAAGGATATTGGTTACGAACCAGCTCCGTCCCGTAGTTCATCTGGCGCAAGACCAGCAGCAGGACTCCTGCGAACATTGCGACCGGAAATTTGATTCCCAGTAAAATTACCGCTAGTGGTATCCAGGGAAATGCCGATTCGCCCTCGCGAAACACCTTCCAAGGCGTTCCTCCCATCAAGCGATAGAGATTTTTCGTCCAGCCCTCCCACATCGCGCGGAAGGTGCGGTACATTCGCGCTCGGACTATTCCCTTCCCCGGGCCGAACCATAAACGGTGACCGGCGGCCTTAACCGCCGCGCCCAGGGCCACATCCTCCAAAACATCTGACGCAAATCGCGCGTGGCCGCCGACGGATTCGTAAACGTCGCGCCTTATCAGCAAGAATTGCCCGTTGGCTGCAGCCGCCGCGGACTTCGGATCATTTACGGCGGAATAGGAAAATCGCCGCGCGAGTCTGCAATATACAAAAGGTATCAGTGTTTTCTCGTACCATTTTTTGGTGATCTGTTCCGGCGAGAAGGAAACCAATGCGGCCTGGTTTTCCCCTGCAATTTGCAACGCACGCGCAGTAGCGCCCTCTTCCAATTCCACATCCGCGTCCGTAAACAATAGCCATTCGCCCGTGGAGTTGCGCGCGCCGACCGTTACAGCATTATTCTTGCCGACCCAACCGGGTGCCGGTTCCTGCGCCTCCAGCAATCGCAACTTGGCAATTCGTGTGGTCAGGTCGCGGACAATCGCAGCAGTCTTATCCGATGACTGATCATTCACCACCACAATTTCGGTAATTTCACTTTGCTTTGCGAGCGACTCGACGCATGCGGCAATCACCGCCTCTTCGTCCCGCGCCGGCACGATTGCGGTGATTCCGCCAGTTTTGTGGGGCGTCGCGACAGAGGGCTCAGTTACGCTTTCGCTGCTCGCTCGCGCGGCGGAACTCCAGGGCATGTCGTGTTCAATGGGCATTAGTGAGCGGCCGGACGCAGTCCCGGACGATGTGAAGATAGGCTATTATAGCGGTCATGCCTCTGGTGCGAAGAATCGCTGCGTGGACCGCGGTGGCTGTTGCTGCGGGCATACTTGTCCTTTTCGCGATGCCCAGCTATCGCCAGGGTGAAGCGTCCATCGCGGGAAAACCGGCTCTGGACTTTCCGCTCACCCTTGCCGGCAAGTCCGAGCGTCTCTCCGACTTAAAGGGAAAAGTTGTAGTGCTCAACTTTTGGGCCACTTGGTGCCCGCCCTGCGTTGAAGAAACACCGTCGCTCAACCGGCTGGAAAAATATATCGACTCGCGCGGTGGTATGGTTTTGGGCGTAAGCATCGACGAAGATGGCGCCGCGTATGAACAATTCCTGAAGGATCATTCGATGGTGTTTCCTACCTACCGCGACGCCACCAAAAAATCCGCGGCAGACTACGGCACAACGATCTATCCCGAAACGTACATTATCGATCGCCACGGAAAAATCGCGCGCAAATTCATCGGCGAACAGCAGTGGGATAGCGCCGAAATGCTACGCTACTTCGACGCCATCCTGGGCCAGACTTAACGGCTAACTTTTTAGCGGTGTGAATTTATTCGTAGCGCAACGCTTCCACGGGATCGAGTTTCGCAGCCTGCATCGCAGGCAGCCAGCCACTGATCACTCCCACGACAATCAAAATTCCTGTCGACAGCATCATGGTGACCACCGATAAGGTCAGGTGAATATCCACCTTGCCGGAATCGTCTTCATAAGCGGGCCCCAGAAACGGCAGAGTGCCGATAGCGGCGGTAATGACGCCCGAAAGCAGCATGCCAATCACCCCTGCCGCCAATGTCATCACCAGCGCTTCCAACAGAAATTGGCCACGAATATGCGATTTTTTTGCTCCCAGCGCGCGCCGCAAACCAATTTCTTTGACGCGCTCCTCCACGGATACGAGCATGATGTTCATCACGCCAATGCCGCCGATGCCCAGTGTTAATGCGCCGACAAAAAACAGTAGCGCCTGAATCCCAATGGTGATTCCGTCATAAATTGGCTTGAATTCCATGCGCCCGAACATTTGAATGGCGCGCTTGTCGCCCGCGGAAAAATGTTGGCGGCTGGCCACTGCTGCGCGGACCTGCTGCATGGCATCGGCTTCAAAATTTGGCGCCACTGGCTCAAACAACATCACGCTGGCGTAACGCGCGTCCCACAAATCGGAGGCTGCGGTGTACGGAATGAACGCGGACTCATCGTCGCTTGTAAAATAATTGCTATCGGAAAATTTTGTGTCCATCGTGCCGATTACGGTGAATTTCACGCCGTTGATGCGTACGGCTTCGCCGATTGCCGGCGTGCCGCTGAACAATTTTTTGCGCAGAATCGCACCGAGGAACGCCACGCGCCTGCGCTCCGCGATATCCTCTTGTGAAATCCAGCGCCCTTCGAGCGGCACTTCGTTACGCATTTCGCCATATTCGGGATAAACGCCGCGAATCGCGGTATCCGACAATCGTTCTTCGTGCGAAATGCCCTTAAATTTCACGCTTTCGAGCGTTACGCGTTTTACCAGCGGCGATTGCGCTTTCACCCAGTCGGCGTCTTCCTGTTCGAAGCGCACCGCTTTTCCAGCGCGCTCGCCGCCAGCCTGCTCGCTGGTAGTGCCCGGCCAGCAAACCACCGCGCCTTTGCCGAATACTTCAAACGTGTACATCAACACGTTGCGAAATCCGGAGCCGTAACTCAGGAGCAGAGTTACCGCCACGATGCCCCAGGAAATTCCAGTCATAGTCAACAAGCTGCGCACCGGATTGCGCCCCAGCGCGGCCCATGCTTCGCGAAATATTTCGAGGAACATAGTTAGCCACCCGCCTCAAACCGCAGCGCTTCGATAGGATCGACCGAGGCAGCGCGATTCGCGGGATACAGCGCCGACAAAACGGAAATCAGACCGAGCAAGCTGACCGAGAGTGCTCCCAACTTCCAACTGGCCAGCAATCCGGCGAAAAACGGCGGCATAGGCAAGAGGTTTACTAACGCGCAAAATCCGTATGACACTAGAAGCCCGATTCCGCCGCTCAGCGCCACGACAATCACGGTTTCCATAAAAAATTGCCGCAGGATCGATCTACGAGTGGCGCCCAACACCATGCGTACGCCAATTTCTCGCGTGCGTTCCCGCACCGACACGAGCATCACGTTCATTACGCCCAGCCCGCCAAGAAATAGCGTGGCAATTCCTACCGCGCCCATGAACAATTCCATGCCCACGATAATCATGCGGTTGGCTTCGGCATTTTTTACCGTGTCCCAGATTCCCGCGGCTTCCTTGTCGCGCGGATCAAAATTGTGTAGGCGCCCTAAGGACCGCCGAATTTGCCGTAAACAATCCGGATGTGTCACCAGCGATTTCGGCGCTACCAGAAGGCGGTCAATGGTGTGTTCTACTCCCGGCGCCTTAGTGGGAAAATCGCGACGCATGGTGTTGTAGGGAATAAAAATCTTGCGCGTGTCCATGCCGTCGTAACTGGAGTTTTGGTCTTTGGATTTCATTACCCCGATCACGGAGTAGGAAATCTCGTTCATCCACACCTGCTGGCCCACCGCTTCGTGATCTGAAAAAAGTTGTTTTTTTGTGTCGCTACCCAAAAAAGCTACGTTGCGCGCTTCGGAATTGTCTTCGTGATTGTAAAAGCGCCCTTGCGCCACCGCGATGCTCCGAATCTCCGTGAATTCCGGCATCGATCCAACGGTATTAATGCTTCCGCTGTTATACAGGCTGTGCACTTGCACGCTGTTGCCCAGTTCCGGCAACACGTATTTGCAAGCCGGCGATTCCGCGGCTACCTGCACGTAATCGTCTTCGCCCCAATGCACCGCCCGGCCGGAGCGCGTGCCTCCAGCTTGCATGCTGGTGCGCCCGGCAAAGACGATCATCACGTCTTTGCCGAATGTCTCCTGATTTGCCTGGATTCCTTTGCCGAGACCCTCGCCAGCAGCCACCATCACGGTGATGGAAATAATTCCCCATGCGATGCCGAACATGGTCAGCATGGTTCTGCGCTTGTGCGCCCACAGCGTGCTGAGCGTATCCTTCAGCAAATCCTGGAATGACAAAGCGGGCCGCCTTTACTGATGGCTACTGCAGAATCACCTGCTGCTTCTCATTTAATCCTTCAAGAATTTCGGTTTTCACTCCGTTGGAAATCCCCAATTTCACGTTTACTTTTTTCTTTCCGTTTTGGCCTTTGGCGTCGGGAATTTCCGCCTGTGCTTTGCGCTCTTTGTCATAAATCAACGCTGCTTCGGGAACCATAAGCACGTTCTTCTTCTCTTCCAGCATGATTTCCGCGTTGGCGCTCATGTTGGCCTTGAGTTCCAGCGTGGAATTCTGAATGGAGACACGCACCTCAAACGTTGTGACGTTATCTTTCTCCTTGCCTAAAGGAGAAATCTTGGTGACCTTGCCATTGAATTTTTTATCCTTGAAGGACTCCACCACGATGCGCGCGGGTTGGTTTAAATAAACTTTTCCGATATCGGCTTCATCCACTTTTCCCTGCACGTACACTTCGCTGACATCGCCCAGGGTCATGATGGGCGTGGCCTGCGAACCCAAAATCAAAATCGAGCTCACTGCATCACCCACGTTCACGTCCCGCGAAAGAACCAGGCCGTCAATAGGGCTCACTATCGTGGAGTTGCGCAGGTCTTCTTCGGCGTTATCCAGCGCAGCGCGCGACTGCGCCACTTGCGCTTCGGCTTTGGCGATGTCCGCATGCGCTACGGCCAGGGCCGCCTGCGCGCTGGCTTGCTTGTTCAACGCCATGCGATAATTTTTTTCTGAATCCTCGACTACTGACTTCGACACCACGCCTTCGTTGAATTCGTGTTCCGCGCGCTCCTGGGTCAGCTTGAGGAACGGCACATCTGGCCCCTCGGCATCCACTTTATTGCGCTCCAGCGCCGCCATCGACGAATTGCGCGCCGCCTCAGCCGCCTGCAGATTTGCTTTGGCCGCGCGCTGCGCCGCTTCGAGTTGAACTTTGTCCAACTCCGCCAAAATTTGGCCGGTTTTCACGCGGTCACCATAGTCGACATAAATCTTTTTCACGATGCCACTGGCTTTGGATTTAATCTCCGCTTTCGACAACGGCTGAATTTTCCCGGTAGCTACCACCACCCGTGCAAGGTCGCCGCGTTCCACCGTCGCGAGCTTGGAAGGATCGATCTCATGGCTCGGCCGCAGCGCCGCCATCACCCCATATCCTCCGGCACACAGCACCACCAGGATCGCCACGAGCCAGATGATCCGGCGGCGGCGCTTCTTCCGGTTTTTTCCGTTGGTTAAGCTATTCCCGTTCATGGACATAAAACCCCTCGCACGAAGGTCAGCACTCGCAACCTGTACATGAATACGTGTTACATCCCAAAAAGTTCCAGTTCTTAGCGGGTTAGACGATTTCCTAGGGGTTTGGACAGGCCACGGCCCGCCTCAGAAGAAAGGAGTTGCTGGTTAATGGGCGCGGTAGCCCAAACAATCGCGGGTCAGTGTGATGATGATGCAGCAGAATCTTTATTCGTAACGCAGCGCCACCAACGGACTAACGCGCGTGGCACGCCGCGCCGGTATCCAACACGCTATTAAAGCGATGACTGCCAGCAGCACTGCGACCGTCACGAGAGTAGCCGCATCCGTGGACCGCACTCCCACAATGAAGCTGGCAATGACGCATGTTCCGGCAAACGCAGCGGCCAAGCCGACTGCCAAGCCGACCGCAACGACCACCACACTTTGCCGCAATACCATTCGCAGGATATCTTGCGGCGCGGCACCCAACGCCTTACGAATTCCGATTTCATGGGTTCGCTGCACGGCGGCATACGACACCACGCTGTAAAACTCCCACCACCGCCAAAATTAGTCCGAGCAGGCCCATCGTGCTCGTCAATTGCGCGCCGAAGCGGAAAAAGAGAAATCCGTTGATTCCCTGCAGCTATTGGGACACACGGTCGCGAAATCGAACACCGAACCGTTTGCAGACTTGAAAAGAGGCGTGATTGCCAGACATTACAAGATAGCTGCGATTACAGCGAAGCCTTCCGCAGCCGCAGCGCGTTGGCTATGACTGAAAAGGAGCTGAAGCTCATCGCCGCGCTGGCCAGCATGGGGCCCAGTAGCCAGTGGAAAGGCAGGATAAAAAACTCCCGCAGGCAATCGGCACTCCCAGCGCGTTGTACACAAAAGCAAAGGCCAGATTCTGCTTGATGTTGCCTATGGTCGCGCGGCTTAACCGTCGCGCGCGTACAATGCCGCGCAGATCACCTTTTACCAGCGTAATTCCCGCGCTATTCATGGCCACATCCGTGCCTGTACCCATGGCGATTCCCACGTGAGCAGCGGCCAGGCGGGCGCGTCATTGATTCCATCGCCGGCCATGGCCACAATGCGACCCTCATCGCGCAAACGCTTTACGATTTCGCCCTTTTGTTGCGGTTGGATTCCGGCTTCCACCTGCGTAATTCCCAATTTCGCCGCGACACTCATGGCCGTCTCTCGCCGGTCGCCCGTCAGCATCACGATACGCAACCCTTCGGCGCGCAACTCGTTCAGCGCTTCTGCGGCAGTGGGCTTAATTTGATCGGTCAGTAAAAATACGCCTTCCGTCCGGCGATTGATGCCGATGTACACGGCAGTCGCGGCCTGATCTATTTGAATCTTGGAAAACGCAATGGCGGAGAATTCCACGCCGCGGGCACGCAAAAATCTTTCTGTTCCGACGGCCACACGTTTATTCAGAACTTCGCCTTCGATTCCTCCGCCTGGCGTTGCCAAGATATTGACAGCGTCCGCCAGCGGTAACTTTTTCTCAGCCGCAGCCCCGCACAATGGCGCGGGCCAGAGGATGCTCGCTGGAACGCTCCAGGCTGACCGCCAACGACAGCAACGCATCCTTCGTATAGGGGCTGCCCAACGCAAGCTCCACGGCGCTGACTTGAGGCTTCCCTTCCGTCAGGGTGCCAGTCTTGTCGATCACCAGCGTGTCGACCTTCGCCAGCGTTTCCAGTGCTTCCGCGCTTCGAATCAACACGCCTGCGTGCGCGCCGCGACCAACGGCTACCATGATGGACATGGGCGTAGCCAGTCCCAGCGCGCAAGGGCAGGCGATAATCACTACAGCAATGGCGCTGACCAACGCATACGCGAATCGCGGGGCGGCCCGAATACTGCCCACGCCACAAAAGCCAGAAACGCTGAAGCCACGACAGCGGGCACGAAATAGGCGGCCACCTTATCCGCCAGCCGCTGCATAGGTGCGCGGCTGCGTTGCGCCTCGCTGACTAGCTTCACAATCTGCGCCAGCATCGTTTCGCTGCCAACGCGTCGGGCTTCCATCACGAAGCTGCCGCTGGTGTTCAGCGTTCCGCCGGTGACCGGGTCGCCCACGGATTTCTCCACCGGCATGGGCTCGCCGGTTAACATGCTTTCGTCAATGGCGCTTTGCCCTTCAAGTACCACGCCATCGGTGGGCACGCGCTCGCCGGGACGCACTCTCAACCGGTCGCTTGGTTGCACTTCATTCAGCGCCACGTCCCGCTCGCCCCCATCGGCCGCAATTAAGTGCGCCTGCTGCGGAGCCAGATTCAGTAGTGCGCGAATCGCGCCGCTGGTTTTTTGCCGCGCGCGAAATTCCAGGACCTGCCCCAGCAACACCAGCGTGGTGATTATCGCTGCTGCTTCAAAATAAACTGGGGGCGTGCCGCTGGCGTCACGAAACGACGCCGGAAAAATCTGCGGGAAATTGTTACCGCGAGGCTATCAGATACGCCGCGCCAGTGCCCAGCCCGATCAGCGTGAACATATTCGGGCTGCGATTCGCCAGCGACATCCAAAAGCGCTCAAAAAATGGCCAGCCGCCCCACAGCACCACCGGTGTTGCCAGCGCCATTTCCAGCCAATTGCGCGTTTCGGCTGAGAATGGCAGCGGCAACCAGTCCGCGCCCATGGCAATTACAAGCAGCGGGATCAAAGCCGCGCTGACCCACAACCTGCGAAACATGCTCTCATATTCGGGATCGGCTTCCGCGTGCGCCGACACTTCCATGGGCTCCAGCGCCATGCCGCAATCGGCAAGACCCGGGCCCAGCTTGCACAATCTGCGGATGCATTGGACAGGTGTAAAGCGGGGATTTCGTGGCGATAGTCTGGATAGGTTCAGAGCCAGCCTGCAAGGAGCTCGCAGTTTTTCCAGTGAGCGTGCTTCCAACAGTCCCACTCAACGAACGGCATCAACGTGCTGCGCGGTACCGCCGCTGTGTGCGTTTTCCATCCCGGAACTTCCCGGCGCCGCCAAAAACTTCTCAGGCTCCTTCGCGAATCGCGCCGCGCAACCTCTGGAACAAAAGTAATACGTCGTTCCTCGAAATTCTTGTTTTTGCAGCCGCTTTACTTGTCTCCACGGTCATGCCGCAGACGGGATCCTTCTCGCGCGCCCCAGCGCTCAAAATAGGCAAGCCCACATTTTTTGTGTTTGAAGAATCCGCGGCGTCGGTCATATCACTATGTTAGATGATTCCCGCCTCGATGGCGTTAGCACACCCGTGCCCGCATCTCCCAGAATTAAAAGGCGCGGAGGATGGCCGAGGTTCGCCGCTGAGGTATGAACCGGGTCGTGGGTTACGCTTTTGTGGTGCCGCGATCGAATTTGCGCTCGCTGGTATAATTCCACCTATGACACTCGTCGAGATTACCTTTGAGCTGCAATCGCCGTTGACCGCCAGGCAATTAGCCGACCTGGCCGAATTCGCCAACACCTACGGCCTGCGCCGTTTCCGCCATGATGAAGCGCATAACCTGATCACCTTCGAGTACGACGCTTCCCGACTGCGGCAAAGTCAGGTGGTGCACGCGCTGGCCGGAGCGAATATTGCAGTCAAGCGCATCGTTCCGCAATCCGGCGCCGAAATAATTCCCGCCTGAAAACCCTTTACCGCTCCACCAGGAGGACCGAATGTATCGAACGATACTGACATTCTGAATGCTGCTGTTGGTAAGCATGAATTTCACTCCGCTATTCGCCCAAAATCAGCCTAAGCTGGTTAGTCCCTCGCAACAGCCCGCAGCAACACCAGCGCACGAGGCCAAACCCGCGGACGTTGCTTCCCTGACGCCATCATGGCGGCAACCTACGACGTGATCTCGGGCCCTGCGGGGCAAGATCGCGACTGGGAACGTTTTCGTCTTGTTCTATCCCGGCGCGCGATTGATAAGAGCAGAAGCAAAAAAGGAACGTGGACTTCACGCCGGTCCTGACTCCCGAAGACAAGATCCGGCGCCTTCGCGCGCGGGATTAACAGCTTCCAGCTATTTTTTGATGGCTCCCGTTGGTGGATTATGACCATTTATTGGGCGGAAGTCGCCATGCGCAAACTCCGCTGCCACCGGAGTTTCTGCGCCTTCCCACTAGACAGATTGGAACGAGGAAGATTGGAATGACACTCAAAGACGGTGAGAACTTGGGACGGTAGTCTTGGCTTGATTGGAAGTTTTGCTCTTGGTGCGCAGGTTGATGACCACAGTGCCCCATTCGACGGCTACTGGTGGCGGGCCGCGCCAACCACACAAAAGTTAATTTACGTGTTTGGATGGGAAATGGGCGTCAACCAAGGCGAGATGATTGGGTGTCAAGAACCTTCCCATCCGACAAAACCGCCACTGACCATTGCATCATGAACGGAGCCATGAATCGTCTTACGCAGGGCGTCAGTATGGGTGACATGGTCGCGATGGCAGACCGCTATTATAGTGACCCAAAACATGTGGCGGACCCGCCAACCACAGCGCTTATCTCCGCTCTATACCAACTTCACGCCCGGTGAATTTCTGGGGGCGGTCTAGCGGATTTCCACCAGAAAGGCCAGTGGCTCTACGTGGACGCGGTATACGTGTGCCGTACTATCCAGAACTTCGACAATCCGCCATTTCCCATCAATGGTCTGTCCGACAACCGGGTGAGGACCGCCGTCCGGAGCCCACGCGACTTTCGGACCTGCAACCACTTTGTCGCCGTAAATCAACTGTAATTGATAGTGCGCCATCTTAGCCTGCTAGAGTGTTGCCTTCATCGACTCTAGCAAGAAAGCTTGGGGTCGAACCCACGGATAACGTCTGCAAGCTAAACTCATTCGTATCTCCTCGGTCGACACCCTAGCTATGGCAGATGGGATAGAAGGGACAGAAGGATCAGCCCCAAAAAAGTGGGGTTCCCGCTTGGGACCCGGGAGCCCCGAGAAAGCGCATTCCATTGTCAGTGTCGTTTTCACACCGACGCGTGGGGTCATCCATCCTAGCTTCCCTCTCAGAGGCAGGTGGGAACGATTTGCAAAAAATGACGAGCAAGCCCCTTCCCCCTCGCTCGCCGCCCTTTACATTTCGTCATGTAAAACGCGCCTACACTTCCTCCAATGCAATAGGGAACGGCATCGCCAACCCCAGCCTCTGAAGTTAAGGCTATTCTTGTGTGTGTATTGCGTGAGCATCCCGGATAAGCCACGGTTCCAAAAGCGAGGTCACAGCCCATATCGAAACGGCGCAAAACGAATCGGGAATCGCTCGGGTAGACCCCCCCGTCCTTTCCTTTTCTCTTCGTTCTTGATGTGCTGTCTAACCCAGTTCTAGAACCTTAGTAATGATTTTGCGCCGACGTAAGGAGCTATGGGTTTTTCTCCGCTACCCCGCCAACATGAAGCATGAACACGCTGTTCCTGTCCGTCATTACCCACCGCTCCTTCTATGTTCGCCTGCCCGCGGTGCTGGTCTTGACCCTCTTGCCGGTCGTCTCACTCTATGGGGACGTGCCCGCGCGCCTGCAAAGCATTCCCGCCCCGGGATGTTACTGCCACTGCCATGAAGCTTCCACGCGTGCCGGCTGCGTCAAGTTGTGCGATGCCAAAAAACGCGCCGCCTCCCGCTGGCTCTCCACGTCTTGCATAAAACCGCACTTCCAGCCACCGCCGGATAAATCACATGCGGGCCCGCACCTGCGGCATCCTGATCATGCGGAACACGCGCGGCTCTATTAATTAAAGGCATCGTTTTTCATTAAACGCGACTTCGCCATTAAAAACGATTTCAGTAATTAGATTTGCTGCGCGAGAACTGACTGTTGATCTTTCTGTTGTTCCGGTTCCAGCATCAGCCCGGCCATTATTTCGGGGATTTCAAACAGCGCGCGGTTGTTGAGCGCCTTTCATCATTTTTTAGGCGCGCCAACGTTGCAGGCTCGACAATTTTCTTAACGCCATCGGCCACGCTGCGAAAATTATCCAGCACGATGCCCACTTCTTTTTCTTTCACCCACTCCGCGTTGTAGCGTTCCTGCGGCAACGTCCAGGCATTGCATTCGATCAACACCGGCAAGTGCCGCACCATGGCTTCCGCGATGCTTCCGGGACCCGGGCTTGCCGATCATAAAATCGGCGGCGCCAATAGCATCAAGCGGTGCACTTCCTTGTGAAGCCCACCACATGCATCGGGAATTTCCAGCTTTTGGCGCGAAACCTTGCCGCTAACTTTTCATTGCGGCCGCAAATCAAAATAAGCTGAACCGGAACGTTTGCGCGATCCAGCCGCCGCGCGATCTGATACATAACTCCCGACCCGTATCCGCCAAAAAGGACGATCGCGGTCGGCAAGTCCTTGCGTAGCCCCATCTGCTTTCTGAATTCGCGGGCATCGACATTTTCCTGGGCGTAAAACTCCGGCCGCACGATCATTCCAGAAGTTTTGAAAATGTGTTGTTCATCGTGGCCGATGGCGCGCGCCTGTTCCGCCGCCTTTTCCGTCCCCGCGATGATGTATTGATCGGGGATCGGCTCGATCCAGAAACGCGGTGGAAAATCCGCCAAGTCGGTAATCAGCGTAGCGAAAGGTTTGCCCGGACATGCGGCACTCCAGCTTTCATGCAGTTGGCGGTTGAAGTGCGGGATCACCGGCACCAGCAAATCCGCGGGATGCTCGCGAAAATATTTTGTAAGCAGCCGCACCGCGGGCCGGTGCAGGATGCGGATGATCATTTGTAACACGCGCAGCAAGCTGGTGGCCCCCAGCGTCCAGCCGTTGCGCAGCAAAGTGTTGTACTGCTCCTGGATGCGGATACCGGTTACACGTTATTATTTAGAGCATCCAGGCGGTGGTCAGCTCCTGGATCTGACCAGTTCGACCTGCCACGGACGATTTTGCTGTTCAATGATGGACTTCAGCGAGAATGCCGCGTTGCGATGGCCGCCACCGGCGTCGTGAAACATGATGTGGATTTTCCGGGGCTGGGCGGTCATCTAGCAAATAGTGCCAGATTCATGTACGCATTGTTACATGAACTTCTTACACTTAGGGGAGAGCACCCACCATGCCATGTGGATAACCGAATAAGCCTTTTGTGCTCAATTAGTTCTAAGGCAACGTTCATACACAGATTCGCAGCCTCTTCACAGCCTGTTCATATCGATGCGGAATCATACTCGTATGCGATGCGACCTTCACGTCCACTCTGTGGCTTCCGGCATGTGCAGCACGCCGGTCCTGAACCGCATTTGCCGCGAATCCTATAACGACGCTACCGAGGTATATAAACGCCTCAAAAAACTGGGCATGGCTATCGTGACCATCACGGACCATGACTCCATCGACGCCGCCGAAATCCTCCGGAAGTACCCTGATTTCTTTCTCAGTGAGGAGGTCACCGTGCGGATGCCTACCGACACCGAGGTGCATGTCGGGGTCTACGACATTCGCGAGCGCGATCATGTGGAAATTCAGCGCCGCCGCAATGACTTCATTTCGCTGGTGATGTACCTCACCGAGCGGAAACTTTTTTTCAGCGTGAACCACGTTTTTCCGGCCTGACCGGGCGCCGCCAACGAAGACACGATTTCGACTGGTTCGCTTCCTATGTTCCGGCGCTGGAAGCGCGTAACGGCCAGATGTGCGCGAAGGCCAATTCGGACGCCGCCAATCTCGCGGCACGTTTCGGAAAAGTGGCCATTGCGGGCAGCGACTCCCACGCCATCGCGGGAGTGGGGCTGACGCATACGGAAGTTCCGGCGCGCGCCGGTGGACGAATTCTTCGCGGGACTCATGCGAGGACGCGGCCGCATACACGGCGCGCACGGCGGCTACGCCAAGCTCACCGCCGACGTCTTCGAGCATCGTCAATTCCCTGCTGCACGAGAAGCCCTGGACGCTGGCGATTTTGCCGCTGGCGGTCCTCGTGCCGTTCTTTACCGCCGGGCATTGGCTGACGAAATTCGTTTCTGCCGGAAATGGTCGGCAATCCTGGAAGATTCGGAAAAACGACCGCAACGCTTGTGGGACCTCGCAACGCGCGCCGATAATCTGATTTCCGGAACATTTTCCGTTTGGCATTCCGTTGGCATCGGCTCTCGGGCCCTCGTTAGGTACGTCCGCGTGAGGTAAGGCCGTGACTGTCCAGCTCGCATGTTCCTGGTAAGGCTTCATCGAAAACCGCGACCACCGGGTCATGCGGCAGATGCACCGCTGGCGTGCGCCGCGATGGTTTCGCATCTGGAGATGTCTCTCGACGCGCCTTGGTGATGGCTTCGGCTATGGACGAGTAGGAATCATGCTGCTGGCTTGGGGCGGACCGCAACGGCTGGCCGCGATCGGCGCAGCGGGCTCCGCCGCCATGATCGGCGTGCTGATTTTCAAAGCGCTCAAACATTTAGCCATCCATGGTCCGTGCCAATTCAACCGCACTGTTGGTCGAAAGTATTGCCGCCGGATAAATTTTCTTTTCCTCCGGGCATACCATGACGGCGTTTTCCATCGCGTTGGTGCTCAGTTATTTTTACCCGGCGCTGGAAGGCGCGCTTTTCTTTTTAGCCATAAGCATCGGTTTTTCGCGCATCGTGCTGGGCATGCATTTCCTCAGTGACGTGCTCGCGGGCGTGGTACTCGGCGTGGCGCTAGGCTGCGCGTCCATCACCACATTTGCATCGCTCGGTTGGATATAAAAGTTTCAGCTCCGAAAACCTGAATAATCGTTTGGCCTACACGGCCGCCAGCTCGGCGATCGCGTTTTCGCGCGTAACGACCGGGGCGCATTTCCGCCGACCGTCGGCTCACGGACTTTGTGATCGCGCATTATGATGTTCTGCACGGTCAGTGAAGAAAAACATCCTGCTGGAATCCCGTCGAATTTGTTAACGCCCTAGCCGCTCGCGCGGCGGCGCCGATCGTATCGGGCTTTGCCAGCAACCTTTCCGTGGGTGGCCTAACCCCCAAGGTAACGTTACTCCGTGGGTTACGGCAGCAAATCCAAATTCCCACTTTCGTGCTGATTCGCCCGCGTGCCGGTGACTTTGTTTATTCGCCGGATGAATTTGCGCAGATGAAGAAAGCATTGCCGAGGCTAAGGATTCAGGCGCCGAGCTTGTATCGGTCTTCGGTATTTTGAAAGCTAAAGGACCGTCGATATCGCTCGCACTCGCGAATTTATGAGCTCGTTAACCCTTACCTGTCACATTTCACCGCGCCTTCGACGCCTGCCTGGATTTGACGCAAGCGCTTGAAGATGTCGTACGGTCGGGTGCTTCTCGCATTCTTACGTCAGCAGGAGCGTCCACCGCTCCCAGAAGCAGCCGCGAGAAATAAAAGCGCTTGCCGCGACAGCGCCAGCGCATCACGATTGTTCCCGGAGCCGGCATTAATGCAGGAACATTTTGCAGCTCGCAGCGGCTACAGGAGCGCGGGAATTTCATTCCGGCTTGAGCAGCATCTACTATCTCACGACCAAACCGACTACGCAAAGTTTGAAAATGAATCGCGCGATGGTGATGCCTCCCCACCCATCAGCCCTGAATAAACCGCGCGCGCAACAGGCGCAAAAAAAGGGGCGCATTGGCATGCGCCCTTGTCGCAATCAACGTTAAAAAAACCGGCTGAATATTTGTGGACCGCTCAGGCCTTCGCGCTTGGCGGCGCAAAAATGTAGGCACGTCCAAATCATCGACGTCCTGATGCACTTCGGCGAGCGGGCTGCTGCACCTGCGCGTGATGCACGACCGGCGCCGGCGGGGGCGGTGGCGGCGCTTCTTCCTGTATCTGCTGCGTGATTTTCACTTCCTGCGTTTCAGGCGCTGCCTTCCAGGTTTTCGCCAGAAAAACGGCTTCTGATGGATGTTCTTTTTGTTAGCGTCTTTGAAGCCGCGTGGCATAACTCAGTAATCCTGACGGTGTCTTTCATGGCGTCATTCTGCACCGCGCCAAAAATAATATTGGCGTTTTCGTGCGCGGCTTTTTGAATCCAGACGCTGGAAGCTTCGTGAACTCTCATGGCAGCGTGAGGCTGAGCTGCCGCTGATATTGATAAGATGCCCTGCGCGCCTTGAATGGAATTGTCTTCCAGCAGCGGGCTGGCGATGGCGCGATTGGCGGCATCCACAGCGCGGTTCGTTCCGGTAACCACCGCGGTGCCCATCACCGCATAACCCTGGCCCGACATAATAGGCTTTTACGTCGGCAATATCGTCATTGATAATGCCGGGCATGTAATGATGTTGCGAAATTCCTGCACCGCCTGGCGCAAAATGTCGTCAGCAATTCCGAAACGCGCTAAAAAACCGGCGCCGCGCTTCACCGTTTCCATCAAGCGTTCGTTGGGAATCACGATGACGGTATCCACCGCGCCAATCAGTTCCTCCAAAGCCTGCTCGGCTTGCAACATTCTGCGCCGCCTTCAAAAGCGAACGGCTTGGTAACCACCGCCACGCTCAACGCGCCCAATTCACTGGCGAGTGAAGCTACCACTGGCGCAGCGCCGCTACCGGTTCCTCCGCCAAGACCGGAGGTCATAAAATCATGTCCGCGCCTTCCAGCGCTTCGATAATTTTCTCAGTATCTTCCAACGCAGCTTTGCGGCCGACTTCGGGATTGGCGCCCGCGCCGAGGCCTTTCGTTAATTTCGCGCCAAGCTGCAACTTTACTGGAGCCTGCGAAAGCTTCAGCGCCTGCAGATCAGTATTCGCGGTAATGATCCACGCCTTCGACCTTGGCGCGGATCATGCGATTGACGGCGTTGCACCCGCCGCCGCCCACTCCGATCACCTTTATTTTCGCCGGCTGAAGCTCCTCGCTAAAGCTCATCCGGATTCCACTTCCCTTATTGGCATGCTTTCCCCTTGACATTCTCCACATTTACCGCGCAGCGTTGGGCAGGGTCACGAATCCGGCAAACATAGCTTTCAATTTAGATACTAAATTTCCAGCGCGTTGCGGCGTGTTGCGCCGCGCTTTCGCGCCGTACATCACCAGACCGATTACCGTTGC
>CAVPKZ010000055.1:0-25311 GCA_963705755.1 uncultured Acidobacteriota bacterium | reverse complement strand
TTTTATTTACCCTCTTTACCCCACACATCACCTAGCCACTAAAGCATTATCCCGCGCACGCAACAGCATTGTTCATTCTCCTTCGACCGCACGCAGCATTTTCATTCCTATCGCAGTAGACCGCCGCGTTTTTCTTCTCCTTCGACCGCACGCCACAGTATGGTCATTGCCGACCGAAGTAAGCCGACGCTTTTTCTTCTCCTGCGCTCCTGCGAAGGAGTCGGTTACGCAGCGGAGGAATCTCTCTTCGCGCCTCCGCTTTCTCTTCTGAGATCATCAACCCTCTTTGAGTCCTATTGCACCTGACCACCAAGAGTTTCACCGCCCGCCACGGCGTCGCCATTCCGTACCAAGTAGACCGACGCTTCTTCTTCTCCTTGCTCTCCGGCCCAAGCCGGCAATTGAATTATCCGGATTGTGGTTTCTCGCCATAAACGCTTCCGCATTCCAAACTGACTCGACTTCAGGCAGAATGTCTTCCGCCATTCAGGGAGACGATATGAATCGCAGTATTGTGGTTGGGTCCATTTTATTAAGCGGTTTGGCGCTGGCACTCGCAGCCGCCTACAAAGTTGCACAGGTTTCGGCCGACGATCAGACCCTCGCGGGCTATTCCGCCGATTCGGCCGCGTCGAACGCGAGTGGGAGACGAAGTTCCGCGCGATTCCCGACCCGGCCAATCTGCGCGCGTACATGCAGCGGCTTTCCGCGCGTCCGCACCACGTCGGCTCGCCCTACGACAAGGACAATGCCGAGTGGATGCTTGCCAAGTTCAAGGAATGGGGCTCGACGCGCAGATCGAGACTTCGACGTGCTGTTTCCCACGCCCAAAGAGCGCGCTGCTCGAATTGATCGAGCCCACGCAATTCACGGCCAAGCTGCAAGAGCCGACGGTCGCCGTCGACCCACTTCATCAGCAGCACGCCGAGCAACTGCCCACCTACAACGCCTACTCCATCGATGGCGACGTGACCGCGCCGCTGGTCTACGTGAATTACGGCATGCCGGAGGATTACGAGGAGCTGGACCGCCTGGGCGTTTCGGTGAAGGGCGCCATCGTGATCGCGCGCTATGGCAGTCCTGGCGCGGCATCAAGCCCAAGGTCGCGGCCGAGCACGGCGCCGTCGGATGCCTCATCTATTCCGACCCGCATGAGGACGGCTATTTCGCAGGGCGACGTCTTTCCCGAGGCCCGTCGTCCGAAGGACGGCGTGCAGCGCGGCAGCGTGATGGATATGCCGGTTTATCCGGGCGATCCGCTGACCCCCGGCGTTGGCGCCACCAAGGATGCCAAGCGCCTGCCGATGAGCGAAGTGACCACGCTGACCAAGATTCCGGTGCTGCCGATTTCCTATGCCGATGCGCAGCCGCTGCTGGCGGCGCTCGAAGGGCCCGTGGCGCCGGACGAACTGGCGCGGCGGCTCTGCCGCATCACCTATCACGTGGGCCCCGGCCGCCAGGTGCATTGAAGGTGAAGTTCAACTGGGATACTCAAGACGCTGTACGACGTGATCGCACGCATTCCCGGCGCGACTGCCCGACGAGTGGATCATCCGCGGCAATCATCACGATGCGTGGGTGAACGGCGCGGAAGATCCGGTCTCCGGCGCGGTCGCGCTGCTCGAAGAGGCGCGCGGCTTGGGCGAGCTGCTGAAGCAGGGCTGGAAGCCGAAGCGCACCATCATTTATTGCGTCTGGGATGGCGAAGAGCCGGGCCTGCTGGGCTCGACCGAATGGGCCGAAGACGCATGCCGACGAACTGCGCGCGAAGCCGCCGTGTACATCAATTCCGATGGCAACGGGCGCGGATATCTGGGCGTGGAGGCTCGCACACGCTGGAAAAGTTATCAATGGCGTGGCGCGCGATATTGAGGATCCGGAAACGCAAGCTTTCCGTCTGGAAGCGGATGCAGCTTGCGCCGATGATGCGCGTCGGCAGACGCCGCGCAGGACGCGAGCAGGATGCGCGGCGCGTCCGGATTTGCGCATCGGCGCGCTGGGCTCTGGTTCCGACTACACCGCTTTTCTGGATCACCTGGGTGTCGCGTCGCTGAATCTGGGTTCGGCGGGGAAGACGGGGCGGCATCTACCATTCCGATCTACGACGATTTCTACTGGTACACGCATTTCGGCGATACCGACTTTCGTGTACGGGCGGGCGCTGGCGCAGACCGGCGGGCTCGGCGGTAATGCGGCTTGGCCGATGCCGAACTCCTGCCCTTCGATTTTCAGCGACTTCACCGATACGATGGGCGCTACGTGAAGGAGCTTGAAAGGACGCTCACGCAGACAAACGAGGCCGAAATTCGGAACGCAACCGCGAGATCGAAGAGGGTGTCTTCCACCGCCACCGCCGATCCAGACAAGCCGCTATGTTCCGCCCGACAAGCCTGCGGCCCGCCGTATCTGAACTTCGCTCCGCTGGAAAACGCGACCGAGCGTCGGCCGGGCCGCACGTTACCATCGCAAAGCCCTTGCGAAAATGAATGCCGATGCTGGCAGTCCATGGCTGCGCCGGCTCATGACGCGAGGTGAACAATACCCTTGATCGAGCGCGGAGCGGAAGCTTCACCAACGCCGAAGGACTGACAGATCGCCCCTGGTTTAAACACCAGATTCGATGCTCCGGGCGTTTATACCGGCTATGCCGCCAAAACTATGCCCGCGGTGCGCGAGGCCATCGAACAAAAACAATGGAAACAAGCCGAGGCCGGTATTGTCGTGGTCGCCCAGGTGCTGCAGAACGAGGCCGATTTGATCTCCGCAGCAGCCGCAAAACTTACATCTGCGGTGCATTAACTGGCCGCTTGAGTTTTTTTCGCATTACCAAATATAATCGTGCACGTCCCGGAGGACTGTCCCATTCCTTCATACAATCTAGCTCTAATCGGTTTCGGCAACGTGGGCTGCTCTTTTTTGCGGTTGCTAATCGCAAAAGAATCGGAACTCCGTAGACGCTATGACTTGCGCTGGCGCTTGACCGGCGTTGCCACCCGCCGCTCCGGCTGGCTCGCGGATCCTTACGGGCTAAATCCCATCGCGCTTTTAAACGGCCACTGGCCTGCCCAGCGGGAAATACCCGCCAAAGATATTCGCGAATGGCTGGAAAAATCGCATGCCGATGTCTTCATCGAAGCTAGCTCGCTGAATCTGCAGTCCGGCCAGCCCGCCATTGAGCACCTGAAAACCGCGCTGGAGTTCGGTGCCCACGGGCTGACCGCTAACAAAGGTCCAATCGTCTACGCCTTCGAGGAGCTGACCAGGCTCGCTGGTGAGAAAAAGAAAAAATTCCTTTACGAATCGACGGTCATGGATGGCGTCCCCATTTTTTCCATGTTTCCGCTGGGCTTGCCGGCCGTGGATTTACGCGGCTTCCACGGAGTTTTGAATTCCACCACCAATGTCGTGCTCACCGAAATCGAAAGAGGCCTCTCCTTCGACGAAGCCGTCAAGCGCGCCCAAGCCATGGGCATCGCGGAAACCGACCCATCCGCCGATGTCGATGGCTGGGACGCGGCCTTCAAAGTGGTCGCCTTGGCCACCGTGCTTATGGGCGTGCCGATAAAAATTGAGCAAGTTCGCCGCACCGGCATCCGTGAGCTGGGCGAGGAAAAAATTCGCTCCGTGCGTGACGCCGGCATGCGCTACAAACTCGTATGCCGAGCCGAGCGCCGCGGCCTCGGCGTGGAATGCACCGTAGCGCCGGAATTGCTCTTGGCCGGCGACCCGCTTGCAAATCTGGAAGGCTCCAGCTCAGCGATTCGTTTTGATATGGACGTCTTTGGCCTATCAATTGTCGAACACAACCCCGGCATTGACGCCACCGGTTACGGACTGGTCGCCGACCTAGTTCGCGCCGTCCAGCCGTAAAATTATCTTCAGCTACCGTGCGTGAACCCGATCGCCGGTTAACGCGAAGCCAAGCGCTTGTCGAAATTAGCGACCGACGCTGGAACCGCGAGTTTCGCATCGCAGCGCCCGTCGCGAATCGGCTCGCTGGCAGCAAGCCGAATCGGCAGCACCCCGGCCCACACCGGCAACGCGTAGTCCTCTTCGTCGTCCTGCACATCGCCAGCACGCATCTTCGCGGAAACTTCACTCAGCGCCAGCCGCAGGATGCTCGTGGCTTTTAATTCTTTTTCGTTGGGCTGGCGAGCATCACCCCACCGCCCGGGCAGAATCTTCTCGGTAAACGCGCGCAAAGCCACAATTTTCTCTTCCGCCTCACTGACTAGCGTGGCCGTCCCGAGCGCCACCACCGACCGGTAGTTCATCGAATGATTAAACACCGACCGCGCCAGCACCAGCCCGTCAATCAACGTTACCGTGACGCACACCGCCAGTCCGCCGCTCAATCCTCGCAACATCCGGCTTGCCGCCGACCCGTGAAAATAAATTGCATCTCCCACGCGCGCGAACATCGTGGGGATCACATACGGCTGCCCGTCCATCGTGAATCCCACGTGGCAAACAAATCCTTCATCGAGAATCTTATAAATGGTGTCGCGATCAAACGAACCGCGATGTGGTTCGCGCACTACGCGCGTGCGCTCCGTCGGGGAGAAAGTTTCCGGCAAAATACACCTCTATGCGAATCGTGGCGCAGAGTTGATAGCCGGCGCCAATGCGGCATGAGTGAGGAACAATCCACTCGATGCTAACACGACGCCGCGCGCCACCCGCAACGGCCAATGTGGCATTCCCTACGCGTCACCACTCGTCACTACTCGCGTTCCTGCGCCTTTGTGAGAAACTACTCAACCGGAGAAAACCATGAGCTCATCAGTTACACACGCCGCGGGAAATAAATCGTTAGACACTGCCTGGGTCCGCCAGCAGTTTCCTTCCTTGCAGACTCAAGTCAACGGCCAACCCGCCGCTTTTCTGGACGGCCCCGCAGGCACGCAGGTTCCCCAACAGGTCATCGACGCCATTCAAAATTATCTGCTCCACGATAACGCCAACACCTGCGGAGCCTTCGCCACCAGCCGCCGCAACGACGCCATGATTTGCGGCGCGCGCCAGGCCATGGCCGATTTTTTCAATTGCGCTCCCGATGAAGTAAGTTTCGGCCAAAACATGACCACCATCACCTTCGCGCTGGCACGCGCCATTGGCCGCGAACTCGACGCCGGAGACGAAATTGTCGTCACCACCCTGGACCATGACGCCAACGTCGCCCCGTGGCGCGCCCTCGAAGAAAAAGGCGTGCATGTAGGCCAGGTAGATATTCGCGAAGCCGACTGCACCCTGGACATGGACGATTTAAAGCGCAAGCTCACCAAAAACACCAAGCTCGTCGCAGTAGGCTACGCCTCCAACGCCGTGGGCACCATCAATCCCGTCGCTGAAATTGCCAAGCTTGCCCATTCCGTAGGCGCCCTGATATTTGTCGACGCGGTACATTACGCGCCCCACGGCGCAATCGACGTGCAGGCCCTCGATTGTGATTTTCTCGCGTGCTCCCCATATAAATTTTTCGGCCCGCACATGGGCACGCTCTACGGAAAGCACGAGCTTTTAATGCGCTTTGCCCCGTACAAAGTTCGCCCCGCGCCCGAAGCCCTCCCCGACCGCTGGGAAACCGGCACGCAAGTCCAGGAATTAATCGCCGCCATCGCAGCCGCCGTGGAATATCTCGCCGCACTGGGAAAGCGCCACGATCCCGCCGCGCAAGACCGCCGCAGCGCGCTTCTGGCCGCCTACCGCGTCACTCACCAACATGAAATGGCCTTGCTCGCAAAATTAATGCAAGGCTTGCAGCAGATCGACGGCCTCCGCATTTTCGGAATCACCGATCCCGCAAAATTCGATCAGCGATGTTCAACGGTCTCCATCCGCCTGGGCGGCCACACTCCCACGGAGACCGCCACTTTCCTCGGCGAGCGCGGCATTTTCACCTGGGACGGAAATTTTTATGCCCTGAATTTAACCGAGCGCCTCAGCGTCCAATCCACCGGCGGCCTCTTACGCATCGGCCTGGTCCACTACAACACCGCCGACGAAGTAGACCGGCTCTTGACCGCCTTGCGCGAATTCAGCCGCCGCTGAAAACATCCCACACAGCGCACCACGCAAAGCACACCACGGCAGCGTACATCACGGTCATTCCGAGCGCAGCAAGCCGACGCTTTTTCCCCTCCTTCGCTCCTGCGAAGGAGTCGGCTTGCGCAGTCGAGGAATCTCTCCCGCTTTTTTCCGCTCCCAGTCGCAAGGTGTTAGATTGTTGGCGAGGGGGTGGCGCCGAATGACCTCATTCTTACGTCTTCGCTTTAAATTCATCGCACTGCCCTGCGCGCTGTCTCTGTGCTTCGCAGCTTCCTCTTTCGCCGCCGACAAACCCTTCACCGAAATTCGCAGCCCCAACTTCCGCGTCCTCACCAACGGCAGCGAACATGAGGCTCGCAGAATCGCGCTCGAATTTGAACAGATGCGCGCCGTCTTTGCCGTCGGATTTCCTAACATGCGCCTCACCACCGGAGCCCCGCTCCTGATTTTCGCGCTGCAGACCGAGAACGACATCAAATCGCTGGCTCCCGCGATATGGAAAAACCATAAAGGTCCCATGCCTGCCGGCTATTTCGATCATGGCTGGGAGAAGCAATTTGCCGTCGTAAACATCAGTGTAGATATTCCGGGCGCTTATAACGTGGTCTATCACGAATATGTGCACAGCTTGCTGCATACTAATTTTCGCTGGCTGCCCACTTGGCTGGACGAAGGTTTGGCGGAATTTTACGGCAATTCCAGATTCGATCCCAAAAAATCCTACGTGGGCGCGCCTAGCACCCGCGTGTACCAATTGAAAAATCGCACCTTGATCCCGCTCGAAACGCTTTTGGTCGTGAATCCCTGGACCTATTACCACGGAGACGAAAATCAAATCGCCACCTTTTACGCGGAATCCTGGGCTCTCGTGCATTACCTGGTTTTCGGAACGGGCATGGAGTCGGGCAAAAAGCTCAGTCGTTTTTATGCCCAACTGCAAGCCGGAAACCAGCAGGTAAAGGCCTTTCGCGACGTATTCGATGACCCGAAAAAAGTGGAAGACGGACTGCAAAGGTATGTCCAGGCATTTGCGTTTGGCGCTTACGCCATCGAAAATCTCACCGCCATCCAGGCAAAAGATTTTTCCTCCCGCAAGCTGACCAGGGCCGAGTCGGATGCCGAAATTGCTGGCTATCGCTTGTGGGCCCACGATGCCCCCGAAGCCGCTGATCTCGTCGAACGCGCGCTTCAGGATGACCCCGCGCTCGCCGCCGCGCATGAGGAAAAAGCCTTCATTAATTTCCGCGAAGGCAAAGATGAAGACGCCGTCCGCGAATTTACGCGCGCCTGTGAGTTGGATAAAACGCTGTACCTTTCGCAATATTTCAAGGCCATGATGACCTCCAAGCGCGACACTCCCGAACAGCGCGAGGTTTTGCGCGCGGAGTTACAGCAGATAACCCAACTCAACCCGCAATTTGCTCCCGCCTATGTGCAGTTGGCGATGTTATTCATTGCCGACGGACAAGGCACCAAATCGCTGGTGGCGGCCCGCAAAGCCGAGCAACTGGAACCTTCTCGTGCCGGCTATCATTTATTGAGCGGCGAAATTCTGCTGCGCATGAAACGCGAAAAAGAAGCCGCCGAAGTTGCACGATATGTCGCCGAGCGCTGGCACGGCCCCGATCATAACGAAGCCGTAGCTCTCTGGAATCGCATTCCCGCTGCCAGCAGGCCCGCCGACGCCATCGTGATCGACGAAGTCGAGGAACAATCGCAAGCCGCGGAAGGGAAAATGCTCTCCATCGCGTGCGGCGAGAAAAGCAAAAACGAAGTGACCTTGCAGCGCGGCGACGACCTCATGGTTTTCAAAAGCAAAGGACGCCAGATGATCGGCTATTCAGACACCCTCTGGTATGGCAGCGACCACTTCAGTCTTTGTCATCACGTGGAAGGCATGCACGCGGTCATCCGTTATCGTCCCGCAGTCACTAAAGACTACGCGGGAGACTGGCTCTCCATCGAATTGCGCGACGGATTACCGCCCGAGCCCCAACAGCAAGCCGCGAAGTCAGCGCCTGCGGCCGCCCCCGCCAAACAAGATTAAGGATTCAAGAAGAACATAGCCTCAAGCAATCTTTGCGAATTACGGCGTTTCCACGAAGTCTTGAGAATATAGATTCAAAGTCACTCGAACGAACTTACAGCGGGCGCTTAGCTCTGATCAGTGGTGTGGACTCTAGGCGTTTTTGCCAGTGGGAAAAGTATCACTGCGGAAGTTCATCGTGCAGTCCAAAAATGAAGGCGGGTGGCTTTTAGTTTCGGCCACCCGCCCAAAATGCTTCGTCTTTGCTTAGCTCTTTTAGCGAGCGCCAGCTGCCGCTGCCATTGTGTGCGTTCCTACAGCGTGCGTTCCTACAGTCACCTTGATCTGCTTCGGCTTCACTTCCTCGCGTTTCGGAAGGGTCAGCGTCAGCACACCATTCTGATAATCGGCCTTTATTGCATCCGTTTTCACGGAGTTCGCCAACGAGAAGCTCCTGCTGAACGAGCCATAGGCGCGTTCGATGCGCAGATAGTTGTCTTCGTTCACCTTGCTCTCGAACTTGCGTTCGCCGCGAATCGTGAGGATATTATTCTCAACGCGGATGTCCAGATTCTGCGGATTCACATCCGGCAGGTCCGCTTTAACCACCAGTTCATTTTCGGTCTCGTAGATGTCCACCGCCGGGGCCCAAGGCGTCAAGTTCGACTCCATGCCCGTGTTTCCTACGCCTTCGCCAAAAATGCGATTGATCTGTTCCTGTAGGGTCGTGGCCCCGCGGAACGGTTGTTCTAAACGATTCATTGCTCTCATGTGAGCCTCCTAATTCATTACACTTCCACCATGAGCGCACTCATCGCTGATGTACAGATATATAATAATAATTATTTAATAAATATAAGTAGTGCAGTGGCAGCGTCTTACGCCCCTGTGCAAAACGTGTGCCAGTATCGAAGTGCTTACGTACCCCAAAATTAGTTTTAGCTGAGTAGCTGGAAGGTGACCGACTGCACTATATTGGTGCCTCGCCAATGGCTCGGCTACAACACCACCGCGAATCCGTGTATTCTGACGCGCTATGAATAAAAAAACGAAACCTATTGTGTTAACGGTGCTCGATGGCTGGGGATACCGCGCCGAAACCAACGGCAACGCCATCGCCCTGGCCCGCAAGCCCACCTACGATGAACTGCTGAGTAAATTTCCAAATACATTGATTCATACTTCTGGCCCCTTCGTGGGCCTTCCCGAAGGACAGATGGGCAACAGCGAAGTGGGCCACATGAATATCGGTGCCGGGCGTATCGTGCATATGGACATCACTCGCATCGATCTGTTGATCGCCAATAAGCAATTGGAAAACGTGCCGCTGTGGCAACGCCATGGATCGCGGCCGTGAATCCCAACTGCACTTCATCGGCTTACTGAGCGATGGCGGCGTGCATTCCCACATCCAACATTTATTCGCCCTCCTGGAGATGGCCAAGCACAAAAAAGTAGAAAAAGTGTTTGTGCATTGCTTCATGGACGGCCGAGACACTCCACCGCACAGCGGTCGCGAATTCGTCAAGCAGCTGCAACACAAGATGCGTGAGTTGGGCGTCGGCCAAATCGCCACGCTGGTCGGCCGCTACTACGCCATGGATCGCGATAATCGCTGGGAGCGCATCGAACTGGCCTACCGCGCCATGGTCCACGGCGAAGCGCCCACGCGCACCGACGATCCTATTGCGGCCCTCAGCAATAGTTACGAGCAGGACGTCACCGACGAATTCATCAAGCCCATCGTGGTCACCAAAGGCACCGGCGACTCAGCCAAGCCAGTGGGTTTGATTCGCGATGAAGACGCGGTCATTTTCTTTAATTTCCGCGCCGATCGTGCCCGGCAGATGACTTACGCGCTCGCCGCGCCCGATTTCGACCAGTTTGCCGATCCCCAAAGACCAAAAAATCTTTTTTTTGTCGCCACCACGCAGTACGACAAAAACTGGCCGTGGCTGAAATACGTCATCTCCCCCGAAAAGCTCGAACAAATCTTGGCGCAAGTCTTCGCCGAACTCGATTACAAAAATTTGCGTTGCGCGGAAACCGAAAAATATGCTCATGTAACTTATTTTTTTAACGGTGGAGTGGAAAAGCCCTTCGGCGGCGAAGAACGCATCCTCGTCCCCTCGCCCAAAGTCGCCACCTACGACCTAAAGCCGGAAATGTCCGCCGCGGGAATCACCGACACCGTGGTGAACGCCATCGAGAAAGGCGAATTCGACGCCATCATCATGAATTATGCCAACGCCGACATGGTCGGCCATTCCGGAAAATTGGAAGCCGCCATCCAGGCCGTCGAATTCGTGGACGCAGGCTTGGCGCGCATCTATCAAACGCTGAAAGCACGCGGCGGCACCTGGCTCATCACCGCCGATCACGGCAACGCCGAAATGATGGTCGACCCCAACACCGGCGGCGCGCACACCTATCACACCACCAATCCCGTGCCATTTATTCTGGTGAACGGCGACGAACAATTGCGCTTCCGGAATGGCGGCTCGCTGCGTGACATCGCGCCCACAATTCTGGGCGTGCTCGGGCAGCGCCAACCAAAGGACATGACCGGCACAGATCTGCGCTTATCTTCTTAACGGTTTCAACACATCAACCATTTCAACGCGCAACGAATTAGAGGTAACTGTGAGCGTCCGCACCGAACCCGCGAATACCAAACTTGTAATCGGCGTCTGGCATTCCTTCTTCTCCGAATGGAATGCCAAGCCGGTAATGGCCTACACCCTCCGTCAACGCTGGCCGCAGACGAACGTGGTACGCGTCTCCAACGTGGAGCGGTTGCCCGCCGAATTGGCCGCCGCGGATATTTTTGTGGGCAGCGTTTTGCGCCCGGCCCAGTTTGCCGCCGCGAAAAAATTAAAGTGGGTGCATTCCACTTCCGCAGGTGTTGGGCAACTCATGTACCCGGAGTTGCGCAACTCGGGAGTGATAATCACCAATGCCAGTGGGATTTTTTCCGTGCCCGTGGCCGAACACACCATCGGTTTGATCCTGGCCTTGGCGCGAAATTTCCCAGACACCCTGCGCCAGCAGGAAAAAGCCATCTGGTCGCAACAGGATCTATGGGACAAGCCTCAGCATCTCGCGGAAGTGAACGGCACTTTGCTCCTTATCGTGGGCTACGGATCCATCGGCAGGGAAGTGGCAAAACGCGCGAAGGCCCTAGGCATGCGCGTCTGGGGCGTGACCAGGTCCGGCAAAGGCGATGCCACCCACGCCGAAAAAATTGTGCCCTCATCTGAATTGCATGACGTTTTGCCCCATGCCGATTACCTTTTGCTTTGCGCGCCGGAAACAGCGGAAACCAATTCCCTCATTGGCCCACAGCAATTAGCGCAAATGAAGCCCACTGCGCGACTGATCAACGTAGGGCGAGGCTCGCTCGTCGATGAATCCGCTTTGATTTCCTCATTGGAAGATGGAGCGCTCGCCGGCGCCGCCATTGACGTCGCACAGACCGAACCTCTGCCCGCCACAAGTCCGCTGTGGCACGCCCCGAATTTGTTTATCACGCCGCACACCAGCGCCCTCAGCGACCGGTTATGGCCCCGCGAAACAGCCATGTTGGTGGATTTACTCGAACGCTGGTTTGACGGCCGCGAGCTGTTCAATCGCGTCGATTTCACCCGCGGCTACTGAACAGAATGAAACCATTGACTGAGACAATCTCACTTACTTAGGAATTGGCATTGCTATCGCGGCATTGGTAGCCGGAGACTTCCTCTTCGCAGATAGTCACGGTAGGAAAATGTGGACGCCGTCGAGGTTTGGCTTTCGTGTTGTAACGACCACAAGTTTACTGGCGTACTTTGTTGTCAGAGAAATGAGGCGGACGGGTCTTCTTCAGATGCTGGCTTCTGCCTTATTCGCGACGCTCGTACAGCTTGGAATCCTGTTGGGATTCCGCCAAATAGTTGATCAGCTTCCCGACATTACCTATTGGGCATTGGCAGGAATTTGGGGATGTTACTGGTCTGGCAATGGACGGTTCAAGTCGCTCAATATCTTAGCTCCGGAGATCGTGTCTCCTAACCGATCCGCTGTGCGTCTCCGAGTATGAACTTTGGGATCTAATCCAGGTGATTTGACTTAGTCCCCGGTTCCGCTCTTCGGCGCCTGGTAGCCTTCACGCGCGTACACCACGTATTTCTGCTTCTTTCCTTTTTGATCCACGACGTTAAGCGGCCCGCCGTCGGGCGCCACCAACTGCACTTTCACTTTGTGAAAGCGTCCGTCCTTCGCGCCATTCCCGGAGTGTAGGAAATGCTGTACTGATGCCGCAGCATGGAAGCCACTTGCTGGAAGATGCCCGGAATCTCGCCATCGAATTGCGGAAACCAGGAAAATCCTCCGGTCTCATTAGCAAAAGTTTTTAACTGATTTTCGGCCTGCAAATAATCCATGTGCGCGCTTTGCGACCCGTGCAAATCCAGATAATTCGTAAACGTCTTGTCCAGTCCCACCGCGAAAATAGTCACATCGCTCTGGCGCAACTGTCTCATGGTCTGGTCCAGAGTGTGTTTGGAAAAAGTATCCACACCGCTCGCCAGCAGCAGGATCGATTTTTTCCCTTTCACATCTTTCAACCGTTCATTGGTCTCCAGAATCGCGTCAAAAACATTTGATTCGCTGAATCCCGGAAAATACAGCCGGCTGATCGCCGCGCGGACTTCATTTTTATCCTGGGTAAAATCCACTTCCAGGCGCGTCTTCATATCGAACGTTTCAAGCGCCACCCAATCTTTTTGCTGCAGGTTAGGGAACAGCGCATCAGCCCAATACCTGGCATACGCGGCAAACCAGCCATACGCGCGGCCGCTGAACTCCATAACAATGACCATCGTGATTGGAGCGTCCGTAGGAGCAAAATTCGTAATGGTTTGTGGCGCGCCATCGTCCAGCACCCGGAAATTTTCTCTTTTCAATCCAGTGAGAATATCGCCATTTTTCGTCGTGGCGATCACGTCCACCGTGACCACCGGAACATCAACCGCGATCGTCACGCCGGCTTCCGGAGGCGCTTGCGCCGGCGGCTTTGCTGCCGGATTCTGCGCAGCCGGAGGAGGCGGAGTCGGCGGCGCACTCTGCTGCGGCTGCCCGCCCTGCGGCCCCGCAGGGGCTTGCGCCCATGCCGAGTGTACGGTCAGCAAACATGCCAGCAGCGCAACGAGACTCACGGGAAAAATCTTGCCAGAGACAGCCTTCATAGCTGGAACCTCACTTTGAGACGCCCAATTCTTTGAACCCGCCGACGCACGTGAATCTATGCGTTGGGTCTTCGCAACTACGCTCCACGGAACGCCCGAACGACCACACCCTGCATGTTAGTATGAAGCGCAATCGCAGCAAAGTGTTGCAGGCTGAATTTTGCCCAGTCACTTGTACCGTTATTTGGGCTTCGGCCTAAAGCCGTAGCCAAGACTCGATCTAAACTGGAGGGGATTCGTGAGCGGGAAACGCAAACTGCATGCGGGAATAATCGTCGGGGCGCTGTTTTTGAGCGCGCGTTTGCCGCTGGCCGCGCAAGTGTCTTCTTCCCAGGCAGCCCATCCGACTTCTCGATCCGCAGGCGCGCCCACGTCCCAGTCCCCAGCCGTAACGATCAGCAGTCCATCTCCCATCGGCGATACCACCGCGCTCGCCAAAGAAGCTCAGGGCTGGCTAATCGACATGATCCGTACCAACACCACCAACCCGCCAGGTAATGAACAAGCCGTCGCCAAATACTTGGCGCATATCCTCGAGAAGGAAGGCATCCAGTCCGAGATGCTGGACCTGGCGCCCGGTCGCAGCGCGCTAGTGGCGCGTTTGAAAAGTTCGGCGATGGCCGACCCGTCGAAAGCATTGTTGCTGGTCGCCCACATGGATGTGGTCGGCGTCGACCGATCGAAGTGGACCGTCAGACCATTCGCGGCGGTAATAAGAGATGGGTATTTATATGGGCGCGGATCCCTCGATGACAAAGGAATGCTGGCCGCGAATCTTGCCGCATTTATCGCGCTGAAACGTTCCAACGCGCGCTTAATCGAGACGTTATTTTTCTGGCCACCGCCGACGAAGAGCAGGGCGGCGACGCCAGCATCAGAATGCTGATCTCCAAGTACTGGGACAAATTTGCCGCCGGTTACGCATTGAACGAGGGCGGAGAAGTCTCCATGAAGAATGGCCGAGTGCAGTACGTCGCGGTGCAGGCCAGCGAAAAAGTTGCCATGAACGTCATGGTGGTGGCACGCGGAACTTCAGGGCACGCGTCGCGGCCCACAAAAGATAATGCGGTGGTGCATCTTGCTGCGGCAGTCGGACAATTGGGCGGCTACTCGGCACCGACGCATTTCACCACCATTGTGCGCAGATATTTCGAGCAGCTCGCGGCCATTGAACCCGGTGAGCTGGCCAAATGGATGCGCGTGCTGGACAGCGAGGACCGCGGCGAACACGCCCAAAAGGTGGTGTCCGAAGCGAGCCCGCTGTGGAATGCCATGATGCGCGATACCGTGGCTCCCACCATGCTCTCCGCCGGCGTGCGTAACAACGTGATCCCTGCGGAAGCGCGAGCCAATTTAAATATTCGCTTACTTCCCGGAGACACCGTCGATGTGCTGCTTGCGGCGCTGACCAAGCTGGTCGACGACCCACAAATAAAATTTGAACTTCAACCGGACGCCGGACTCGCCGCGCCGCCGGTCTTCGCTTGAGTCGGATTTTTACGCCACCATTTCCAAAGTTGCCGCCGCGCAATATGGAAATGCTCCAGTGCTGCCGTTTCAGTCGACCGGCGCGACGGATTCCTCGCAGCTGCGGCTCCATAATGTTCAGGCTTACGGATTGGTTCCTTTTCCTCTCACAGAAGAAGATTACCTGCGCGTTCACGGCGATGATGAGCGACTTCCGGTCGCATCCTTCACCAAAGGTGTCGATGTACTTACGCGCATCGTCGCCGAATTTGCCGCCTCCAAATAAATCCGTAGCCGAATACGTTTCACCCCCCCTACGATTTCGCACCAGGTTTCTGTTGCCCCCGGCTACTTACGTTCCGCTAGCATGTTTCTGCGGCTACGTTTCGCCGCCGATTATGTGGAACTTCATGAAGTTTGTCGTGCCGCGAATGCCCATCGGCGTGCCGGCCACGATGCCGATGACGTCGCCCTTGCACACCAACTTTTCTTCCAGCAAACGCTTTTCAGAAATAGCCGCCAGGCTGTCAATTTTGTGCGGGTCTTTAATTTCCGCGGGCCTCACGCCCCAGATCAGCGCCATGCGCCTGCGGGTATTGGCTTCGGGAGAAAAGGCGATGATGGGCACCAGCGGGCGGTAGCGCGAAACGAGGCGCGCGGTAAATCCGCTGTGCGTGAACACCGCGATCAGCCGCATGTGCAATTCGCGGGAAGCGTGGCACACCAGCTCGGCCACCGTTTCCGCGACTTTTAGTTGCTCCTGCATCGAGGGGCGGGGAAATTCGCTGATGCTTTTTTCCGCTTCCTCGATAATTTTGGCCATCATCTGCACGGCTTCGACGGGATAATTTCCCGAAGCCGTTTCGGCCGAGAGCATCACCGCGTCGGAGCCGTCGAAAATGGCGTTGGCCACGTCGCTCGCTTCCGCGCGCGTGGGACGCGGGTTTCCGGTCATGGATTCGAGCATCTGGGTTGCAGTAATTACCGGCCGGCGAAATTCCCGCGCGCGCGCAATAATCGTTTTTTGCACCACTGGCACGCGCTCCGGGCGCATCTCCACGCCCAGGTCTCCGCGAGCCACCATGACGCCATCGGCAGCGCGCAGAATGGCGTCGAGATTCTCTATCGCTTCCGGTTTCTCCAGCTTGGCGATCACCGGAGTGTCTTTCCCCGCTTTGCGAATCAGCGCCTTGGCCTGCAGCACGTCTTCGGCGCGGCGCACAAAACTGACCGCGATGTAATCGGCGTTGTGCTTCAGCGCGAATTTCAAATCCGCTTTATCTTTGGGAGTCAGCGCCGGCACGCGCAATTTAATGCCCGGCAAATTAATTCCTTTGTTCTCGCCGAGCGCGCCGCCATTCACAACTTTGCAAATCACTTCGCGGCCGCGCACTTTCTGCACACGTAATTCAATCAGCCCGTCGGAAAGTAAAATTCTGTCGTCCTTGTGAACTTCACGCGGCAGCGGCGTGAAGGTGGTATTCACCGAGTGGAGTCGCCTAGAATGCGCGCGGTGGTAATTACAAATTGTTGCCCAGCGTTCAACATCACCGGCTTGCCTCCGGCGAGCACCCCGGTGCGAATTTTGGGGCCTTGCAGATCGGCGAGGATGGAAATGGTTTTGCCTTGCTCCAGAGCGGCGGCGCGCAGCATCGTGATATTTGCGGCGTGGTCTTCGTGCTTGCCGTGCGAAAAATTCAGCCGGGCGACATCCATGCCGGCGCGCAGCAGTTTTTCGACGATGCGCCGCGACTTGCTGGCGGGACCGATGGTGCAAACTATTTTCGAGTGACGGAAGCTCATGGTTGGGAACTAGCTACAATTCTAGTAGTTACTGCGCGCTCTCCGGAAAATTTTATAGCTTAATTAACCCAGTTGTCGGGACGGGATGGCGGGTCTTTTTGTTTGTTCATGTAGATCTGGAATTTTTTCTTGTTGCGCTGCACTTTCCAGTCGGTGACGGTGTTGCGCACATTGTAGAGGAACGAGCCGCGGCGCAGATAAATCCAGCCCACCAGCATGCCGCCCAGATGGCAGAGATGGCTGACGTTGTCGCCGCCGCTGCCGATCGTGCCAAAAAATTCGATGGCGGCCATGACCGCTACGTAGGGGCGCATGGGAATGGTCACCGGAAGGGGAATGAGCCAGATGCGGCGGTCGGGAAATAAAATGGCGTTGGCGATGAGTATGCCGAAAATGGCTCCTGATGCGCCGATGGTGGGTACCAGAGAAGCTTCCTTGCCGAACATTACCGGAATTGTTTTCACAATGACTTCGATTAGCCCGGCGCCCACGCCGCACAGGAAAAAATAATTCAGGAAGCGCCGCTTGCCCCACACTTGTTCCAGTTCGCGGCCAAACATCCAGAGCATCAGCATATTGATCAGCAAATGGAACAGGCCGCCGTGCAGAAAAATGTAGGTGGCTGGCTGCCAGATGCGCAGGCCATGAATCACAGCGTCGGGTATCAGACCAAAGGTCTGAACGATTAAGTGGTAGGCGCGGTCGCGGCCTAGGAAAATGTCCATGTCCGCCAGCGTTTGCACCAGAAAAACGCCGGAGCAAATCAGGACGATCAGCTTGACGCCGGGAGTGATGAATCCGCGCCAATCGAAGTTGTAGCGGCGCGAGCTGAACGTCGGAGGCATAACGGCAGTGTAAGGCGCGGGGCGCAGCGGCGTCAAAGTGGGGTTTCCATGAGGGTGAGTTTTGTGGGTGTTCGTGGCGCAGGCCTGCCGAAACGGCGGCAGGTAAACCTGCCATTACAACGGCAGGCGGGCAGGCGTGCGGGTCGTCTTCGGGCGGGGTGGGTGATGGGTCTTCCGGGAGATTTGGGGGTTCTTCGTCTGGTGACATTCCTACGGCGGCCCCTGACAGGCACGCCGGAGTTGGTGGCAAAAGAGATTTGGCGGATATGCTACCAAGCACGGCAAGAAGAAGGACTAACCTACCGAGCGTTATCAAGACCCAACTGATCGCCCTGACTCTTTAAACAACAAATGGTGCGCTGACCTGTTTAGAACAGATCGCTGACAGGCACCATGCGACCTTTGATGAAGAGCCAACGCAAGGGAGACTGTGATGATTGAAACTACTGCTGCTGCCGCTGTTGAAAGTGTGGCGAACGTTCTAGATCGTGAACTGAAGCCTCTAATTGCAGATTGGCTTGTGCGAGTAGCAGAGGTGCCGGACCTAATCCGCATCCCGCTCAACCGTGAGGAGCGTATGGGCCATCTTCCAAAGCTTATGCATGACGTGACTGCGCGGGTACGTTTGGACACAGAAGCGAAAGCTAGAATTTCGGAGGCTGCGGGGCGCCATGGAGAATTACGAAACAAACGAGGTTACACGGTAGAGATGCTGATTGAAGAGTCGCGGCTATTACAAGTCTGCATTTTTACCACACTTCACAAAAACGTAAAGCATTTAGACTTCACCTTGGTGCTTCCTGACATTGTGACCATCGCGGATGAAGTGGACGCGCAATTGAGGCAACAGATGCACTGCTACAAGGCTGCAAATGTTGCGAAGATGGCTAAGGCCAACTGAAAATCGGGGCCACATTTTCCCGGCCATATATCAAGCATTTAGTTATCGAAATGTATAAAACCACACAGTACGATTTACCGATCAGTGACATGCTGTCCATATGTTGAAAGCACACGAAGTCCCCACGAAGGCAATTGCGGAACTAACTGTGGAAATGAACAAGCCGCGCGTTGCGGCATCAGTCGCGCTCACGGGATACGCCTGCAGTCGATGCGGGTGTCAGTTCCCAGAGTCCCAACCACCTAAAGGTCGCACCGTTGTTGAATCGCGACGGCTAGCAAAAGCCCACACAGCGAGAGAGTTCGCGCTGCACGTTTGCGCTGAACGTGGCTGGCCGCCGGTTCGGTGCAAGGCTTAAGTCGAACGTCGGACACTCACTGATCGTGCAACACAACATTCAGTAGTGAACTGTGTACTTGCAACCCGCCGTTGTAGTGGATGAATCCCAGCTTCCTGAATTTGTTCATGAACATGTTCACCCGGCTCCGGGTGGTCCCTACCAACTCTGCCAAAGTCTCCTGCGATATTTTGGCCACTATCGTTTCAGGCTCGCCTGGTTTTCCATAACGGGCAAGTATCAGAAGAGCGCGGGCCAACCTTTTCTCGCTCGAATTGAACAACTGGTCCACCAAATCCGCTTCAATCTTGATGTTCCGCTCCAGCATGTAATTAATAAACTTTCCGGCAAATTCTTGCTCATCGTGGAGGACGCGCATCATTTCTTTCTTTACAATGCTCATCGCGTTCAGCGGCGCGATTGCCGTCGCCGTGGCCATGCGTACCGGGTTTCCGATAATGCAGCCTTCACCCAGAAAGTCACCCGGCCCCACAATTGCCAGAACCGCTTCCTTGCCCTGTGGATTCACAATGGTCAGCTTGGCATTTCCTGATTGAATGTATAGAACGTTATCGCAGGGGTCGTCCTGCGAAAATATAACCTGCCCCTTTTTGAACTTCGCAATGGCTCGCGATGTCCCGGCGGACGAAAGAAATTCCTGAATATCGAAGGGATCTCTTTTCTTGGGCTTTTTGGCCACAGTGTTAGTTTCCTGACTGATCCTGTCACAAATAATAGTCGGGGTAAATCGCCGTCTTGGCGATGCGGTGCGTCGGGCTTTGTGGGCAGCGCTGGACCGAAGCTCCCAATGGCAGGCGGTTAAAGCGCCTGGCAGTCCCCGTGCTTTGCGTGAGGACTAGGCTGCGTCTAATCTTTCTTCTATTGGTGCGTTAGCAGGGCTTGCTGGATTCGGTGCGCTGCAGAGACATGGGCGTGCGCATATTGGATGAGGTGCGCGCCAAATACCGCTTCTTTCGAGCGGGGCGTGTTATGCGGCACAGGTCGCCCCTTAGGCTTCCAGAGCCTGCCAATCCTTTGGAGGAAATGTGATCGGCCAGAAATCGGGGGTGGGTGTTTCGAATTGAAAGGCAACCAGGAATTCGCTGGTGGCAGGCTTTTCCGTTCTGACCACACTGCACTCGCGAGCGATTCCCATCTTCAGGTTCTTTAAGACGAACTTTTGCTTTGCAAAGAGATCCATTTTCAAAGTGAGGAGCCCGCCATGAGCATTGACCACCTGCGTGAAGGTCGGCTCGCTCATAACATTTCCGTCGTACGTGCCAACTGACACTACAACTGCGACCCTTAAAATTACCCGCTCGCTTCGTCTTTTATTCTTAACTTCGACAGTCTCATTTGGAATCACGAGGAGTCTCTTTTATTCGGGCCGTTCATCTCTGCATTTCGGATATCGGTGGAACTACTGAAGTGGAACCACTTAATAGTTCTACGTCAATACACCAGTTGCTTACGACATCACTTTATAATATAACAATAATGCTATAACAATGCATTCTACATCACGTCTCCTGGTGTTGAGAGCTCACCTCCTGGAACTGATCATTTCGGGGGCAGCTATTGGGCTGGGCCTATTTATGTGGATTTCGATGACTGGTTCAAATTCGGGTATCAATTTACTGGCGGGCGCCGCTTTGCTGGTGGCTGGATTTATCGTGTTTATTTTTGCGATGAAATCAGTACTGAAATATTAAGTCGAAGCCAAGTTTCCTAACAGATAGAGGGGAAGTCCGGCACTGTAGACAACCGTGGCCCAATCGAGCGCACGAAATCAATTGGTTTTAAACTTTAGTTGTTCTGGATGCAAATCGGAAATCATCCACGATCTTATTTTCCGTAGTCGTTAATTGTCGCGGCTCGCCACGCTCGACGGCCAAGACATACCAACCGGCAGGGCGAGTTAAGCCGCACCTGGCCGCGTCGCTGAGCATTGGTGTTTGTGCCTGCAGCGACAGTTACCCGACTGTCCGTCCAGGCAGCTTCGTAATGAGTGTTGTTAGGGAAGCATACCCAGATCCTCAGGCCCGTCATTATCTGCTTGACCGAAGGGGGCATTGGTCGGCCACATACGAGGATCCCTTAATAGTCTATCTGGGCGCATTCTAGCGATCTGCTTGTTGTCTTCCGTTTTACCTCAAAACGCGGAACCTGGCGATCAAGTTTCCTAAGCGTACCTTACGACGGGGAGTGGAACAAAGCGGGGAGAGATTTCTCGACCCGCCGAAGGCGGGTAAACCTGCCAAGGCGGTAAACTGCGCAAGGGGACTCCGAAGGTCAAAAAGACCAAGGTTCAAAAAGCGAACCTGGGGCACCCGCCTTTATGTGTTACTGATTGTCTACATAGGTTCGTAATCGCCTCGTAAAATGTTAAGTTAGTTACAGACGCGTCCTCTGTTTTTGTACCCCTTGAACTTTGTTGGAGCAAACAAAATGTCAATCCGAGTGCTCATTGTCGATCACCACGTGCAAATCCGTGGATTGGTTCGAGATTTCTTTATGAGTGAATTTGGATTCCAGATCTGCGGCGAGGCAGTTGATGGTTACGAAGCCATTATGAAAGCCCAACTGCTAAAGCCCGACTTGATAGTTCTTGAAGTGGCCATACCACGTCTTAACGGGATCGAAGCTGCGCCCAAATTAAAGAAATTGCTTCCTAAAACACCGATAATTCTATTCACTTTACACGGAAGCCTGCTCAAAGGTTGCGATACCCGTGAAATAGGCGTTGACGCGGTGGTTGCCAAGGAGGACGGGATGTCCGCGCTTGGAAAGTCGGTTAATGCTGTATTTACAAGGAGTCCAGTAACGAGCACGACCAAATGAACTTGTTCAAAATTGCACATCTTTCAAACTGGGTTGGTGACACCATTGCCGTCGACCAATCTGTTCAAAACTTCGCCCACCCAGGAGGCATTGAACTCACGTCACTTTCCGTTGCCCGGAGGCAGTGATGACAATAAAAGTGCTGTTAGTTGATGGTAGCGATGTCATGCGTTCGGCCATCAGGCAGTTGCTCAAAAAAGAACTCGGCATCGAAGTGATCGGGACAGCCACTAGCTTCGCTGAAGCTCTGGTGCTAACTGCTGCTTTGAAACCTGACGTTTTGCTGATGGACCCGCACATGCCGGATGAACGCGAATACAAACCCGCGTTGCTAAAATCTCAAATCCTTTTACACACTAAGTGCGTTGTAGCCATATCGCTGTGGAATGATGTTGACACAAGGACTTTGGCTGAAACCTTTGGCGCACACGTGCTGCTGGACAAGATGAATCTCTATGCAGAGCTGATTCCCGCGATAAAGCGGTTTTGCCCCAGTGTGAGCATTCCGGAAACCGCGCAGTTCTTCAAGAAAGGCTCGAGACGGCCTGCTAGGGCGTCAATGGAAGAAGGGTTAGACGCGGCGTAATCGTTGCCAACCGAGTTTTCGGTCTTTCGATCGGACTTTGCCCAGCCTTTTCGAGGCTGTTACCAGCCGCGCTTCTCGCAAACGTGTCGCGCGAACTCTCTTTGTACATGAATCTTTTCGAGTCGTCCCGTTTCCTCTGGCGTGCGGCCTTTCGGCGCGCGAGTTTCAGGAAACCTGCAGCCACATCCACTGCATTCGTATGCGTTAAGCGCCAGAGCCGAAGCCGCGATGCGCGGCTTGTTCATCTCTATGGTTAGTGTCGCGAGTGCCGTCGCGGAGGGTTCGTGTGCTTTCAACATATGGGAAGTATGTCACTGGGCAGTGAATGGAACTGTGCGGTAATGCACACTGTGACGGAGCAATGTCGTGGGTCACGACAAATAGTAATGCAGCCTATCAGTTAACACCGATAGTACTACGATAGTACTCGATGTCCAATAGTAAACAGACCGCTGAACGAGTTTCAGGCACCATTCAATAAGAGTTGACTCTAATTAGGCTTGGGGCGGCAGCGGCGCGGATCTGGGAACTGCCACCCCAAGTTTTTTTGCACGGCACGATCAGTTATCAACGGAAAGTAACGATCCATTCTGACAAGAGAGAAAGACGGAGAGACACATTATGACGGAAATTGTGACGGAACGATCGAAAAACAACGGTACACCTACGGTGCACACCGAAAGTGTCGCGGACATTCTGGAACGTGAACTTAAGCCTGTTATTCACGACTGGTTGGCGTTGGTAGAAAAACAAGAAGACCTGATGTCAATTAAATTGAGCTACCAAGATCGCACCGGGCATTTGCCAGCGTTGCTCCGTGAAGTCATCGCGCGGCTGCGCCTGGATGCAGGCACAAAGGCGCCGATCTCTGTCGCGGCGAGTCACCATGGCGACCTGCGCCGCAAACAGGGCTATTCGGTGGCTATGGTGGTTGAGGAGTCACGCCTCTTACAGGTTTGTTTATTTACCACCCTACACAAAAACAACAGCCAGATCGAATACGGCAAACTGTTGCCAGACGTGGTGACCGTCGCAGACGAGGTGGACGCCCAGTTGAAACAACAGATGCTCCGCTACATGGCAGCCAACGCCGTTTGACCGAAGCCCAGCGTCAACTGAAGAAAATCAAGATGCACTCAGAGCCCTATTCAATTTTCTGTCCCTCTTCCCTCGAATGCGACGTGGTGAAAAATATCGTGCGTACGATGAGAGCTGATGCCGTATGAAAATCGAACCAAGGGAGTGCGTACTGCTGATTCATTGCAATCCCGCCGATGTCCGCCTGATCTCAAAGACATTGATAGCCCCTCCTCATCGTATTTTAGAGGTTGAGTTCGTGAACAAACTGGCTGATGCACTCAAACGAATCGGTCAAGGCGGAGTTCGAGCCGTCATCATGGACATAGAAATGCCGGAAGGGTTCGCCAGATTTGAAGAACTTTTCTCCGCCGCGCCTCACATGCCTATCCTGATTCTCAGTGGAACAGAAACGGAATGTATCGCCAGGCAAGCTGTGGAGCAGGGGGCCCAGGACTACCTGCTCAAGAATCAACTGGAGGAGTTCAGAGTAGGGCGGGTGGTACGCAGCATGATCGAGCTTAAAGCCAAAGAGGAAGCCGCGATTCAGCAACAGCAGCGTGCCGATGTAATTCTCTCGTGTACCGGTGATGCGGTCTTGATTTCCGATGTTGGCGGCTTGGTCAGTCATCTAAATGAACCTGCCGAATTGCTGACAGGGTGGTCATGCCAAGAAGCGATCGGTCGGTCACTCGGCGAAGTATTTCAAACCATCGACGCGACTAGCCGGCAGACTGTAGGCGATCCGTTGGCAACGGCGACTGTCGAGAAAAAGCACGTGCCGTTGTGCTCGAATTGCGTACTGGTGCAACGTCATGGTTTCGAAGTGGCCATCGAGGGTTCAGCTGCTTATACCCGGGACCGGGTGGGAAACATAAACGGATCGATATTCGTTTTCAACGATATCAGCGCCGCACGGGCAAAATCGCTTGAGCTTTCGCACCTGGCGCAACACGATTTCCTGACGGACCTGCCGAATCGCGTACTTCTGAATGACCGTATAACCCAGGCGATTTCGTTCGCGGCACGCTACAGCAAGCAGTTGGCAGTGATGTTTGTGGATTTAGACGGGTTCAAGAGGATCAACGACTCGCTGGGACATACTAGTGGCGACAAACTGCTGCAATTGGTAGCCAGCCGATTGGTCGCTTGCGTACGGCGCTCCGATACCGTGAGCCGGCTGGGCGGAGACGAATTTGTCGTGTTGCTCTATCAAGTGGAACACGCCGAAGACGCCGCTTTCATCAGTAAGAAGATTCTCAGTTCTCTTGCCGAACCGTTTTCCGTTGAGCAAAAGCAATTGGACATCAGTGCGAGCATTGGGGTGAGTACCTATCCGGGCGATGGGCAGGACGCGGAAACGCTCATACACAAAGCCGACACCGCCATGTATGCGGCCAAGAAACTCGGACGCAACAATTGCCAGTTTTTCAGAGCTGATATGCAGGCTCGGTTGTTAGAGCGACAGAGTCTAGAGGGCAGCCTACGCCACGCCTTGTCTCGAAGTGAGTTTACATTGCACTACCAGCCGAAGATCGGCCTCAAAACGGGAGAGATCACGGGAGTGGAAGCGTTGTTGCGTTGGAAACACCCCACGCGCGGATTGATTTCTCCGTTGCAATTTGTGCCCATCGCTGAAGAGACCGGATTGATCGTGCCCATCGGTCAGTGGGTGCTGCTCCAAGCCTGCCGACAGTCGCGTGCCTGGATGGATGCGGGCCTTCCCCCTGTGCGTATGGCCGTCAACGTATCCGCAGCGGAGTTCATGGCCAAGGATTTTTTGTCGGGAGTTCGTGCCGCGTTGATTTTGACTGGCGTGGACCCTCACAATTTAGAACTGGAACTAACCGAGACCGTGCTGATGCGCGACGCTGAGTCCGCCGTAAGGATTCTGCACGCGTTGAAGGCAATCGGGGTACAGCTTGCCGTGGACGATTTTGGGATTGGGTATTCGAGCTTCAGCTATCTGCAACGATTTCCGCTGGACGCTTTGAAGATTGACCGCACGTTTATCAACGAAATCTCGGCAGCCGGAGAAGGGGCCACGATTCTCAGCGCCATGATCGATATCGGCCTGAGTTTGAAGCACCGCGTCATTGCCGAGGGCGTTGAAACAGTCGAGCAGCTGCACTTCCTGCAAAAGAAGGGTTGCTTT
>CAVPKZ010000054.1:0-29195 GCA_963705755.1 uncultured Acidobacteriota bacterium | reverse complement strand
TATGACCGGGTAAAAAGAAACGTACAAAACAAGTCAGTATCCGTACGAAGCGACCCCAAAGCTCGGCCCGCAACTAACTAACAGTCGGGAGACTATTTTGAATACTTACAATGTCACTCTGAAATATGAAGACCGCAAAACGGGTCCGGATGGCCGCACCATCAAGATTGATGCGTCCAGTATTGGTGGTGCGATTGGAAAGGCCACTCGGGAATTCGTAAAGAGTTTGGATCGCAAGCAGCGTTTCGATATGAATAAAGGATTAAAGATCGAAGCTGTGCGAGTCACTACGGACAAGACTGAAGCGCCTAAAGAGGCTTCTAGAGAAGCGGCTGAAGAACCAGAGCCGAGCGAGTAGTAAACCGCCCGCCAATTCTACCCGTAACTACATTATCGGCGAGCCCTGCTGGGTATTTTTTGCGACCGCCCAGACCGGCGGTCCAGCCCGGGGCGCTATTCCTATGTGTGTGTCCTCATGCCATGGAGTGAGACGAGGTATCTACCGCGGAACATGAACGCAAAAGATTTCATAGTAGCGCCAAAGGATTTCCGCAATGTTGGTTCTTCGTAAGTACGGACAAATAAGTGCATCAAACGCCGCGGCTATCCGGGGCGGCCGACACCCAAGGCGTCCGCCACGCGATTGATATAGTTAAACCAGGACGCGATGAGCGTGATCTGCAGATTTCGCGATCATCGAAGCCTGCTGCGCGGAGCGCCACGTGATCTGCCGGGCTGCATTGGGTGGCGTCTTTGGTCAACTTCACCACGTAATCGATCATCACGCGGTCTTGCTCACTGATTGGCGCGCTTTTATAATCCCGTTGCAGCGCCTCAACCATTTCTCTGTTCAGTGTTACGCGACGCAGAAACTCTGCGTGAGACTCGATTCAATAGTGGCAGCGGTTGGTGACCGACACCATGGTGGCAATCATTTCGTGCTGGTGGCGGGTCAGCGGCAAATCGGGAGACAACAAAACGCCATAGGTGCTGAAGGCGTGGAAGATGAGCGTCGGGCAGAAGGGTATGAGAAGCGATGATGCCGGCAGCTTCCACCCGCGCCGTCTACGGCCGCGACGGGTGTGGCGTATTCGATAGGATAGAGTTTGCGCTGCGATTCCATCGCGTTCTTGACGCGTTCATCTTCATCCATTCGCACCGTCTTGATCCAGGTCATGTGCGCTCCAGTGAGAATTAGCTAAGTCGCCGCAAAGACTCAGGGTATAAAAGAATCGGCCGGATGGCTTCGATCATCCGGCCGCGGTGCGTTGGGGGGTGCTTCTGGGTTCGGTCAGGTACCGGACCGGGAAGCGGGGTGTCCTATAGAAAATTTATAAGGCGAGCGCGAATTGTGGCAATAATGCAAAAACATTAGGGTAGGCTGAGTTTAAGGGGCATTGTGGACGGGTGGAATGAAGCTCGCGTGATTAAATTACTCTGAGGGGCAACTCAAAAGTAGACAAACTACCGGGAGACGGGATGAACAAGAGCGATCGGCAATTTGGGGATGGATCGTTCCATTTCGCGACGCGATTTTCTGGATGGCGTGCGTATTGCCATTGGTGGCGCGATAGCTACCTCTGTCCTTCCTGGCTTAGACGTGGCCGCGGAAACTGCTGAAGCATTCGCTCAAGACCGGCCGGGTTATTATCCACCGCGCTTACAGGCATGCGCGGCAGCACGGACGGATCGTTTGAAGCTGCGCATGCGTTGCGGGATGGAAATTTCTGGAAGAAAGCCGGGAGACCGAAGAGCATTGACGAAGCCTACGATTTGATCGTGGTGGGCGGCGGCTTGAGCGGGCTGGCGGCCGCATATTTTTATCGCCAGCAAAATCCGTCGGCGCGGATTTTGATTCTTGAAAATCACGATGATTTTGGGGGTCATGCCAAGCGCAATGAGTTTCGTCCAGGCGGGCGGCTGCTGCTTGCCAATGGCGGAACGTGGGCGATCGAATCGCCCTTCCCGTACAGCAAAGAAGCAGCTGGATTGATGGCCGACCTGCAGATTGACCCAGCGGCGCTGGCGGAAAAATGCGACGCCAAAGACGCGTACAAAAATCTGCAGAGTGCTTACTTTTTTGACAAGGAGACATTTGGTTCCGACAAGTTTGTTTCCGGCGGGCCGGGTCGCCGCAACCGTAATAGCAGCCGGAATCTCAGTGACTTCTTCAGAAGACTCCCTTGTCGGAAAATGCCAAGCGCGATTTTTTACGTTTGAATGAAACGACTGTCGATTTTTTCCGGGACTTTCCTCCGACGAAAAAAAAGACCGATTGTCGCGCATCAGCTACAAAGATTATTTGTTGAAGGTGGTGAAGGTCGATCAAGGTGTTGTCCCTGTTTATCAGGTGCAGACGCAAGGCCTCTATGGTGTGGGCATTGATGCGGTCAGTGCGCTCGATTGCTGGGTACTGCGCAGTCCTGGATTCGCAGGTTTGAACCTGGCACCGGGGCCGCATCCACGAATGGGATTTACCGCGCGAGGATTCGCGACTCCCAAACCCGATTATGAATTTCATTATCCGGACGGTAACGCTTCGATCGCGCGCATGTTAGTTCGGGTCTTGATTCCTGGATCGATTGGCGGAAAAACGGCCGAAGACATTGTTACCGCCAAGGCGGACTACAGCAAACTGGATCAACCCAGTTCGATGTGCGAATCCGGTTGAACAGCACGGTGGTACATGCTCGCCATGTTGGAGATGTGTCGTCGGCGCAGGAAGTGGAAGTCAGCTATTCGCGCGAAGGTAAAGCTTTATTCCGTGCGTGGCAAGGGTGTGGTGATGGCCTGCTGGAATACGGTAATCCCGTATGTATGCCCGGAGCTGCCCCAAACGCAGAAGGATGCGTTGCTCTACGGCACAAAAGTGCCGTTGGTGTACACCTCCGTTGCGATCAAGAATTGGAAGGCCTTCGAGAAACTGGGGGTCTATCACGTGTCTTGTCCGGGCATGTATCACACTCACGTTACGCTGGATAATGCCGTGACTATTGGTGACTACAAAGCTCCCTTGTCGCCGGAAGAGCCTATCCTGGTGCGGCTGACGAAAACCCCGTGCGCTCCGGGACTTCCGGAACGGGAACAGCATAAGGTGGGCAGGGCAGAGCTGCTGGTGACGCCGTTCGCCACTTTCGAACGCAAACTTCGCGATCAACTTTATCGAGTGCTGGGTGCGGGCGGTTTCGATCCTGCGCGGGACATCGACGCCATCACCGTTAATCGCTGGCCGCACGGTTACGCCTATGAATACAATCCGCTGTTCGATCCGGATTGGGCGCCGGGCCAATCGCCTTGCGAAATTGGCCGCAAACCGTTTAGCAGAATCACTATTGCCAACGCTGACGCCGCCGCTGCGGCTTACACGGATCAAGCGATGGACCAGGCGTATCGGGCGGTAAGTGAGCTGTTGCGCGTTCCGAATTGAATTCTCGACGGTATTTCGAAGTGAATAATTATGGGCCTGAGGGATCGAAAAGAGATTCCTCCACTGCGCGGGCCGACTCGTTCGCGGACGAACGAGGGGAAAAGGCGTCGGCCTGCTCCGGTCGGAATGACGGATGGTGGTAGTTCGGTTGTGTTGTCTCGTAATTTTTCGTGTGGACACTTGATTCGTGCGAAATAATTCCCAACTTAGCCAGTTAATACTTTTATGGCTTTAGATTCGGTGCATTCGTAGCGGCCTGCAGCGAGATTCTTGAATTCTTCGTTTTTGCCGCTGGGCCAATCGATGGTGACGGATCGATTTTGTCGCGTTTGCCGAGACCAAAAGTGACTGGCAACTCCGACTGCGAAAGATAACTGGAGCCGCCGTGCACCAGGCGCGATTGACTTTGCCCGTTGTAGAAAATGCGCACGGAAGCGCCGATGGCGTCGTGATTCGATTTCGTGCCGACGAGGCGAAAGCGGACGCTGCGATTGTTTCCGCAAGTTGATCGTTGCGATAACAGATAGGCCGGCCCGTTGTTGGTGGTCATGAGAATGTCTAGTCGCCGTCGCGGTCGAAGTCCCCGTAAGCCAAGTCCGCGTCCCACTTTTGGCTGCTGAAGCCGCCGCCGACTTGTGCGCGACATCATGAAACTTCCCGTTGCCGTCATTGAGAAATAATTGCGGAGGCTGCGCGTAGCCCACATTGCCGCGAACTCGCGCACCGTTTCGTCGATGTGGCCATTGACCACCGCGAGATCGAGCCAGCCCGTCGAGATTCACGTCCAGAAAAGTACAGCCGAAGCCCAGAGCCTGCCTTTGGAAGGGAGGCCGACGCCGCTTGATCGTGAGATGTCGTGTAGGCTGTCCGCCGACATAGCCGCGATAGAAATCCAATCATTTCGTTGTCAAAATTTGTGATAGCCACCCCAGGCCGTTGCCCGAATTATCGAAATCGCCGGTGTCCACGCCCATTCCGGCTCGAGCCTTGCCTTCGCGCTGAAGGCAGTCCCGCTTCCACAGCGACATCTTTGAAATTTCCATTGCGCAAGTTGCGGTAGAGTTTATTTGGCTGGGTGTCGTTGGCCACCAGCAGGTCGGGCCAGCCATCCTGGTCGTAGTCAAACATGGCTACGCCCAGTGACTTGGAGCTGCTGTCGAAAACTCCGCTAGTGGCGGTGACATCTTCGAACGTGCCGTTGCCAGATTGTGAAACAGCCAGCAAGTCTTGCCGCGATAGGCTTCCGGAGTGCAATAGGATTTAGAGTGCCGTCGAGGCTGCAAAACACATCGTGCTCCGGCGACCAACTCACGTAGTTGCAGACAAATAGGTCCAGCAATCCATCACGGTCGAATCGATCCACAAGGCTGAAGTGCTAAGACCTTCCGTCCGCCGAGAAACCGGCCGCTCTGGTCACATCGTGAACTTACCGTTGCCAGTTTCTTGAAGAGACGATTTTGCCCGACACAGCTTATGAAAATATCCGGGAAGCCATCGTTGTTGTAATCCCCGATGGCGGCGCCCATGCCATACATTTCGATATCAAGTCCGGCGGCATGAGTGACGTCAGTAAAAGATCCGTTGCGATTGTTGTGGTAAAATGCAGAGTGGATTTCTGGCGCTTGTGGCCGGGCCAATCCATGCCATTCACCAGAAAATGTCTTGCCAGCCGTCGTTGTCGTAGTCCAGAAATGCGCAGCCAGAGCCCAAGTTTCGGGCAGAAATTTTCCTCCGAAGGCCCCGCTATTGTGTTGAAACTGAATCCCGGCGGCGGTGGTGACGTCAGCGAAGCTGAATCCGAGCGGCGCGGTTGGCGTGCCAAAAAGATTGCGCGGCGCGAAAGCGGCGTTAAGGGCGAAGCCGCCAGCTGCGGCGACAAACTGGCGGCGCTTCATGGAAGCTCACACGTCATGGAAGCCCACGCATCGTCGCCAAGTTTCATGGAAGGTTGACCAGCCCATTGCGAATGGCGTACACCACTAGCTCGGCGGTTTTGTGAATGCCCAGCGCGTCCATGATATTGGCGCGGTGCACGGCCACGGTGTTGGAGCTGAGATTCAAATCAACGGCAATCTCCTTGTTGGATTTTCCCGACACGATGTGCTGAAGAATTTCCAGTTCGCGGGTGGCGAGGCCAGAGCCCGGCTTCACCCTTAAGGGTAAACCGGTTTGGAAACCTGCGGATCCAAAACAGCTTTGCCTATTGCGACAGTTTTGACGGCGCTGACTAGATCAAGTTCCATGGCGTTTTTTAAAACATATCCGCGCGCGCCAGCATCGAGCGCCTGGCGAACCAGGGTGTCTTCGGAGTGCATGCTCACATCAACAATTTCCACGGCGGGAAATTCCTTGCGAATTTTCCGCGTGGCTTCGATGCCATTGAATTTCGGAATGGCGCAGTCCATCACGATTACCTGCGGACGCAATTCAAGCGCCAGCGAACGGCTTCAGGGCCTCACCGGCTTCCGCAACGACGGAGATTTCTGGATCGTCTTCCAGCATGCGGCGGAAACCGCGTCGCACCAGGGCATGATCATCGACGAGCAAAACGGAAATTTTATGCGGCATGAGTTTGAAGTTTATCCCGGGGAATTTCTCCTCAGACGGAGAAATGTTCCTCCCTCGTCAGGATGCGAGATTTCGAGAGCCGCACCGATAGTTCGGCGCGCTCACGCATGCCCACCAATCCGATGCCCCGAGGAGTATCTCCATTTGGCGTGTTCGCGCCGACGAATCCTTTGCCGTGGTCTTGCACTTCCAGCTCCAGAGCATGGGGCAGAAATTTAAGCGAACCCACGCTTCGGTAACACCGGCGTGGCGGCTAACGTTGTTAAGCGCCTCCTGAACATGCGATACAGATGAACACCCGCGCTGGTCATCTACGGGAAACGAATGGCCGGACTTTTCATAGTGATAAACGAATGCCGGTTTGGCGCTCCACCGTCAGGAATATACCAGTCCAGCGTACTCTCCGAGCCCGGTTCTTCGAGCAAAACGGGGTGCAGCGCCTGCGAAAGGCTGCGAATGTTATTCAGTGTGGATTGGGCAATTTCGCGGACTTCCTGAAGGTCAGCGCGTAACGGCGAACCTTCGGGGACCTGATTTCCGGCTCGTCCGAGCATGGCGCCAATGGCAGTAAGGACTTGTCCGAACTCGTCGTGCAATTCGCGGGAGATGTGGCGTAGCGTGGATTCCTGGGTAGAGATTAATTTTCTGAGCGAGATCGCTGCGCTGCTCGGAGAGTTCGCGCGAGCCGCGCGAAAATCTGGCGGTTAGCGCGAATGAGATAAAGACTGGTGAGCACGATGGCAATCAGCGTGGCGGCAAGAAAAAGATACAGCTGGCGTTGGACACTGTCGTAGATACGCGCGATGCGTGCAGCGGCTTGTTCCTCGCCTTCGTTATTTTCCACCAGCAAGCGCGATACGGCGGTACTCAGAGCCTGCTGGCGGGCCTGAAGCGTCAGGCGGATTTGCTCGCGTGCTTCCGCTTCTTGGGCAGCAGTGGCCAAAGCAAACATGCGGTTCACCGCATCCCAGAATTGCGCAAGAGACTGTTCGAGATATAGGCGCTGCTCAGGCGTGCGGTTGGCGCCGGCAAACTTTCTTCGAGTTTCAGTGCGGCATCCAGGTCGGCATGAATGCGATCGAACTGCGCGGACCAAGCGGTGAGAGGATAAGGTTCGGCGGCGTCAAGCATGTCGCGCATGGCCAGCGCGATGGAATTCAAATCATTTTGAATGCGCAGAAGCTGCAGGGAGTCTTTGCGATTGCGGTCGACCATTTCGCTCTGCAGGCGGCGCAAACCCGAAAGCTGCACGGTGATGTAAGAGGCATAGGCCAGCACGGCGGCCAGGGTAATGATCAAACCGAAAAGCAGGCCGGTGGTCGGCGAGCGCTGGGAGGAGAGCTTCTGCACGGGCTGCACCGGGAAAGAATACCTCAGGCGAGGATGCGGCGGCGCAATAGGGCGACGAGCACGATCATAGCGGCGCAACCGGCGAGTGGAACCAGCAAGCCCACGCGCAAACTATTGGCGTGTTGCGAAATAAAGCCCACCAGCCAGGGCATTGTCGCACCACCCACCGCCGCCATCGAAAACATCACGCCGCCCAGCCGGCGGGCCCGTTCGCCATACCATTTGGAAAGCCAGGAAATAAAAATGGGATAAACGCTGGCGAGGCCAAAGCCAGCCAGCACCACGGCGAGAATTACTTGCGAACGCGTGGCGGCGAGCGACAACGACGTCGTTCCCAACGCCGAGATCACCAAGCCGGTAATCACCAGCAAGCTTTCTTTCACCTTAGTAAGAATCAACGCGGAAATTCCGCGGCCAGATAACAGCCCGGCCCAGAAAAACATCGGCATGACGGCGGAAGCATTCCCGGTACCGACTCGATGGGCCTGCTCGGCTGCCCACCCGGAGATAGCGTTTTCGGTGCCGATGTATAAATAAAAGAGCAGAGCTAGCGCTACAGGGACGCGGATGGGATGCGGCGGATTGATTTTTTGTTCCGCTGTCGCAGTCCTTGGAGATTTTGAAGACAGGCCCTCGAATTTTATACTTCCAAAGAAAATGCTTAGAAGGAGCGCGCAGGCGGCTATGGAAAGCAAAACTGCAGTGTAACGATCAGCCCTAAGTCCGGCCAACAGCAGAAGCGGACAAGCGATGGCGCCGATTCCCCAAGCCATATTTATTAAATTTAGCGCCGCCGCGCGTCGCGCCCCGGAAATTTCTGCGATGCACAGATTTGTCGCCGGAATGGCTATTCCGAAACCGAAGCCATACAACGCGGTAGCTAACAACGCGATGTATTGACTGGCGCTGTTCAGACCGGTAACTCCCGCGGCCATGAGGAAAAAGCCCAGAACCAGTGCGTCTCGATAGCCGCGCGTTGAGAGAATCGCGCTCGAGAGCAATACCCCAGCAGCGATCCGGTGAATTGCGTGGTAAAGAATAAGCCCGCTTGCGTATCGTCAAGAGCCCAGCGTGCGATGAAAGTTGGAAGGCTGGGACCGAGGATGGTGGCGATCATGCCGCTGATTACGAAACCTGCGAATAGTGCTGCCTGGAGAAACTTGAGACGGCGAGATTCGTTAGCAGCGTGGGGCGGTAACATGCGCGTTGTCATTTTGCGCGAGGTTAAGGCCGTGGGCAATGAGACAGTAGCTCTGCGGGCGGTCCGGCGTCCTTTTCATTTCTACCAACGGTGACAGGAATCAAGAGTCGGTGAAGTAAAATTTGTGCTGGGATGAAATGGCATGATTGATGTCGGGTTGATCGGGTTTGGTCTAGCGGGCCGGGCATTTCATGCTCAGGTGATTCGCGCCACGCCAGGGTTGCGGCTGGCTGTGATTGTGCAACGCCATGGAAACGAAGCGGCTGAAAAGTATCCCGACGTTCGAGTAGTGCGTAGCGTTCAGGAACTTCTGGATATTCGCGACATTCGACTTGTGGTGATCGCCACGCCGAACGAGACTCATGCGCCGATTGCCCGGCAATGCCTGGAGGCTGGGCGCGACGTGGTGGTGGACAAACCGTTCGCAACGACATTGAAAGAAGCCGCGGAGCTCGTTGAACTGGCGCGAAAATGCGGAAGACTGATTACTGTTTATCAAAACCGGCGATACGACGGAGATTTTCAAGCCATTCGACAGATTGTTGCGGACGGCACGCTAGGGAGAATTGTTCGCTTCGAAACAAATTATGATCGTTTTCGGCCTGATTTGAAGCCTGGAGCGTGGCGCGAACGCGTTGGTCCGGGTAGCGGGATTTTGTTCGACATTGCACCGCACCTGATCGATCACGCGCTGGTCCTTTTCGGATTACCGGAAGCGGTGACCGGGGATATCCGGATGGAACGCACTGTCGCGGTGGTTGATGATTCCTTCGATGTGATGCTGCACTATCCTGGTGGCATGCGCGCGATGCTTCGTTCGACGATGCTGGCGGTGGTGCCGCGCCCAAGATTTGTGTTGCACGGCACTCGCGGATCATTTGTTAAGCAGAGCTTCGATCCGCAAGAGATAAATTTGCGGCGTGGATATGTTCCCGAAAATGGGCCGTGGGGTGGCGAGCCTGAGGAAGATTGGGGAGTTCTCAGCACCGTAGAGAACGATGTAGTTACGAAACGGAGCGTGGCGTCTGCGACGAGCGATTATCGCGATTACTACGCCAACGTGCGAGACGCGATTCTGGGCCGCGCGACGCTGGCGGTGACTCCTGAATACGCCTTGAACGTGATGCGGATTTTGATGATGGCGCAAGAAAGCAGCAGGACGCGCTGCACGATAGCTTGGTAGAGTTGCGTATAATCTTGGGAGTGTTGTTGCAGGAGCGCTGCGTTGCCTAAGATTGAGTTAGCCCCGTCGATATTATCCGCGAATTTCGCACAGCTTGCTGTGGATGCCAAGGCTGCGCTGGATGCTGGCGGCACGTTGCTGCACGTCGACGTGATGGACGGCCATTTTGTGCCGAATATCACCATTGGGCCGCCGGTCGTTAAGTCGCTGCGCGCGGCGATTCCTGATGTAATTTTTGATTGCCACTTGATGATTGAACGGCCGGACGAATTGATCCCGGCTTTCGCGGAAGCGGGCGCGACCTGGATCTCGGTGCACCAGGAAGCTTGCGTGCATCTGGACCGCACGCTGCATCTCATCGACGTGCACGGCTGCCGACCTGGAGTGGTAATCAATCCAGCCACCCCGGTAGAAATGCTCGATGAAGTGTTAGACATCGTTCACCACGTGCTGGTGATGTCAGTGAATCCGGGTTTTGGCGGACAGAAATTTATTCGGGGAGCGCTTCGCAAGATCGAATCACTTGCCAACACGCGCGCAAAGCTCGGACTTAATTTCAGAATCGAAGTCGACGGCGGCATTGCGCTGGATACGGTTGCGGATGTGGTGCGCGCAGGAGCGCAGCTGCTGGTCGCGGGGAATGCCGTTTTTGGAAGCGGGAACATCGGTGAAAATGTCAGAAAGCTTCTGCAAGCCGCCAAGGGCGCAAAACTCGCGCGTGCTTAATTACGCGGCACGTTTTTGCAGTACGAATTTTTCCATCGCTTCGGCAAAACCTTCCTGTTCATTTGAGGCAGTGACGTAAGTCGCGGATTTCTGCACTTCCGGGCTGGCGTTGCCCATGGCGATGCTGACGCCGCTTTTGCGAAACATCAACACATCGTTGGGCATGTCGCCGATGGTAGCGATTTGATCCACCGGCGTGTTCAGAAGCTCGGACATCGCCAAGACCACCTCGCCTTTATTGGCTTTGGGGTGGGTCACGTCCAGGTAATACGGCTGGGAGCGCGCCGCAGAAGCTCGATTGCCGCAGGCTTCCTGGGTGTCTTTTTCGCAGCGCTGCACGGCCTCGAGGTCGTCGCTGACGCCCACGACTTTCGCGACGCTTTCCAGCAGGTTGTCAAAGCCGGGCACCACAACGGGCGCGAATTTTACGGTCCACTGTTCGCGCGCCACGTGCGGCGCATTGACATCGCGCACATACCAATCGCGCCCGGTGTAAATCCAGACGTCCAGCTTATGACCGAGAATTATTTGGATGGCTTTTTCCACCATGGCGCGGGGCAGGAAATTCTCGCGCACGATGGTGGTCAGATCGGGCTTGGTGATAACGCCGCCATTGAAAGCGGCCAGCGGCTCATCGATTTTGAGCGGATCGATCAGCATGGCCATGCCCCGCGGGGGCCGGCCGCTGGTGACCGCGAACTTGATGCCCGCGGCACGCAAGGCCATAACGGATTGAACGGCGCGCGGCGTCAGGATTTTTTCTTGCGTCACCAGTGTGCCGTCCACGTCAGCGATAACCAGGCGTACCGGTTTTTGAGGATTTGGAGTGGTCATGCGGTCCTCGCGAGGGTCACTGCTCCTGATAATTCCAGAGCAAGCCGCCATCAACGAAAATTGTAGTGCCGGTGATATAGCTGGATTCGTCGGAAGCCAGAAAAACCGCGACGGAGGCTACGTCGCTCGGTTCGCCGAGGCGCTTGAGAGGAATATTTTCGAGCAAAGGCTTGAGCTTTACCGGGTCGTTCAACAGCGCCTTGTTGATCGGCGTTTCGATTGCGCCTGGCGCAATGGAATTTATGGTGATGCCCAGCGGGGCCAGCTCAATAGAAAGGTCGCGCGTCAACATTTTTACAGCCGCCTTTGCTGGCGCAGTAGGTGGCAAAGTGAGGGAATGGCAGCTCTTCGTGAACGGAGCTGAGGTTAATGATTTTGCCGCCAGCCTTGGCCTTCATCTGATGTTTTACGAAGGCTTGGGTGATGAAGAACAAACCCTTTAGATTTACATTCAAAACGAAATCGTAATCGGCTTCCGTAACTTCCCAGAATTCGGCGCGCTTCTCCACGCCAGCATTGTTGATGAGCACATCGATCTCGCCGAGCTGGCGCGCAGTTTCTTCGACAAATCGCTGGCCGTCCGCAAGTTTGGAGACATCCGCTTGCACAGCGATGGCTTTAGCTCCGTTGACGCGAAGGCCTTTGACAACTTTTTCCGTGCCGGGCTTGTCGGAGAGATAACAGATGGAAACGGCGGCGCCCTCCTGGACAAAACGCTGCGCAATGCCCAGTCCAATACCTTGATTGCCTCCGGTGATAGCTACGACCTTGCCTTGCAGGCGATTGGACATTTCATCTCCCGTTATTTACGCGATATGGGGAACGGACTATTCATAGAAAACAAATCGCCGCGGAGTAATTTCTCTGGCGGTGCCGAAACGTTTGACGATCGGCGGCGACCGAACGATCAATTATTTTTCAATAAATGATAGTTATAAGCGCCAGTTGCCTACGCGACGGTCACTTCCGAGCTCAGATAGACGTCCTGAATGGCGTTCACGTTGCACGCCCTCTTTCATCGGCGTTGGAACGCTTTGCGACCGGAGATGAGGCCGGTGCCCCCGGCGCGCTTATTGATGACCGCGGTGGTCACTGCTTCTTCGAAATCATTTGCGCCCGAAGCGCCGCCACTGTTGATCAGCCCGGAGCGACCCATGAAGAAATTGGCCACCTGGTAGCGGCAGAGATCAATGGGATGATCGCTGGAGAGTTCGGTGTAGATGCGCTTGTCAAACTTGCCGTAACTGGAATCGCCCATGTTCAGCGCTGCGTAGCCGCCATTATTTTCGGGCAGCTTTTGCTTGATGATGTCGGCCTGAATGGTTACGCCCAGATGGTTGGCCTGGCCGGTAAGATCGGCGGAGAGGTGATAGTCCTTATCTTTTTTGAAGGCGTTGTTGCGGAGGTAGCACCATAAAACGGTGGCCATGCCTAACTCGTGTGCCGCGGCGAAGGCCTGGCTTACTTCCACGATCTGCCGTCCGCTTTGTTCCGAGCCGAAATAAATCGTGGCGCCCACGGCCGCGGCGCCCATGTCGTGAGCTTCTTTCACGGTGCCAAAGAAAATCTGATCGGCTTTGTTGGGATAGGTCAGCAACTCGTTATGGTTCATCTTTACGATGAAGGGAATTTTGTGCGCATACTTGCGCGCCACACGCCAAGCACGCCGAAGGTGGAGGCCACCGCGTTGCAGTTGCCTTCCATGGCCAGCTTGACGATATTTTCAGCGTCGAAATAGTCGGGGTTTTTCGCGAAGCTTGCGCCGGCGGAATGTTCGATGCCCTGGTCGACCGGCAAAATCGAAAGATAACCCGTATTCGCCAACCGGCCGCGACCAAACATGCGCTGCAAATTGGTAAGCACACGAATATTGCGATCCGAAATCGCCCAGATGCGGTCGACAAAATCGGGTCCGGGCAAATGCAAACGATCTTTTGAAATTTTCGGGGAATTGAAGCCCAAGAGAAATTCCGCCTTGGCTCCCAAATAGGTTTCGATTTTGCCGGTGCTGGTGCTGGTGGCCATGTGTTTCTCCTCTATTCTCGAATAGCGTTAGTCAGCATACTGCCTGCGGCTTGGTCGACCAGCCACAGTAATTTTCCGTTGGTGGGCTGCAGCAGTTGTGCCGGCAACTGTTCAGGCTCGTAAGGGCCTTCGAGTACACCCTTGAGCGCCAACCCTTTTCTTTTCCTGCGACCATGAAAAGAATCATCTCCGCATTGTTGGCTGCGGGGGCGGTGAAGGTGATGCGCTCGGTATATAGTTTACCGACCCAGTTGTGAACTACCGAGCGACCCTGAGCGTGCAACGCTTTTGTTCCCGGAAAAAGCGAGAGGGTGTGACCTTCGTCGCCCATGCCCGCTAAAACCAGATCCAATCGCGGCAACTCCGCGTCTTTGAGATGGAAATGCGTGCGTAAATCCTGTTCGTATTCCTTGGCAGCGCGCTCAGGGTCGGGATATTCGCCCTTCATGCGATGAATTTGCTCTGCTTTCAGCGGAGCTTTGGTAATCATGGTTTCCGAAGCCATCTTAAAGTTACTCTGCGGATCGTCCGGTCCGACATGGCGTTCATCGCCGAAGAACAAATGCATTTTATCCCAGGGAACTTTGGCGTGCAGATCGGCGTCAGTAGCCAAGAGGAATAGAGTAATTTTGGAGTTGAGCCGCCAGACAAAGCGACCGAGAAAGATCCGTTGCGAGTAACGGCGGATTGCGCCATCTTTACAAACTCTTCCGCGGCGCGCCTGGCGATTGCAGGGTTGTCCTTCAGAATATAAACTTCGCGTTGTTGCGCGGCGGCAGGCATCAGGCGATTCCTACACGGTCAATTGGGATACTACGATCGCTGGTACGGTTGCGCCGGCCAAGCCCATCGTTGCCGGCGTTGTGCCACTCACGGCCATCGCGTTCCAGCAATTCTTTGGCTTCATGAGGGCCCCAGGATCCCGCGGTGTAGTTGGGAAAATCGCGCGGCGGCAAGGCGTGCCAGACATCCAGGATGGGTTGAATGACGTTCCAACCGGCTTCTACCATGTCGGCGCGTTGGAAAAGCGTGGCGTCGCCAACCATGCAATCGCGCAACAGGCGCTCGTAACCGGTGCTGTGTTCCGATCCGAAATAAGTGGCGTAATCGAAGTCCATATTGACGAGTCCCAGCTTCATTACGGAGCCGGGAACTTTGGCGCCGAAGCTCAGAGAGATGCCCTCATCAGGTTGAATGTGAACGACGAGACGATTGGTTTCGAGATTACGCACGCTGGTATTGCGGAATAGAACGAAAGGCGTACGCCGGAATTGAATCACGACTTCTGTTTCGCGTTGTGCCAGGCGCTTGCCGGTCCGCAAATAAAACGGAACACCGGCCCACCGCCAATTATCGATCTGGAGCTTCAAGGCCACGAACGTTTCAGTGTTTGAATCGCGCGCGACATCGGGCTCGCTGCGATAGCCGATGACACGCTGATTGTCGACCGCGCCTTCGCCATATTGACCGCGAACCATGCAGGTCAGCACTTCCTCGGGACCGAAAGGCTGGATGGCGTGAAGCACTTCGGCCTGCTTGTTGCGGACTTCATCGGCGTCGAAGGAAATAGGCGGCTCCATGGCCGTCATGGTCAGCAACTGAAAGAGATGATTGGGAACCATGTCGCGAAGCGCGCCGGCAGTTTCATAGAAGCCGCCGCGATGCTCTATGCCAACGGTTTCCGCGGCGGTGATTTGCACGTGATCGACGTAGTTGCGGTTCCATAGCGGCTCGATGATGTTATTGGAGAAACGGAAGACCATCAGATTCTGAACGGTCTCTTTTCCAAGATAATGATCGATACGGTAAATCTGATTCTCGGTGAGAACTTGTTTCAGGTCCTGGTTGAGCTGTCTTGCGGATTCGAGGTCGTGGCCGAAGGGTTTTTCAACGATCACGCGGGCCCAATGCCCGTCTTCTTCTTTGGTGAGCCCGGCCTCGCCCAGTTGTTTCGCAATAGCTGAGAAAAATCTAGGGGCCACCGCGAGATAGAAAAACTTATTACCGAGCGTATTGTGCTCTTTATCAGCTTCGTCGATTTGTTGCTTGAGGCGTTGGTATGCCTGGGGATCCTGAAAATCTGCTTTTACGTAATAGATGCGTTCGGTAAACCAGTTCCAGAGTTTCTGATCGATGGGCGAAGCCGCATATTTGGGAATCTGGTCCGTCAACATTTTGCGGAACGTTTCGGTGGTGTAGTCGTTGGCTGCGAATCCAACGATGGCGAATTGCTTGGAGAGCAGCCCGTCGCTAGCCAGATTGCACAGCGCGGGAATTAATTTTCGCTTGGTCAGGTCGCCGCTCGCGCCAAAAATCACCATGACGCAAGGCGCCCCTACGGGATTGGGATCGAGATGATTCAAGCTCATGAACGAGGGCCCTGCCTTTGGTTTGCGATTGCGCTAAGACTTCGAAATCTTATTTCGCTGCTTTTTTCTCAAGGTGTCCGCCGAACTGATATCGCATGGCGGACAAAATCTTCCCGGCGAACTCATCTTCACCTTGTGACGAAAAACGTTGGTACAGAGCGGCGCTGAGCACCGGAGCCGGAGTGGTGGACTCAATCGCGGCCAGGATGGTCCAGCGGCCTTCTCCAGAATCGGAGACGCGTCCTGAAAAACCTTCCAAGTTGGGCTTATCTAAAAGTGAAATGGCGGTCAGATCGAGCAGCCACGAAGCCACCACGCTGCCGCGGCGCCATAACTCCGTTACGTCGGCGAGATTAAAGTCATATTGATAGTGGCTGGGGTCACGCAATGGCGCGGTCTCAGCGTCCGTTTCGCGATGCGATTTGCCGACGTTAGCGTGCTTTCAAAATATTCAGGCCCTCGGCGTATGCGGCCATTAGGCCATATTCGATTCCGTTGTGAACCATTTTCACGAAATGGCCGGCGCCCGAACGGGCCAGCAATGCAAATAGCCTTCTTCGGCGGTACCGGTGGCCTTTTCGCGGCCGGGAGTGCGATCAATATTTCCGCGGCCAGGGGCGAGCGTTTTGAAAATGGGATCGAGATGCTTCACGACGTCATTTTCGCCGCCAATCATCTGGCAATAGCCGCGCTCCAGTCCCCAGACGCCGCCGCTGGTGCCAACATCAACGTAGTGCAGGCCCTTCGCGGATAATTCTTTTGCGCGACGAATGTCGTCGATGTAGTAGGAGTTTCCGCCGTCGATGAGGATGTCGTCGTTTTCAAGTTTGGGGACGAGATCACGAAGGGTGGCATCGACCACTCCGGCGGGGACCATGAGCCAGATGGCGCGAGGCTTCTGCAACTTTTTTATAAAGTCATCGAGAGAGCTGCTGGCGGTCGCGCCGTCGCTGGCGAACTTCTTTACAGTTTCGGGTGTCCGGTCATACACCACGCAGTGGTGGCCGTTTTTCACCAGGCGGAGCACCATGTTGCCACCCATTCTTCCGAGCCCGATCATGCCAAGCTGCATCTTCTCGCCCTCCGCAATATTTTCCTGAAGCTCTAAAAATTATTTAACTAGGCGATGGCCTGCTTCACCGCTTTCGTCAAGGTGGCCAGGCCAGCGGCCACGTCTTTACCAAGGTGCACGCGTAAAGCACGGCGCCCCCGCTCGGCAAGTACCGCGAAATCGCCACGCGCTTGCGCGGCTTTCACGACGCCAAAAGAATATTTCTGCCCCGGCACAGGAAGATCGATTGCGTCGTCGCAAGTGATCTGTAGAAAAACGCCACTGTTGGGGCCGCCCTTATAAGCCTGCCCGGTGGAATGCAGGAAGCGCGGACCAAAACCGAGCACCGTGGCGACTTTTTTGCGCTCGCGAACGGCAAGGCGTATGGCCTGCATGGCTTTCTCATTGGCGTCATTCATGGTGATGTAGCCGAGCACCGCGAAGTAATCGCCGGCGCGCAGGCGACCGAGATGCGCCTTCAGGACTTCCGCGAGCCGCGGCTTACCTTTGAGCACTTCGATATTTTTGTCGTCGGCGTACAGTTTGATTCCGTCGCCATCGAAGAACGGACTTTCTTCCGGCAACTGTCCGGATTTTTCGTATTGGCTGGTTAATTTCTTCGTTTCGATCTTGCTGGCTTCCACGTCCGGCTGATTGAAAGCGTTGATGCCGATGACGGAGCCAGCGACGGCGGTGGCAATTTCCCAACGGAAGAATTCCTGGCCAAGGTTGTAAATATTATCGACAGTGATGCGCACCACGGGATGCCCAGCGGCTTCGAGGGCCGCGATGGCGGCGTCCTGGGATTTATCCGGAGCGGTTTCCAGTCGCAGGTAGGCGAAGACGCGATCGTTGCCATAGATATCTGGATTTGCAAGCGGCTCACGGTCCACCGGGATAATGCCTTTGCCGACTTTGCCGGTGGATTCAGCAAGCAGTTGTTCCAGCCAGGCGCCCAGATCGGAAATTCCGGGCGAGGCCGCAATGGTGACCTTGTCGCGGCCATGAGTCGTCGCCACACCGAGCGCCATGCCGAGCAGCGCGCCAGGGTTCGAATCCGCCGGGACAGCCGCGCCACAAGCCTTCACCATCTCCGCGGTGTTGTTTAGAAACTTCGCGACATCGATACCCATGATGGCTGCGGGAACCATTCCGAAATTGGAGAGTGCAGAATACCGGCCGCCAATACCCGGAACGCCCATGAAGATTTTGCGAAATTTATCGCGCTCGGCCACTTCCTGTAGTTTCGAGCCAGGGTCGGTAATGGCGATGAAACGTTTGCCGACTTCGGCTTCACCGACTTTTTCTTTCACGCGCTCGAAGAAATATTGCTTGTAAATGTTGGGCTCGAGGGTGCTGCCGGATTTGCTGGAGACAATACATATGGTGCTGGAGAGATCGACTTTGCTTTCGATGGCTTTGATTTGCGCGGGATCGCTGGAATCCAGGACGTGCAACTCCGGGTAGCCAGCGATTTTTCCAAACGTCATGCGCAGTACTTCCGGACACAGGCTGGAGCCGCCCATTCCCAGAAGAAGGGCATGCTTGAATCCAGCCTGCTTTACGTCCGCAGCAATTTCCTGAAAAACAGGAAGGTGCGCGAGTTGCTCCGCGGTGATCCCCAGCCAGGCGAGCCACTTGCCTTCATCGGTGCCGGTCCAGAGCGAAGCGTCGCACTGCCAAAGGCGGCGGACCTTTTCATTCTTTTTCCAATCGTCTCGCGCGGCGGCAAAAGGCCCGGAAAGAGAACCCGGCAGCTTGTAGGTCTGCCGATTTAGACTCACGCGCGCACGCCAGCGGACTTGCCGGTGGCCTCCAGAAGCTCGGTGAATGCGTCAGCGAAAAGTTTAATTCCGTCGACGAGCAGCTTGTCGGTAATTTCCTTCATGGAGAGGCCGACCTTTTCAAGGTCGGACATGGTCTTGAAAGCCTGGTCGACATTTTCCGTCAGGCTGGGTCGCAGTTTGCCGTGGTCGCGAAAGGCATCGAAGGTTGCCGGAGGAATGGTGTCCACGGTGTCGGCGCCAATCAGTTCCTCCACGTAGATTACATCCCGGTAGGCTTTGTTCTTGGTGCTGGTACTGGCCCACAGCAGCCGCTGCGTTTGCGCGTTCTTGGCCTTCAAGGTGTTCCATCGTGGTCCGCTGAAAAGCTCCTGATACTTTTTATAAGTGACTTTGGCGTTGGCGATAGCCACTTTTCCTTTCAGGCTGTTCAGCAAAGCTTTTTGATTGGGATCGGTGGCAGTCTTTAGTTTTTCGTCGATGAGGCTGTCCGCCAAAGTATCGATGCGGCTGACGAAGAAACTAGCGACGCTGGCGATGTGCGCGAGGTTCTGATTCTTGGCTGCGCGGGCTTCCAGCGCCGCGATGAAGACTTCGGCTACCTGCTCGTAAGCCGATTGCGCGAAGAGCAGCGTGATGTTGATGTTGATGCCTTCTTCAAGTAGTTGCCGGATCGCGGGGATGCATTCTTTCGTTCCCGGCACTTTGATCATGATATTGGGGCGATTCACCATCTTCCACAAACGCCGCGCTTCATCGAGGGTTTTTTGCATTTCGAGAGCCAGCGTCGGGGAGACTTCCAGGCTGACGTAGCCGTCGCGATGGCGGCTTTCGTCGTAGACCGGGCGGAAAATATCGGCAGCATCCTGAACGTCGCGCACCGCGATTTTTTCGTAAAGTTGTGTGGCGTTCAGCTTCTTGGCATCGGGTGAATCTAAAATATCGGAGTAAAATTTGCTGCTGGTAATGGCTTTCGCGAATATCGAGGGGTTGGAGGTCATGCCCCGGAGCCCGTCGTCTTGTATCAGTCTTTTCAGCTCGCCGCCGGTGAGCAAATCTCTGCGGATATAGTCCATCCAGGGCGATTGGCCGTAATCGAGAAGCCCCTTCAAGGGATTCTTGCCGCTCTTTTTAACTTCTGCATCGCTGGTTCTTACTGAGGTGCTCATTTGCAACTCTCCTTCTGACTTCAATTCTTATTGTACGCCTGCGGCGTCACGTTCGCTCCTAGGGCGCTCCTGGGGCGCTTTTTGGGGCGCTTTTCGGACGCTTACCTGGCCGAGCTCACAGCAAACTTCGATTCCAAAGCTCTTACTTTGGCTAAACGGCGGACATGGCGATCTTCATTGGTAAATTTGGCGGCGAGGAAGGCCTTCACCAGGTCTTCCGCCAGTTTCACGCCAATGATGCGCGAGCCGAGAACCAAAACGTTCATGTCATCGTGCTCAACGCCCTGATGAGCGGAGTAGCTGTCGTGACACACGGCTGCGCGTATGCCTGTCAGCTTATTGGCCGCTACACTGGCGCCGACACCGCTGCCGCAGATAAGGACGCCGCGCTCGGCTTTGCGGTCGAGTATGGCTCGCCCCACGGCTTCGGCAAAGTCGGGATAATCGGAGGGATTTTCGTTGAACGCTCCGACGTCCAGAACTTCCTGGTTCATGGATCGCAGCAAGTCACCCATGGCGACTTTTAACTGGAATCCCGCGTGGTCAGAACCGATGACAATTTTCATTGCCGCTCACTTTCCGATTACTTCCTTCACTGCTGCCAGGACTTTGTCAGGTTGGAAACCAAATTTCTTCTGCAGCTCCTTCAAAGGCGCGGAGGCTCCAAAGGTATGCATGCCGATGATTTTGCCCTTTGATCCCACGTAGCGATCCCAGCCGAGGATGGATGCTTGTTCCACCGAGACTCGCGCGGTGACATCGGGCGGCAGCACGCTATCGCGATATTCGCGCGACTGATGCTCGAAAATATCCCACGACGGCATGCTCACAACTCGCACTTTTATGCCCTGGCTAGTGAGCGTTTCATAAGCGGACAGACACAGGGAAACTTCGCTGCCGGTGGCCATGAGGATTGCTTCGGGCTTTCCGCCCTGTGCCTCGGCCAGGATGTAGGCGCCTTTTGCAACACCAGAGGCCGAGGCGTACTTGGTGCGGTCGATGGTGGGCAATGCCTGGCGAGTGAGAACCAAAACCGCGGGCTCCTTCTTTAACTGCATAATCACTCGCCAGGCTTCGATCACTTCGTTGGCGTCCGCTGGACGGAACAGCACGAGCCCTGGAACGGCACGCAATGTAATTAATTGTTCGATGGGCTGATGCGTGGGGCCGTCCTCGCCTACACCGATGGAATCGTGGGTGAAGATGTAGATCACCGGCAATTCCATGATGGCGCTGAGGCGGATGGCCGGCTTGCAATAATCGGTGAAAATAAAAAATGTGGAGGCAAAGGTACGAATCTTGCACAGCGTCATCCCGTTGGAGATCGCGGCCATGGCGTGCTCGCGAATACCGAAGTGCATGTTGCGGCCACTGCGCGTCGCGGCTTCGAATTCTCCGGCGCCATCAAAGGTCAAGCGCGTTTTTGTGGAGGGATAGAGATCGGCGGCCCCGCCCATAAGCCACGGCACGTTTTTAGCGATCACATTGAGAACTTTGCCGGAAGAATCGCGTGTGGCCAGGCCTTTGGCATCCGCCGGAAAAGTCGGCATGCCCTTATCCCAGCCATCGGGCAAGGCGTGGTGGAGCATCTTGTTCAGATCTTCGGCGAGGGCCGGGAATTCGCTCTTGTAGGAGTCGAATTGTTTCACCCACGCGTTGCGCACTTCTCCGCCACGCTTGCCGATGCCTTTTTTGAATTGATCGTAAACGCCATCGGGTACCAGGAATTTTGCGTCCGACGGCCAGCCGTAGAATTTTTTGGTGAGCGCCACTTCTTCCTCGCCTAGCGCTTCCCCGTGAGCTTCCTTGGTGTCCTGGCGGTGCGGAGCGCCCCAGCCGATGTGACTGTCGACGATAATCAGCGTTGGTTTGTCGGTAGTGTTGCGGAAAACATCGAGCGCCTTTGCCATTGCTACAGTGTCATTGGCATCGGTGACATGCTCGGCGTTCCAGGCATAACCTTTGAAACGTGTGGCTACATCTTCGCTGAACGCCAGGCTGGTGTTGCCTTCGATGGTGATGTGATTGTTGTCGTAGATCCAGCAAAGATTGGACAGCTTATGATGTCCGGCCAGCGAGGCCGCCTCGCCGGAAATTCCTTCCATCATGTCGCCGTCGCCGCAGATGGCGTACACGTCGTAATTAAATAATTCGAATCGCGGCTTGTTGAAGTACGAAGCCAGCCACCATCGTGCCATGGCCATGCCGACGCTGTTGGCCACACCTTGTCCCAGCGGACCGGTGGTAGTTTCAACTCCGCTGGTCAAACGGTATTCGGGATGGCCGGGAGTTTTGCTGTCGATCTGGCGGAATTTTTTGAGGTCGTCGATGGTGAGAGCCGGCGAGTTCAAGACTTTATCGTCGGGATCGACGGCTTTGACCTGCGCAAGGTGCAGCAGCGAATACAAAAGCATTGATGCGTGCCCATTCGAAAGCACAAAGCGATCACGATCCGGCCATATCGGATCGTTGGGGTCATACCGCAGAAATTTTTGCCACAGTGTGTAAGCCACCGGAGCCAGCGCCATCGGCGTGCCAGGATGACCGGAATTGGCGGCTTGTACGGCGTCCATCGATAAAGTGCGGATGGTATTGATACTTAGTAGGTCGAGGTTAGGCTCGGTCACTCCAGCTCCAGTGGCAGACAATTGCGGCCCCCATTCTTCGCGCACGCATTGGATGCGCCGACTGCGAATTTGATTGCGGGAATTCTACGCCAAAATAGTATCGTAGATGGTTAACAAATTAATTTCGACGGAGAGGCACCCTGGTTCGGGCTAAAGACTTACATTTTGACGTTGCGATGACCCAGTGGGGTGCGCTGTGAAACCGCTTTGGAATTGTAGGGCTGGCGTTAATGCGCAGTGCCGGCCGAAGCCGTCACATCCTGGTTTGACTCTTGAATTGTCAACATGTCGGTGCGGGTTTTATCCCACTCACGAAGCATCAAGCCGCTGGCGGTAAAGAAGCGCCGAATTTTTACGGAATCCCAGCGCAGCACTTCCTCCAGCACCGGAACCAGCACGCTCATGGTGTTGTCGCTCAGCACCGTACGCTGCGCGATACGCGTGATGAATTTCGCCTCCGACACCGCGATGGTCAAGCCATCATGTTGATTCACGTGCATCATGACCGGCAAGTCCGAACTGCCGTCGCCCATGTAGATGATGTTGTCGTGGCTGATTCCTAGTGAAGCGCGAATTTCTTCCAATACCGTAATTTTGCCCCAACCAGCCGTCGCGCGAATGATGGAGTCGACTTCGCCGGTCTCTTCGTTGTAACGGAAACGCGTGCCGAAGATGTGATCCGCGGGAACTATACCCTCGAGCGCGGACTGGATAATCTCCTGCGGCGCGGCTGAGATCACGTTGAAATGAAAATTGTAGCCGTCCGCCAGGGTGTCCAGCGCGCGGGCAAACAGCGCGACATTGTGCTTCAGGCGAATTCGCTTGCCGGTCTCGATAAGGTGCGAGCGGCGCACATGGCGGAACTCGGGGTCGTGCAAAATCAGGTAGCTCAGCTCAGCGCCCTGCTGCACCAGGTTCATGTGCGATAGGCCGGAAACCTTGTCATGGAAACCGTGAAAACCGATCAGTTCGCTCAGGACCACACCTGAGTCGTTGAAGCTAAGTGTTTGGTCGAAATCACTCGCCAAAAGATACTGTTTAAGCATGTCCTAGTACTCCTTCTTACTGGGGAACCGGCGGTTAAGCGCAATCGGCTCGATGCGCCTGCGCCTTGCATTTCAAGGATAACGTTATTTCAAGTGGCAGCGTCACGAATAATTCTGATAGGTGCTATGCGTAAAAAGATTGAACGCAATGTTAACATTGCATTAGATGCTATCTAGTGGTAAACGATACAAAGCAAGGGAGATGAGCCATTTTGGAATAGTTTCATGGTGCAAGATGAGCTGTTCCTTTCAGATACCCGCGGGCAAAACTAAAGCGAAACATCCAGGAGTTCCGGCAGGAATGCGATTTAGGGCATTACAAAGTCGAGGAATCGAGTTATCCACAGGGAGGCCGACTTTGTCTCACCGTGAGACTTGAGGCTGTTCTCTACGTGGTCTTCCACCGTATAGGCGGTCCCCGTTGTGCCGTGAACATACAGCAGGCGGCTTTCTGCGCCGTTTAAGGGCCGGGCGCCCCGGCGGCCGAATACCGCCAGCTGGTTGCCGGATTCGTCGACCGCGCGGTCGCGATCGATGCCTTTTGATATAGCCAGTGCAGGCCCGCGGGTACGCGCCGTCGCGATAAGCTTTGGCATGGGGCGTGGGCTGAAGCCAGAGAAATGGGCGGGATCATCCCAAGGCGAAACAATTTCAAGGACCCGCAGGCCATTTTTGCCGTCAGCCACGAAAGCGAATGCGCTGGCAGCCACCATTCCGATTTTCACGTCGTTGACATCGTTGAGCTGGCCTCCGGCAGTAAACATTTGATCGAGCTTCGGGCCTTCGGGTTTTTTCACGTCGACAATCGCCACTCCGTCTTTGCCAGCCGAAATATAAGCATAGGTGCGGGCAACATAGATGTTGCGCGCATCGGCCAACGGTACCAGCGCGTTTGCAACCGGCTTCGGTAGCGCCAGGTCGGTGACATCTAGAACTTTTAGTCCTTGGCGATCCACCACGAACGCATAGCGGAATTGAATGGCGATTGCTGCTGGGCCATCAAGGACCGGCGCGCCGATCGTCGCGGTAACTCGCGGCTCCAGTGGATTGTTTAGATCCACCACCACCACATTTTTGTCGGTCAGGATATAAGCGTAAGTGCCTGCGATAGCGATGCGTCGGGCTCCGGTGAGAATGCCTCCAGGATTGAAGGCCGATGCGCGCTTGAGGAAATTATTCGCTGGGTTGCCATCGAGAAGCGTCTCAACTCCCGGGCTCTTCGAGTGCAGATTGGGATTGCCAACAATGAGCAGGCCTTCGTCTTTATCGGCAACGTAGAGAAATCCATAAAGCAAATGAATAGGCTGTTCCTCATTTTCCGGCAAGCGCTGACGCAGAGGATCGATCGCGAGGGTGGACGGGGAAGCAACCGCCACCGCGTTTTTTGTGGGCACGTAGAAACGCTGGCCGATGGGCGAAACTGGAGCAGTGACCACTCGTTCGGAAAAACCCTTGTTATCGATATTGGCGATGTCGTAGACGCGCAACCCGTCCGGCCCATTGGCGGTGTAGGCGTACTCCCCGCGCGCCTGGATATCCAGGATATTTCCGCCGTGTTCCGCAGCCGCTGAGAGTTCGCGATGCCGGGCAACAAATTTTTTAAAGTTTTCTGGATAGGCGATCCGTTGCAAATCGCTGCCGTAGACGGCTTCCGGCTCGTCGTGTTCTGCGACGGCGATGGCTTCCATGCCGCCTTTTCCGGTCGCGACATAAATATAACGGCCCATGAAATTCATGAAGTTGGTGCCTTGCAGCAGAAGCTGCGCCATCCACGCATTGTTGTCGTTGGCGGATGAAACGTGGCAGTCGCTGCATTGCTTGGTTTCCTTGCCGCGCACGGTGTGGGGAACAAACGTGCTGTACGCCTGACCGGAAAATCCCGCCGCGGAAATTGTTTGCTGCGTGTAATACAGCCACTCGCGATTGGCATTTTGCGAACTCACCAGGACCGCGCAACTGGAGCGCGCCGGCGCGATTCGATGTCCGGTCACAGTGCCATCCACACCCAGCATATAAATGTCGTCGCGCAGCACCTGAAAGTTGTAGGAGGTGTAATTGCGGGTGAGCAATCCTTCGTTGTGCAGCATTGGGCGGCGGGCATTGGCGGTCATTTGCAGGTGGCAGCCAAAACAGGTCGGCGTCCAGGAAGTATGGCATGCGTAACAGGTCATACTGCTGTTGCCATGGGCCAGATGCGTGTCGTCCTTCGGCATGTCCGAATTGACCGCTCCATCTTTATTCATTAGCTTGGCACGCAAGGATTTTTCGCTGAAGTGCACGTTGCCGGGAGTCATGCTGTCGGCGGTTTGCACGATTTCCCATTCTTTATGCTCATCAGACATGGAGCGTTGAATGAGCGCCTCGCCGCGCCATTCGAAACGGCGCTGTCCCCACGGCGTGCGCAGCGTATCGAGATGACGGCCGCGCCCTGGAACCTGGGCACCGTTGACCATAGAAAATGTTTCAGGCGCGGCGGGGCCCGAGGTTAGTAGCGTGGCTTTCTGTCGGATCGTGCCGTGACAATCGATGCAGTCGATTTCCACGGCAGCGCGCGGTTCACCGTAAATTTTGCCGTTGCCGTGGTTGTCCTGAGCAAAATGGCAATCATTGCACTGCATTCCTTTTTCCAGATGAATGTCCGCAAGGTGCACCGCTTTGGAAAAGCGCTCAGGATCTTCAAAAGCGATAATATTTCCATCCTTGTCTAGCCAATTGCCTTTGCGGTCGTGATTGAATACCGCGCGAAAGACCCAGCCATGCCCGTGAAAGTCGGCAAACTGCGTCGTTTTCAATTTGGAATTAAATTCCGGGCTGCCGAGCTGTTCCAAAAATTTATCGTCGCTCCACAAGCCCCGCGCGGCGGCGCCTTCAGGATTGCGTACGAGTGCTTGGTAGCGTTGCTCTTCGCGGGGATTGCGTTGTTGCGGAGGATACATTTTGTCGCCATCGATTTCGTTGTCCCACCATGTCAACCCGAAATAGGTGGTGACCATGTTGGTTCCCGGATGAATGTGACAAATCATGCATTGGCTGGAAGGGATGGAGCGGGTGAAAACGTGGCGGATGGGATGACCAGATTCGCTTTTGGAAATAGTCACATCCACGGAGGCGCTTTGCCCGGAATGTCCAAACTTTGCATAAGCACCGGAGTGCGCCGGGTCGCGATCATTGGCGTAAATTACGTGGCAAGCGGAGCAACCGCTGGAGCGGTAATCGCCGGGATGATCGTTGGTTCCCGGAAGCGACATGACCGGATCGAGAAGGCGCGTCTTCTGCAAGCCGAGAAATACCGGATCGGTACGCAGCTCAGTGCCAAATCCACGGTCGCTCAGTTTGTCTTCGGGCTTGCCGGGATTTTCTTCCGCGATGGGATTGCCAAGCTCGCTTTTCTTGCGGCCGCCGCGTTCGAACACCCGTAGCACATTGCCGGGCTGGGAAGTTTCCCAGCGATAAAGAGGATCAAGTTCCGGAAGCACGCCTTTCGCTCGCGTTTCTTCGGGCGTTGGAGTGGGGGCAGTCCTTATCGATTCGGGCTTGCCGTCACGATTGTAACTTTCTCCGAAGCGTGTATTTTTAGTGGGGTATCCGCCATTGTTGTATAGCGCCGCGCCCCACAGCATGCCCGAATGCGTCATCATGCTGGTGGAGACCGCACGAGTTTCGCTGGCGTGGCAGCCGCCCGATCCGCACGTTTCCGGGGCCACGCGCAAATCGCCGGGATTTACAAATTTTATATATTCGTAGGACTCATTTCAGCCACGCGGTGTAGACGCTTTCGGGTACGGCGGTGCGTTTTCTAAATGTGGAATTTTTCGGATGCACATGAGCTTTTTCTTTTACCGCGTTGTAGTCGGGAGAATCGGTCGGAACTCCTGAGGCCGCACCCGCGGAAGAATCACCTCCGTGGCAATCGGTGCAGGCGAGTTGCACGGTCTTTGTGGGATGCATGGTGGGTTCGTCGGTGGCGGTATGACAGGAGACGCAACCGGCGGATTTGCGCTGCGCTTCCGCCTGAGATTGGCCGAGCAGGCCCAATAACGGCACGGAGGAATTGGACGGCGATCCTGCGACGAAGGGAAGCGGTTCGCGCACGCACTGCAATCACAAAAGAGCCGCGGCCATCGACACGCGGAGCAATAAAAGAAAATTGGCGCGGCCATATTGCTACACGCGGCGAGATATTGTCGCCAAGTGCAGCCGCCGTAAGTGAAAAGCTTTCTCAAAATATAAATTTCACCGATCCGAAGATTGAAAACAGCGTTCTACCCGTATAAATGTCCTTGAAACCCTGGCCCGGCTGCAGGGCGGCCGCGCCGCCGGTGAGAACAATATTTTCGCTGAGTGGCGGGCGGTATTCGACGCCAAGACCCAAATCGGTGCCGATGGTGTGATGGATCGGCGATTGAAAAAGCAGGTACTCCAGCGGTTCCGTGCGTTCGAATCGCAAAAAATTCACATTCGCAAAACCTTTTAGCTTGGGGGTGATATCAAAATCCGCGCCGGCATTGGCCAGAAAAATTCCCGGATTCACGAAGTTAGCCTGGCCTTCCTCTGGGCTGGCGCGCACAGCGGGAACCAAGCTGCCGGGCGACTTGATTAACACGTCCGAGCCGGTCAGGCGGAATACCTTCGCGATTCCAGAAACTAAACAAGCCGCCGGCAAAATTTGGCAGGTCTTCAATGGAATCGAAGCCACGCGCGCGGCCGTCGCGCGGATTGGCGTCACCCGAAGTGTAAAAAGTGGAAACGCGATAGCGGATCCAATCGCGATCGTAGGACAGCTCCACCGCGGCCATCTGGGCGTTAACGGTAACGCGGCGGCCGGCGATGGGATTAAAGTGTCTTCGCCGAGGGCCTGATAAAACGCGTGCGTCACATTCACACGCCCGATGTGGCCGCTCCCGAGCCAGCCAAGATATCCCACACGAATGCCGTGCAAGATCGGGCCTACTCCCTGGTTGATCACACTGCCGATCGGCGCAGGGCGCACCAGAAAGCCGTTGTCATCGTAGTGCAGACTGGGGTCGTCCTTGTTGAACGCGCCAATAAATTCCGCGGTGTAGCCGGGGAAAAAGAAGTCCTGCAGGTAACATTGCCGAGAATAACTTGTTGATGGCGCTGGTCGAAAACGGTATTCAGTCCGCTATTGGTATTTTTCTCGAGGAGATTGAAATACGCCGCATTGTATTCGATGCGGTCGCTGTGAAGATTCCCGAAAATACGCAGGCCGGGCTGCTCATCGACAAACAGGAAGCCGCGGAAGTCGGCATTGAATTGCTGAATCCCGGCGCGCGCAGAAATGAAATCGTAATTGGAGCTCAGGTCATGAAGTTTTACTTCCACGAAAGCTTCCTGTAGTCCGACGTGAGTATCAAAGCGATTGGTGCCGGCCCGCACATCCGGGCTGATAATTCCCAGTTCCCGGACGGATAGATCGTTCAAGCTGATTTCCGGGGTGATTCGAATGCGCCAATCGACCGGCTTGAAGGAGGTATCGCCGTGAAAAAGATCAAACGTGAAGCGGAAAGTCTGGTCGAAGAAAGCTTGTTCGCCTTTGCCGAAGACCGTGCGCTGCCGGGACGCTCGGAGCTCTCATTGCTGGGCGATGGCACCCGCCGGCCATCAAAAAAAGATTCAGCCGACGCAGTGATATTCACAAAAGTTTGTTGGCCGAGCGCCTTGGGCCAAATGGGCTCGTCACCTTTGTAGCGATTGCGATTGAAAGGGTCGTACCAGTGCGAGCGCGTGTATATATTTCGCCGCCTTGCGGGTAGCGTCGATAGTCGGGTTGCGAAAGCGCCCAGCGATTTGGGACGGCGTTATAAACATCGGCGA
>CAVPKZ010000053.1:0-50932 GCA_963705755.1 uncultured Acidobacteriota bacterium | reverse complement strand
CAAACACGCGCAGCGCTCGCCAGCGCACCGCGAAGGGCAGCGATCCGCCGAATGGGCGCTCCTTGATTTTGGAGGCTTCGTCGTTCACGTGTTCAGCGAACAGGCGCGCCGCTACTACGACCTCGAGCGCCTGTGGCGCTCCGCACCGAAGCTGGAAATCCCGGATTCACCCGAAAGCCTGGGCCACGATAGCGTGCACCATCGCAACTCCGGAGACCACGGACATTTCCCGGGTGAAACAGTTTCCTGACGGCCTAAAAGAAAATGCGTCTGAAGCTCGTAATGCTTGGCAAGACTCGCCGACCGGAGCTTCGCGTCATCATTGATGATTACGTGAAACGCATAAGCCGTTACGCGCCCATTGAAGTAACCGAGCTGCGCGAATCGGAAGCGGCGCTGAAAAAGTTTGCCTTCGACCAGCCGTCGACCATCGTGTTGCTGGACGATGCGGAAAAAGCCTGGATTCCAAAGACTTTGCCAAATGGCTCGGGGAGCATCGCGACCGAAGCACCCGCCAATTGATTTTCGTGTGCGGCGGAGCTGAGGGTTTCCCGGAAGACATTCGGCGCCAGGCTCAGCAACAGTTATCGCTCAGCGCCATGACCTACTCGCACGAACTTGCGCGTGTTATGCTCGCTGAGCAGCTCTACCGTGCCTTTGCAATTCTCGCCGGCAGCGCCTATCCAAAGTAGTTTGTGCATTCGAAAGCAGCAACTATGTCCATTCGCATCATCGCCGATGTAAATCAGCCCTCAGCCACGATCGAAATTCCGCTCGATAAGCCTTTACCCGATTACGATCTCGATCAACTGGAACAGCCGACGCCGCGCGACGTCGACTCCATTCTGGTTTCCCAGGGTTTTCGGGATCTCGTCGATGACGCTCGCGGGGTGTTGATGGATCTCCTCGTTCACCCGCCTTTTCAGGCAGGCGCTCCCGAAAACGCGAAACTCGATTTCACGCATTCCAAGCCTCCTGCGCTTGAGCTGGTTCAATTGACGGGTGCGATTTGTCCTGGAGATGACGAAGTTTACCGGCCCGGTTTGTGGATCGTCTTGTCCGACCCACATGCAAAAACAAAAACGGCGATGCCTGCAGCCACGCAAGACCGCATCCATTGCATCGCTGGGGAACTCGTGAAGCGCCTGCAATTGCTGTAGGAAGATATCTTGCCGGCGTTATTTGACGTGTGGCTCTTGACGTTTCAGCGACCAATCCGCACACTTCTTTGCGTTTCGCGAATAACCCAAGCCATTCGATCGGACTCTGATGCCGGAAAAAAGGGATTGCTCATTGTTTACACCGGACCTGGCAAGGGTAAGACCACTTGCGCGCTAGGTACCGCGTTTCGTGCCGTTGGTCAGGGATTTCGTGTTTTGATGGTGCAATTTATCAAGGGCTCCTGGCACTACGGCGAGCTCGACGCCGCCAAAATGCTCGGCGACGACCTTTCGAGATTCGTCCTATGGGCCGCGGATTCGTTAAAATGGGTGGCGCGGAAACCGATCCCGAAGATCTGCGCCTCTGCGAGGAAGCCTGGGAGTTTCGGCCGCGCGCAATAGAAAGTGGCCGATACGATTTGATCGTTTTCGACGAGATCAACTACGCGATCGGCTACAATATGCTCGACCCAGAGTGAAGTGGCGACGCGTTGGGCGTCGTCCCGAGCAGTTGCATGTGATTTGCACCGGGCGCAACGCCCACCCTCAAGCTGGTGGAGCTGGCCGATCTTGTCACCGAAATGCGCGAGGTGAAACACCCCTATACGAAGGGTATCCTGGCGCAGCGGGGATCGACTATTAGCCCGCACTACGCTTTCATGGCCTGGTTTAAACGCGACAAAAAATCGATCGAACAGAGCCACACCTCCTGAGAGCGCCGGGTGAGTACCGAAGGACTATGGGTCAAGTGCGCTCGGCTGCCGCACCATCGTCTTCGGCAAAGATCTCGAAGCGAATCTTTACGTCTGCCCCAAGTGCCAACTACCATTTCAGACTGGTGCGCGAACAGCGTCTGGAAATGCTGCTGGACGGGCGTTGACACGGAGCACGACGCGGGCATGACCTCCACCGATCCGCTGCATTTTGCCGATACCAAGCCATACGCTACGCGCCTGAAAGAAGCTCGCAACAAATTAGGAATGAACGACGCCGTTCATCACCGCGGAAGGCCAACTGAATGGCCGGCCGGTGGTTTGCTGCGCGATGGAGTTTGGGTTCATCGGCGGCTCGATGGGCGCGGTCGTGGGAGAAAAGGTGACCCGCGGGATCGAGTTGGCCATCGAATCGCGACAACCTTTCATTGTCGTTTCCTGCTCCGGCGGCGCGCGCATGATGGAAGGCACGATCAGCTTGATGCAGCTCGCAAAAGTTTCCGCGGCGCTGGCTAGGCTTGATGAGGTCAGGCTGCCTTATATTTCTTTTCTGACGGATCCCACTACTGGTGGAGTTACGGCCAGCTTCGCGATGCTCGGTGACTTGAACATCGCCGAGCCCGGCGCGCTTGATCGGATTCGCCGGCCCGCGCGTTATTGAGCAAACCATCCGGCCAGAAACTGCCCGAAGGCTTTCAACGCTCAGAATTTTTGCTCGAGCATGGGTTTCTGGATGCCATCGTGCCTCGCAAAGATCTGAAGTCGTTCATCGGCACTTCGCTCGATCTCTTGCTGAACTGACTTCCGCAGAAATGGATTACGCCGCCGCGGTAACCTACCTGCTTTCTCTCGGCCGGGAATTAGCCGCACCCACGCAAGCCGCTGCGGCCAAATTCAATCTGGAAAATATAACGGTCCTCGATGAACGGCTGGGTCATCCTAGTCGCGCATATCCAAGTGCGCATATTGCAGGCACGAATGGGAAGGGATCGTCGGCCGCTTTTCTCGAATCGATCCTGCGGCACGCCGGGTTCGGACTGGACTCAATACCTCTCCTCATTTGGAAAAAATTAACGAACGCATCCGAATCGATGAGCAAGAAATCAGCGACGAAGATTTTGCCGCGGTATTTACGCGAATCCAGGGGGCCATCGAGCAACTGCTTGCCGATGGCAAATTGCGCGCTCACCCCACCTATTTCGAATGCGTCACGGCCATGGCCATGGAATTCTTCGCCAAGCGACGAGTGGAATTTGCAGTTTTCGAAGTGGGACTAGGCGGCCGACTGGACGCCACAAACATTCTCGTGCCGGCGGTAACTATCATTACCCCCATCGATTTTGACCACGAAAATTTCCTGGGTCACTCCTTGCGTGAAATTGCTACTGAGAAGGCCGGAATTCTGAAGCTGAATACCCCAGTCGTAGTCGCTCCACAACTTCCTGAAGCCCGCGAAGTAATCCTCAAACGCGCCAGGGAGTCAGGCTGCCCGGTGGTCGAAACCAATGTGGCTTATCGCATTCAGGAAAAATCGGTCAACCCAACGCAGGCGAGATCAGATAGCGTTCAACCGGGAAGAATCACAGCGACCATTGTAGAAGTGTCATCCGGCTGGTCGCTTGATATCGCCCCATCTTTAGTCGGTCATTTCCAGGTGCAAAACGCGCTTAACGCCGTCGCAGCCGCGCGGATCCTCACCCCTAGTGGCTTACAAATCACCGAGGAGGCGATCGCCAACGGCATCTCGAACACCGTGTGGCCTGGACGCCTGGAAAAACTGCAAGCGCATCCGGATGTTTATCTCGATGGCGCGCACAATCCAGCCGCAGCTCGTGAGTTGGCGGCATTTCTCGCCGAGAATTTCGTGTCACGCAAAATCTGGCTTATCTACGGAGCGCTGCGAGACAAATCCGTGGACGAAGTAGCGGGGTGGCTGTTTCCTCTGGCCGGCGAAGTAGTTTTAACTGAACCGCGCACGCCACGGGCTATCTCCGCTTTACAATTGGCCGAGATCGTCGGCTATCACGCGCGCCATTACGAAACTATCCCCGACGCAGAAAAAGCCTTCGACCATGTCTTAGCCAAAGCTCAGCCTGAGGACGCCATCTTCATCTGCGGCTCGCTTTATCTGATCGGTCAGCTTCGCGCCTATTGGAAAAATCGCGCGCGAGTCGCCGCAAACACCAAAACACCGTAGAATATTCGCCTCATCATCTGCATCGCCTTTAAGCGGAACGCATAATTAAGATGCCTTATAAGAAATCACCGCCGCGCGGCAACACAAATCAGTTGCTCGCCAAACCGCTCGTTGGGGTGATCATGGGCTCTTCGTCCGACTGGGGCACACTGGAACCTGCTGCTAAAACTTTGGTGGAACTGGGCATTCCCCACGAAACAAAGGTTGTCTCCGCGCACCGCACTCCGGATTTGCTGTTCGAATACGCTTCCGGCGCCGAAGCGCGCGGCATCGAAGTGATCATCGCGGGAGCAGGGGGTGCCGCGCATCTTCCAGGTATGACGGCGTCGAAAACAGTGCTGCCCGTTTTAGGCGTGCCCGTGGAGTCCAAAGCGCTCAAAGGACTCGATTCGTTGCTCTCCATCGCACAGATGCCTGGCGGAATTCCGGTAGGCACCTTGGCCGTCGGCAAGTCGGGGGCCATCAACTCCGCGCTGCTTGCTGCGGCGATACTCGGCAATAAATATCCGGCAATTCGAGAATCGTTGCGCAAATTTCGCGAGGCCCAAACCAATCGCGTCCTCGAAACTCCGGATCCCTCATCGTCGCAATTCGAAAAAGACCGGCCCCGCCACGCCGAAACAAGTCGAGGAAGTCGTCGTGACCCTCGGTATCCTCGGCGGTGGTCAACTCGGTTACATGCTGGCGCTGGCAGGCTATCCGCTTGGCTTGCGGTTTCGTTTTCTTGACCCTTCACCAGAAGCGCCCGTGGGGCGCATAGCGCAACGCGTCACTGCCGATTTTGACGATCAAGCCGCGCTTGAAAAATTTGCCAGCGGACTTGAACTTGTAACCTACGAATTCGAAAATGTTCCCGTTGCCGCCACCAGGTTTCTTAGTGAACGCGTTCCGGTTTTTCCGCCACCTGCCGCCTTGGAGATCGCGCAAGACCGCCTAAAAGAAAAAGCGTTGTTTCGCAAACTGGGAATCGCAACTACGGAGTTTGCGCCAGTCCACAATCTCAAATCGCTGGACGCCGCGGTGACCGCCATTGGTTTGCCCGCGGTGCTGAAAACCTGTCGCCTGGGTTACGACGGCAAGGGTCAGTGGACACTGCGAACCACCGCCGATGTAGAGAAGCTAAAAGGTGAAATCACAGACGCTTTCGCAAAAGGCCCGAGCATGAACGGGACACGAGCCTCACAGGACTTGGCCCCATTCATCCTGGAGCGCTTCATTTCTTTTACGCGGGAACTTTCCATTCTGGGCGTTCGTGGGCGTAACGGGGACATCGTTTTCTACCCGCTGGTACAGAATCGCCATCATGGTGGCATTTTGCGGCTTTCCATCGCGCCCACGCCGTCGCTTGCGCCCGGTCTTCAGCGTGAAGCCGAAGATATCGCTCGCCGCATTCTTACCGAGCTGGACTATGCCGGCGTTTTGGCCATCGAATTTTTCGAATATCAGGGGCGCCTGATGGCCAACGAAATGGCGCCCCGCGTCCACAATTCCGGCCATTGGACGATCGAAGGAGCGGTAACCAGCCAGTTTGAGAATCATCTGCGGGCAGTTCTGGATTTGCCCCTTGGCTCCCCGAAAGTCTATGGCTTCGCGGCCATGCTGAATCTCATTGGCGAAACGCCAGATAGCGCCGAGGTTCTCGCGATTCCGGGCGCACACCTGCATCTCTACGGGAAATCGCCTCGCCCGGGCCGCAAATTAGGGCACATCACTCTTTGGACCAGTTCCTTCGAGCAACTTTCTGAAAGTCTTCGCGCTCTACCACCATTCTTTCACCAACCCTCGTTTTGCTTGGATGAGCCGTATGCTCCAGCAGCTCACCATGAGCGCTCCCGTCCCGCTCGCTTAAAGCATCGCGCGGGCTTGGCCGTCAATAGCCGGCCCCACCAGGTTGCTGCCCTTCCAGCTGGGATGCTAGGATTCATGGGTTCCATGCCCCCCCCAAAATCAGAGCCCCCGAAAGTCGGGATTCCCTGGCGGACGTCTGCGGAAGAGGTTGCAGTCCATCTCGCCAAGACCAAGAACTATCAGGACGCCGTGCGTGCAGCCGGCGGTGAGCCGGTGCTGCTGTCGCTGCAGCGCCCTCAAGAGCTCCAGGAGCTATTACCCAGCCTCGATGCTTTTGTCCTGCCGGGGAGCCCTGCCGACGTAGCACCCGCCGAATACGGAGAGGTAAATCGCGGTAAGTCCGAGCCTCCCGACAGCGCACGGGAAAACACTGATCGCGCTATTTTGAAGCACGCGTTCAGCGAAAAAAAACCGGTCTTAGCTATTTGTTACGGCTGCCAGCTCCTAAATGTTTATCTGGGCGGCACCCTGATTCAGGATCTTCGTGAGGAGACGGACACGCCAATCGCGCATACCAAGCACGACATGGTTCCGGAGCCTGAGGCCGACCCGATCCATGCCGCAACCTTTGAGGAGTCTAGCCGCCTGGCCAAAATTGCCGGGACCGTTGAGGCACCGGTGAATAGCTCACACCATCAGGCTGTAGAGCGCGTCGGGAAAGGCTTGCAGGTCACCGCGCATGCCCCCGACGGCACCATCGAGGCCGTTGAGTGGACCGGCGATTCGAACTGGATTGTCGGGGTGCAATGGCATCCCGAACGCATGTTCGGAGATGCCTTTTCTGAAAGGTTGTTTCGGGATTTCATTGCGGCGGCCAGTCAAATCCGCAGCCCGCTCGCGGAAAAAGTTTAGCTGCGACGATCCTGCACACTAAAACAGCGTTGATAAGGCGCAGGTCCGCTGAAAAAATTTATTCGCTTCAAAAACAGTTGGGGGACAGATGATTTCATTGGCGGGCAAGGCGGCACTGATTACCGGAGGTTCCAGAGGCATTGGCGCGGCGGCAGTCAAACTCTTCGCCCAAGCTGGAGCGGACGTGGTTTTCAATTATTACAAATCCAAGGAGCCCGCCACGCAGGTGCAGCAGGACGCGGCAAAACACGGCACCCGTGTGGAAGCTTTCAAAGCCGACGTTGGCCGCCACGCGGATAACAAAAAGTTGGTGGACTTCGCCATATCCCGCCTGGGGCGCCTCGACATCGTGGTTCCCAATGCCGGTGTCTGGAACAGCGACGATCTACCCATCGACAAAATGACCGAGAAGCAATGGGACGACATGATTCGCGTGAATCTTACCAGCGTGTACTCCATCATTCATTTTTCCGTGCCGCACATGATCAAACAAAAATCGGGAAAGATCATTCCCATAAGTTCCACGGCAGGGCAGCGCGGTGAATCGCTGCATACGCATTACGGGGCATCCAAAGGCGGAATCATCAGCCTCACCAAAGGGCTAGCCGCGGAACTCGCTCGGCATAACATTCTCGTTAATTCCGTTGCGCCCGGGTGGGTTGCCACGGATATGTCCAATGACGTCCTCAATTCGAAAGCGGGCCAAAAAATGGTGGCCGCAGCCATTCCACTCGGACGCGCTGCTACTGCGGAAGAAATTGCCGGACCCATTCTGTTTCTGGCTTCCGATCTAGCCAACTTCATGACCGGCGAGGTCATCAATGTAAATGGAGGATCGGTCTTGTGTGGCTGAAGTTTCCAAATGCCTGGACACGGCTGTCGTGCGCGCTGGTTCTCGCGAGCGCCACGTTCATTGTTAGCGATGCGGCTATGGCTGCGACGCTAGCAGAGCAAAATCCGGATGCCATGATGCCCGAACAGCGCGTCGCCAAGGCACGCGAGATTCTCAACCAATTGACTGAGGCTCTGGGCGGCCCCGCCTACTCGAAGTTCGTGAGCGCGAATGCGATGGCCGCCGGGCACAATTCGGGCATAGCGGCGAACTGATGGGCTTCATCGACTTCAAGGATTACTGGCGTTACCCGGACAAGCATCGCATTGACTACTCAAAAAAGGGCAACATTATCGACGCTTTTGACGGCAACCAGGGCTGGACCATGGATCGCGCCGGTGTCAGTGAAGAACCCGCTCAAGCGGTCTCTGATTTTGCCGCGACGGTGAAATACAACGTGGATAATGTGCTGCGCTTCGGACTTAAAGATCAAAATTCAAATCTGAATCTGAATTACGCGGGACAAGGCATCGTTGATATGCGGCCGGTCGACTGGGTCGAAATTTCCGATGATCAGCGCACCTTGCGACTAGGCGTTGAGCGCACCTCACATTTGTTGCTACACAGCGTGATGACCTCCGTGGACGAAAACACTCAAGAGCGTACCCAGGAAACAACTATCTATACGAACTACCAGCGCAAAGGCAGCGTGATGGTGGCGTTGCAAGTCTCCCGCGAGCGCGACGGCCAACGTTATTACCAGGCGTTTACGACGTCTGCACTTTTGATCCGCATCTTCCCGAAGACATGTTCTCGAAGGCGGCGCTCGAAAAACGCTACGCGCAAGTCGGAAACAAAAAGGACAAAGATAGATACAGCAACGCCCGAGACTGATTCTCTGAAACTGTTCTGAGTCTCCCGAAATTATCTTACCGCCGAAAATCGCCGGACCACCGTCTTTGCCTCGGGTTGACGGTCTTTTGCTAGTCTTGGCCCGCCGATGAAATTGACTCCCCGGCAACAGCATTCTCTGCAATTAATTTGTGACACTTTCGCGCCCGCGGCGGATGGCTGGCCTTCGGCTTCTGAACTGGGCGTTCCCCAAGCGATCGCCGATGCGATGGATTTTAATCCGCGCCGCGACGACCATGAAGCAATTTCTGCCAGCTTCTCAACTTCTGGGATTCGCAATTGCATAGCATCATTTCGATTACCGGATGTGTCGCGCTTTCGAAACTGTCCCGAAGAAGCTCGCGTTCGCGTGGTGCTGTCGTGGGCCGAAAGTTCGCCTGGCCGCCGCCGCGCCGCGTTTCAGGCGTTGCGCAAAGCAGTGTCTTATCTGTACGTGATGTTGCCACGCTTGCGGGACGCACGCACACCAGTGTGGGACAAAATGAGTTATCCCGGCCCGCCGAATCTCACTGATCGCTCTAGCTCGTCGCGTCCGTTGGCCACCCTCGTTCCTCAACAAGACACCAAACTTTCCTGTGAAATTTGCATCATCGGCTCCGGCGCTGGCGGTGGCACTGCGGCAGCCGTACTCGCTGCCGCCGGAAAAGACGTGATCGTTCTTGAAGCCGGCGGATATTACGACGACGCTGATTTCGACGGCGCAGAACTGGCCGGCTACCAGCGCTTGTATACCGAGGGCGGCTCTGCGGCGACGGCCGATCACAGCGTCGGATTATTGGCGGGGCAATGTTTGGGCGGCGGCACGGTCGTGAATTACACCACGTCGTTTCGAACGCCAGATGATATCCGCGGGGAATGGGCGGCTAGCGGCGTACCATGGTTCACGAAAAACGAATACACGCGCAGTCTTGACGCTGTGTGCGCACGGCTTTCTGTAAACAATAACCACAATCGCATTTCCGCGCGCGAGCAGATTCTCGATCGCGGTTTACGGGCTCTGGGCTGGCACGTTGACGCCATGCCACGCAACGTGGTCGGCTGCGACCAGGGAGAAATCTGCGGCTATTGCGGAGTCGGATGCCCCTTAGGCGCCAAACAATCGGTAACAAAAACCTGGATTGCCGACGCACAAAAAATCAGGCTCGCATCGTCACCGAAACGCGTGCTCAGAAAATTCATTTTCGAAGCCGTCTACGCTACGGGCGTCGAAGCGATCTCGAAAAGCGGGCGTCGCGTTTCCATCGCCTGCAAAACCGTTGTAGTAGCGTGCGGCGCTATTCATACGCCCGCACTCCTGCCGTTCCGGCCTTCGCAACGAACATATCGGCAGGCACCTTCATCTACACCCGGTCTCCAACGTCTAACGGTGTTTTTGACGAGAAATTCGTCCCTGGGAAGGCACGATGCAGGCCATCTACTCCGACGAGCATCGCTCCCTGACCGGAAACTTTGGCGTGAAATATGAAACCACCGCTATGCAACCGGTGATCGCCGCCGCCGCTCTGCCTTGGCGCAGCCCCGCATCAGCATCGTTATTTTCTTCGAGCGGCTTGACCAACACGTTGGCATCGGCGTCCTTCTCCGCGATAGCGACGGCGGCAGGGTCACCATAGACCCACAGGGCCATGCGGTTACACACTACGCCCTTTCAGATTTCGACCGTGCGCATTTGCGTCAGGGTTTTATCTCCGCGGCGCGCATCCTTGAAGCGCGGGCGCCCGCCAAATTATTTTTCTCCCCATGCTAAATGGTGCGTTACGAGCCCGGTCGTTCATGGCTCCATCGAATCTTTATCGCAAGCTATGGATTCCGCGGGCTGGAATTCTGGACGACTCGCGCTTTTTCATTCCACATCATGGGCAGCGCGCGGATGGGCAATTCCCCAAGAACTTCCGCGACCAATCCCGACGGCGAAACCTGGGAAGTTCGCAATCTTTTCGTGATGGACGGCTCCAGTTTTCCCCAGTGCTTCGGGAGCTGATACCCGATGATTACCATCGAGGCCATGACCATCGCAACGCGTTCCGCGCTCGCGGTCGCGCACATAAAACGTTAAAACAACGCTACCGTGTGGCTCGAAAAATCCGCTCCTCCATAGATTTAGGGAGCGGAAGGTGTCAGCGGTATAATATTTGGATGCCTCATACCTAGGGAGACGCACTGATGCACGGGACGACTGTTCTGTGCGTACGAAAAGAAAATAAAGTCATACTGATGTAATGGACAAGTAACCATGGGCGATCGTGTGATGAAACATACGCCCGCAAAACTCGCCGGCTCTACAACGATAAAGTTATTGCCGGTTCGCCGGGTCCACTGCCGACGCCATCACTTTGTTCGAGCGTTTCAAAGCAGACTCCAGGAACACTCCGGAAACTTGCAGAAATCCGCGGTCGAGCTGCTAAAGAATGGCGCAAAGATCGTGCCCTTCGCCATCTTGAAGCGTTGTTGATCGTCGCCGACACCAAAGGCACGTTCATTTTCAGGCAACGGTGATGTCAATTGACCCGATGATGGAATTGTAGCCATCGGTTCTGGCGGCTCCTATGCCCTCGCCGGCGCGCCGCGTTGTTAAAGCACTCCAAGTTAAGCGCCAAAGATCTGGCGATGGAAGCCATGCGCATCGCCAGCGAAATCTGCATTTATACCAATGCGAATTTTACCGTTGAGGAAATTTAGCAGTACAGTTTTAATCGCGGCTCAGACCGGTGCATCCTATAGGCTGTGCTTCTGGAATGCCGGCAATGCGACGGTTAATGAAGAGCGGAGATTCTTGCGAATAGATACGGAAGAAATTTAGAAGGATTAGATGCCGTCCAAAACTGATAAAGAAATCGTTTTCGCTCCAGGGGCGAATGGAACCGCGCCCGCCGAAGAGGGTGAATTGTTCCGGCCCTCGACGACATGACGCCGCGAGAAATTGTCGTCGAACTCGATAAGTACATCGTGGGCCAGAACGCTGCAAAGCGTGCTGTAGCCGTGGCGTTGCGCAATCGTGTTCGCAGGCAAAAACTCGCGCCTGAAATCGCTGAAGATATTCTTCCCAAAAATATTTTGATGATCGGGCCTACCGGCGTAGGAAAAACCGAAATTGCGCGCCGCCTTGCGCGTTTGGCAGGGTGCCCGTTCGTCAAGGTGGAAGCCTCCAAGTACACCGAGGTTGGTTACGTTGGACGCGATGTGGAATCGATGGTCCGCGATCTGGTGGAGACTTCCATCGATATGATCCGCGAGGAAAAGCTTGACGAAGTCGCTGACCGCGCGGAACAAGCCGCTGAAGAGCGCGTCCTCGACCTGCTGTTTCCGCCGTCGCCCTCACCCGCGAACCGGCGCCAGTGAATCGGACGTTACCGCGCAACGCGAACAGACTGACCGGACCCGCGAAAAATTGCGCGCACAGCTTCGCGAAGGCAAGCTCGATCAGCGGATGGTCGATATTGAAGTTCGCGAACGCTCCATGCCATCTTTTGAAATTATTTCCAATCAAGGTGTGGAAGAAATGGACGTCAATATCAAAGACGTCCTCTCCGGAATGTTTGGCCAGCAGAAAAAGAAACGCAAAATGTCCGTGGCCGATGCGTTCGAGTACCTGATCCAGGAAGAAGAAAACAAGCTTCTCGATATGGATCAGGTGACTCGCACCGCGGTGGAACGCGCCGAACAAATGGGCATCATCTTCATTGACGAGATCGATAAGGTTGCCGGCCGCGAATCGGGACATGGCCCGGATGTTTCGCGCGAAGGAGTGCAGCGCGACATCCTGCCGATCATCGAAGGCACTACCGTCAATACTCGCTACGGAATGATTCGTACCGACCACATTTTATTCATCGCCGCAGGCGCATTTCACGTCAGCAAGCCCTCGGACCTGATCCCGGAATTGCAGGGCCGTCTCCCAATTCGCGTCGAGCTGCAGTCCCTTAAAGAAGAAGATTTCGTCCGCATTCTCACAGAACCGAAAAACGCGTTGCTCAAGCAGTCTGTCGCGTTGCTCGAAACCGAAGGCGTAAAATTGGTCTTCACCGACGATGCGGTAGCCGCGATAGCGCGTTTTGCCACCAGCGTCAACGAGGCAACTGAAAATATCGGCGCGCGCCGACTGCACACCATTTTAGAAAAAGTTCTCGATGAACTTTCGTTCGAAGCCCCGGATCTAAAGAAAAAGAACGTCAAGATCGATGCCGCCTACGTCACCAAACAACTCGCCGACATCGTCAAGAATCAGGATCTGAGCCGTTACATCCTGTAATCTCCATCACTCCAAAACGGAGAGCCAATCGAGTGAGCACCCCGCCCGCGAGACTCCGACGGCAAGCCCACAAGAGTTTCGCGTCAAGGATTATGTTGAGAGCATCGATGGCCAACATGTGGGTTAGTGTGGTTTTGCTGCTCATTACGGGTTGCGGCGCTCCAGGGGAACCGGTCCCACCTACACCCCCGGTGGCGGTCGCGATCACCGACCTAACCGCGCATCAGGCCGGCGATGGCGTGCAACTCACATTTACGATGCCAGGCAGATCGATCACCGGCGATCGTTTGCTGTCAACCCCCGCGGTCGAAGTCCTTCGCGGCACTGCGAAACCCGATGGCTCGCCGGATTTGAAATCACTGCGCGTGGTCGACACCATTCCCGGCGCCCTGGCCGAGAAATATTTTGTCGGCGATAAGGTCCAATTTACTGACCCCCGGAGGCCCGAAGAAACGAAAGCCCAAAACGATAAGATCGCGATCTACGTAGCGCGAACCCGTCTGTCACAAAAACGCGCCTCCGCTAATTCCAATATTGTTTCCTTGCGCATCTTTCCGGTACCTGCGCCGGTCGCATCGGTAGAAACGCGTGTCACCGAGCCTGCTATCGAACTCAGCTGGGCTGCAGTGAATCGCACGTCTGCTGGCGATCCGCTGACCGCTCCCGTCCAGTACAATATTTATCGTGCTGAGCTGGACACTGCTTTGATGGACCTTGCGAACGGTGATGTTTCGCAACTGAATTTAAACGGCAAGGTTCAACTGCTTGCCTCACAACCGGAACAAAACTACAGCGATAAGTCGTTCGAATTCGGCAAGACCTATGCGTATATTGTCCGCAGCGTGATAAATCGAGATGGCGTGGCTTTGGAATCGGCCGACTCTAAGCCTGCCGTCCTCACACCTCGCGATACTTTCCCGCCCGCCGCCCCACAGGCCATTTCCGCTGCGGTATTAGCCGGCGAAACCGACAATTCTCTGGTCGTTGATCTTTCGTGGTCCATCAACGTTGAACCTGATTTTGCTGGCTATCGCGTCTACAGGAGGGAACAGCCGGATACAAAAGGTCAGCTTCTAACAACGGAGTTGTTGCCCACACCCGCTTATCGTGATACCTCTGTACAGCCCGCGCGCCGCTACTGGTATGTAGTCACAGCAGTGGACCGTGCAGGCAATGAAAGTGCACCGAGTCCCCCGGCCCTCGTAGAAACAGCGCAACCATTGCCATAATTCTGGGTTGTATCAAAGTCGGAGTCGTTAGGTATGTTGGCTCGTCCACAAACTCATGTTCCCCCACAGTTCCACTTGCTGAGGAACCCCGCCGTGCGCATCGGCCTGCTCGTGGGCGGCGGACTGTCATTGGCTTTTTCTGGTTGGATCTATCTTGCCAACCGTATTCCTGTTTTTGACCGCGTTTCCATTGAGCGCAATCTAGCGGCAGCCGCCATCATGGGGGTGCTCGCATTTGTCCCGGTGTTAAGCTTCTTCCGCGAACCCGCTAACTTACTCATTTCCAGTCTCATTTCCTGGAGCATTCTGACGGTTACCTACTGGACGCTCAGTATGTTTTTTTCCGCTTTGCGGGAATGGTATAGCACCTTTGAAGTTTTCATGCTCGGCGCGGTTTTGTATTTGATCGCCGCGACGGTTTCCTGGATTGGAAGGTGCATCTGGAAAGCTCGCTCCGCGCACTTCGAACATCCTCACCATCGCGCCAGCTGATCCCAACCATTTTACGGCCACGATACGGCCAGACGGTCTAAATCCTCAAAATCCGGCTTGAAATCATCGTGAACCGCGTGTTGTGTAATCCAGCGCATGCTTCTCAGGAGCACCTTCACGCGCATGTTGATTCCGGTAAACTACGCTGCGTGGGGTTCCATGGGCAGTAACACTTTTTTACTGCATCAAGTTGCTGCCGCCGCAAGGTTCCCATTCGGTATCCGCCAACATTCTAGACCGGAGTCTGGACGTTGAATTTTGTCCTTCTTGATCTGAATATTATCCTGGCCATGGCTGCTGCCGCGATAGTCGCCATAGCGATGATCGGGTACGCGTTTTCTCGCCCCGCGGAAAGCTCCGAGGCCGTGGAGCGTAAGCGTCGGCTGCATCTAAACCAGATCGGCCGTATCGCTGAGGGCCAGATCGTGGAATTCGCCGAGCACCCTCCTGAGGCTTCCGCGAAGCCGAAAACCTTGTTTGGATTCGGGGCGCGGCCTCTGACTGACAATCAATTGCGTCAGCTGGTTTCTTACAGTTACGCAATTTCTGGCGTGACCTATCACACCGCCCAGGATATTACCGGTCTCGAAGGCCAGATCAGTTTCGAACGCCTAGTGGCCGGGCAACCGGCCAGCGTTAAGTACGATCCCTCAAATCCCAGCGATTCTATTCTGGTAGCGGACGACTGGTCCGGCCTGCGCTGACAGCGGCAAACCAGCCTTGTTGCAACTTTGCCGTCCGGCTTCGTCTCGCCAGAGCCTCAAGCCAGGCAGTTGAGTTATTCTTGTTTGCGTGATTCCTGACGACTATCCTTCTTTATGAAAATGATTTTTGCATCCATTTTCACCACTATCCTGATCGTAGCGATGAGTCTCGGCGCGATGTTCATCCTGGTGCAGACCACCATTTACGTCACCGCCATTCAATCCACCGCGCAGCGTGCTGCGGCCATCGGGGCGGAACTTCTCCTTGGCGTGGTACTCCTGCTTGGCACGGTCTGGCTCGCCACCCATCTCGCTGTTCGCATTTTTGGCAAAAAAGATTCTGCACCCGCTGGAGCGCCGCTTGTCTGATAAGAAAAAGACCCTTTCCGCTTCCGCCTCGAATCATCACGATCGCATGGAAGAGTTGCGTAAATTATCCGCGGAGGCCGAAGCCGGTGGCGGCGTTGAGCGCCGAGAAAAGGAACACAAAGCCGGCAAGCTTACCGCTCGCGAACGCATCCAGCTGTTGCTCGATGAAAACAGTTTTGAGGAACTGGATAAGTTCGTCCGCCACAATTGCGTGGATTTCGGAATGGAAACTCAACGCCCGCCCGGCGATGGCTTTGTCACTGGATTTGGGCGCATTGATGGGCGCCTGGTTTACGTTTTCGCGCAGGATTTCACCGTGTTCGGTGGCTCACTCTCCGAAGCCAACGCGCGGAAAATTTGCAAAATAATGGATTTGGCCATGCGCGCAGGCGCTCCACTTATCGGACTGAATGATTCCGGCGGCGCGCGCATTCAGGAAGGAGTAGCTTCGCTTGCGGGTTACGCTGATATTTTCTTGCGCAACACTCTATCCAGCGGAGTGATCCCACAGATCAGCGCCATTATGGGCCCGTGCGCCGGGGGCGCCGTATACTCTCCGGCGATCACTGACTTTATTTTTATGACTCGCGAAACCTCTTACATGTTCGTCACTGGCCCCGACGTAATCAAAACCGTTACCCACGAGGAAGTCACCAAGCAGGAGCTTGGTGGCGCGATGACTCACAACGAAAAGAGCGGGGTGGCCCACTTCATCGCCCGCGATGACGCGGATTGCTTAGCCATGATCCGAGAGTTGATGAGCTTCTTACCGTCAAATAATCTGCAAGACGCTCCGCGACGGGCCACTTCCGATACTCCCAACCGTCGTGATGAATCCCTGAACACGCTGGTGCCGGAAGATGCTCAGCAGCCTTACGACATTAAAGACGCGATTCACGCGATCGTGGACGACGGCTATTTTTTCGAGGTGCACGAACATTTTGCCAAGAATCTCGTCGTAGGCTTTGCCCGGCTGGATGGCCGGCCCTCCGGCTTCATCGCCAACCAGCCATCATTTCTCGCCGGCGTGCTGGATATCAGCGCTTCAGTCAAGGGAGCGCGTTTCGTGCGCTTCTGCGATGCCTTCAACATTCCGCTGATTACTTTTGAAGACGTGCCCGGTTTTCTTCCTGGGACGCAGCAGGAATTTGGCGGCATCATTCGCCACGGCGCAAAGCTCTTATTCGCATTCGCAGAAGCTACTGTCCCCAAAATCACGGTAATTACGCGCAAAGCTTACGGCGGAGCTTATTGCGTGATGGCCAGCAAACATCTGCGCACCGACGCGAACTTCGCGTGGCCTACCGCTGAAATCGCGGTAATGGGGCCCGAAAGCGCAGTGAACATCGTCTATAAACGCGAATTGGATAAGGCTTCTGAATCAAACCGTGAGGTATTGCGTCAGGAAAAAATCGAAGAATTCCGGGAGCGATTCGCTAACCCGTTTGTGGCTGCCGAGCGAGGCTATATTGACGCAGTCATCGAGCCCGCTGACACCAGGACACGCATCATAACCGCTTTGCGAGCCCTGGAAAACAAGCGTGATATAAATCCGCGCAAAAAACACGGAAACATCCCGCTGTAATTAAGTGCTTGGTCATCGCCGCCGGCTAAGCCCACGTTGAAAGACAGTTCGCTATTTAAGAAGGTATTTCTCTAAGAATTCCACTGTCGTATAAAACTGAAAATCCTGATTCTGTTTCTTGCGATAGCCATGGCCTTCGTCTTTCGCCATCAAGTACCATACCGGCGTCCCCTGCTTCTTCAACGCGCCAACGATTTGTTCTGATTCGCTCACCGGCACGCGCGGATCGTTCTTTCCCGCAACGACCAGCATGGGCTTCTTGATTTTATCGATGTTATTCATCGGCGCAATTTTTTCCAGAAAATCGTGCATTTTAGGATCCCGCTCGTCCCCGTATTCGACACGGCGTAAATCTCGGCGATAGCCTTCGGTGTGCTCCAAAAACGTAACCAAGTTGGACATTCCCACGACGTCCACCGAGCACCGTATGCGGTCGCTATAAAAAGTGGAAACTGCCAGGGTCATGTGGCCGCCGTAGCTGCCGCCGGTCACCGCAATTCTGTCGGCGTCCAGATCCGGCCTGGTGGCCACCCAGTCAAACAACGCATTTATATCCTTGTAGGTGTCCTCGCGCTTGAATCCATTATCCATCAACGAAAAAGTTTTTCCGTACCCCGTCGACCCTCTCACGTTCGGATAAATCAAAGTAATGCCAAGTTCGTTCAAATAATAATTTGCACGCCCCAGAAAAACCGGCTGCGATTGCCCTTCTGGCCCGCCATGGATCATTACCAGTACGGGTCTTTTCCCCGTAAACTTCGCGGCTGGCTTGTACAAAAATCCGGAAATCATTTTTCCATCGAAGCTTTTCCAGTGAACCAGCTCCGCCCCGGGGAACGCATCGGTCTTCACCGCCGTTTCGCTCACCGTCCAGCGTTCCAGCTTGCCGTTTGCCACATCCAGCGAATAGCAGTCTCCCGCTCCTTGCGCATTGGTAAGTGAAAAGGCCAAATCATGCCCGTCGCGATGCCAACGTACCTCCTGCATCACTCCTGCGGGCAATTTCGGGAGTTTCATTTCTCTCTGGGTCGTTGTATCCATCACATGCAAAACACTGAGGCCTTCTTCATTCGTGACAAAAGCCAAGCGCTTTCCGTCGTGTGAGAGATCAAAGGACTCCACATCCCATGGAATGTCGCTGGTCAAAAATTTCGGGTTCTTTCCGGACATATCCAGAAAGGCCAGCCGCTGAAACTCCGAGTCCTGATCGGTGGTCACATAAATTCCCTTGCCATCTTTGCTGAATCGCGCCGACCCGTAAGACACTTTTTCCTTCGTGTCGCGTGGTGTTATGGCTGCCTTCTCTCCGGTGGCAGTGTTCACCAGCCATAGGTATGATTCGTTGATGGAAATCTCTTCTTGCAGCAAGATATTTTTGTCGTCAGGAGACCAGTCGATGGGTTGCCAACCGCCGCCTTTCAGCTGTGTCAACAAATGATCGGTCTTGGGATCGGCGGGATTCATCACCCATAAATCCGTATCCTGTCCGGTGCGCCTGGTGGAAACATAGGCAATCTGGTCCCCGCCGGAAGACCAGGAGCCCAGCAGGTTCCGCGATTTGCCATCGGTCAGCAGCGTCACATTCGCCGTCTCCATGTCGTAGCGGTACAGCTGAAACCACTCGCCGCCGCCAATATCTTTTACAAAAACAAAATAGTCACCGCCATTGGGGTGAAACTCCGCATTAGCTATTGAATCAGGATAAAACGTCAATTGCTGTCGTTCGCCTCCGGGCATCTTCACCAAATGAACTTGTGGGGTCTCCGCAAAACGCGTGCGGACGAGCATCTCACGCCGGGTAGGATGCCAATCCGAAACCACCGCAAAACGGTAGGACCCGTAGCGGCCCGCCGCGTCCGCCAGCGATGCGGGGATTTTGGGCACGCCATCGATCACCAGATTCTCCGGGGGTGCGATCACTGCTTCCTGTGCGTATCCCGTCGTGATGCCTGCAAATAAAACGGCGGCCAACATGGTCAAAATTCGCTTGCTCACTCCAACCTCCTTGAAAACACCCTGCTGTCTCGAAACGATTGGACACCTTACTCCAACGCGGACCTTTGGCCAAGCGCACCGCGTGTTAAAATTTCGCCGAACCATTCTTCGGGTATGTTCAATAAAATTCTAATCGCCAATCGCGGAGAGATCGCCGTGCGCATCCTGCGCGCTTGCCGAGAATTGGGCATTCGCTCTGCCGCAGTATTCAGCGAAGTCGATCGTAAGTCTCTGCATGTCCGGCTGGCCGATGAAGCTTACCCGATAGGCCTCGCGGCGTCAGGAGAAAGTTATCTGCGCATCGATAAATTGATAGACGTTGCACGACGCGCCGGTTGTGACGCCTTGCATCCCGGTTACGGCTTCCTCGCGGAAAATCCCGCGCTGCCCCGAGCGTGCGCAGATGCGGGGATCACGTTTATAGGGCCGTCCGCGGAAGCCATGGAAGCGCTAGGCTCCAAAACCGCCGGCCGCCAACTCGCTCGACGCTCTGATGTGCCCAGCGTCCCCGGAACGAACGATCCCATAGAAACTTTGCAGCAAGCCCAGGCCTTGATCGAAAACATTGGGTTGCCCGTCCTCCTTAAAGCGGTTGCCGGCGGCGGTGGTAAAGGTATGCGCGTGGTAAACCGCCTCAGCGATCTAGCGGCCGCCTTTCGCGATGCGTCCTCCGAAGCCCAGAACAGTTTTGGCGACGGGCGCGTTTATCTTGAAAAGTATTTGTTGAAGCCGCGCCACGTGGAAATTCAAATTCTCGCCGATTCTCATGGCCGTGTTGTTTCGCTCGGGGAACGGGAATGCTCTGTGCAACGTCGCCATCAAAAAGTCATTGAAGAAGCCCCTTCGCCGATCATGACCCCCGATCTGCGCAAAAAAATGAGCGACGCCGCGGTTCGCCTGGCGCGCGCCGGCGGCTATACGAACGCGGGCACGGTAGAATTTCTCGTCGACGCAAATCTTGATTTTTATTTTCTGGAAGTAAACACTCGCTTGCAGGTCGAACACCCCGTGACCGAACAGGTTACCGGGCTCGATCTCGTTAAATTGCAAATTGCCATCGCCGCCGGCCATCGCTTGCCATTCGCATGGGAAACCATAACGCCGCGTGGCCACGCCATGGAAGTTCGGCTATATGCCGAGGATCCGGACAATAATTTCTTTCCCTCACCGGGAAAAATTGTTTCTCAACATGCGCCCAGCGGCCCGGGCATTCGCCTTGATGAAGGCGTGTATGAGGGCTGGACCGTCCCGAACGATTACGATCCATTGCTTAGCAAACTGATCGCCTGGGGCAATAGCCGCGAAGAAACCATCGCACGACTACGCCGTTCTCTAGAGGAGTACACCGTCTCCGGCATCAAAACCAACGCTGCTTTGTTCCGCCGAATTCTTGGCGAGCCTGAATTTGTTCGCGGTGAAATTCACACTACTTGGCTTGATGAATTGCTTCTGCGCAAACATCGTGCGGCTCCGGTCGAGCCAGGCAGTGAAGATGCTGCCGCTATTGGCGCCGCGGTTTGGCAGGCCACGCAGAATGTAGCCGCATCATCTACCTTATCCTCAGCCGGTGGCGAAGAATCCCAGTCGCGATGGAAGATTGAGGGCCGCAAACAGCAAGTGGACCGCACTCCATGAAATTCGAAGTGCAATTGGCATCTCCGGCCGGGACCAGAACTCACACTGTTGAACTCGAACGCGTGGGTGACCAGTGGCGCATCATCCTCAATGGTGAGCAGCTGGATGCCGACGTGGCAGAGATTGCTCCGAATACTCTGTCAATTCTCATCCGTGGCGAATCGCACGAAATTCGCGTGGCGCGCTCTTCCGAGGGCCAGCTAAAAATTCAAACTGGTCTTGGCGAATTTACCGCCGAGGTAACCGACCAGCGTTCCTGGCGCGGGCGGCGCCTCGGTCACGTAGAAGTGGAAGGGCGCCAGCAGATCACTGCGCCAATGGCGGGCAAGGTAGTCCGCGTGCTCGTGAAATTTGGCGAAAAAGTGGAAGTGGGTCAGGGCCTTCTGGTCGTCGAAGCCATGAAAATGCAAAACGAGATTCGTTCCACAAAATCAGGCACCGTGGAGCGGCTCTTGGCCGAAGAGGGTCAAGCCGTAAACGCCGGTGAAACACTGGTGTGGATTAGCTAGCCGCCGACATTGGCTATTGGTGCCTGTTGGGCGACGGCTTCTGCGGTTACGCGGTGGCGCCACACAAACATCCGCGACAAACGTCGGCGCGTGTACGTGCCGCCAACCAATTTTCCGAACCAGCCTAATGGAAATTCGTAATCCACGTGATCTTCCAGCCAACTTTTGTTTCGGCCATCCGGAATAAATAGATGGGTGTGTTCCCAGCGACGAAACACCCCAGCGACCATGACGTCGCGAAACATTCGCCCCGGTTCGCAAGCGGTGTGCTCGGCCGTCCAAGTTTGGAAGAAAGGACCGACGTGAAGTCGAATCTTTACTCGAGAGCCTGGCTGTTCTATCGAGCCAGTGCGTTCTATGACACGGGCATTTTCCCAAGGAGGAGTAAGCCGCGTGAGTGCGTCAGGCCTGGCGTGCCAGGCATAAACAACATCCGCGGAGGCGGGCATCTCGCTGCGATAAACGAACAGTTCGCTCACAAGCAATGATAACCGGCTGGAGTGAACACGGCGGTGACGGAATCAGCGACGTAATAGTCTTGCGGCACCGTGACTGGAACGTTCCAGCGCATCAGACTGCAGGAATCTTCTCGCTGAAGGATCCTCTTTTAAGTAGGCGTCCCAGAAAGCTAGCGAAGCGGAGTTGGTGTATCCGAGAATTGCGGCAGCTTGCGAAGAGCGAGCGGAGTTTACGGTTTCCGCGGTGATGAAAGATATGCGGTTAGTATCGATTTTGCCGTTGAGGCCCGCGACACGTTTCGGCAAACCAGGCAGCGAATCCAGAAGAAAGGAAATATCCCGCGGACGGCCTTCCCAGAGAGCAGGATTTTTCAGCGCTTCGTGGACTGCTTGCGGAAACTGTGCGTTGTCGTCGCCGCTGCTACGCCGCTGCACGACTGAATCGTCATGGATGGACTGAAGCGTAATGTAGCCATAAGTTGCCCAATGGTGTGTCAGAGATTCGCAGCAAGTGTCGGTTCCCCGGTACCATATGGGAAAGAATGATGACTGGATATTTGCCGGCAATCACCGGATAGAAGATTCGAACGCGCACATCCTTGTTACGCTTGTCGTCATGGAGCACCAGACCTGCCACTTCGATTACTGCCAGAGGCCCAGTTTCGAGTTTGTAGCCGTCTTGTTCTTCTTCGGATAACGATGGCAGCGCGGGGGCCGAGTGTTTAACGGAAGGGCTCGGTGGGGCGATAGCCGATCGCCCAGTGGAATCCGAGACGGAGAATCCGGTGCCGCCGGACTGCCAGGTGATCACCAGAGCAGCGACAATACTCAGCACGGAAATAATTAGGATATTTATGATCAGCGCTTTGTTGCGGCGGCGCCGCCAGAAGATCGCTGTGGCTTGATCCGGGATTTTTTTGCAATGCTTTGAATATCGACATGACTGCTGAGACACCTATGTACTTCTCAAAACCCATATCGCCATCAAAGTTGCGCCAGGCTTCCGGCGACGAGGATGTCTCGCTACATTCGGACTGGCAATGAAGGGCCGGAGCCTTAGGCGCCAGTGAAAAGCACACAAGAACTCAATTTTTCGCTGAGGGACAGAGTGGACGGGATTTCCTGCAGCTACGGTAAGTATAACGGGGCTGGGAGCAAAGGACGTGCGGTTGGTTGAATAGCCGAATCTAAAAGGTTAGTGCCGTCCGTCTACTTTTGAATATTGTTCTTTACCGAAAGCCGCCTACGTAACCACATGACCAAATCTGTTATCTGAGCTTGCGTCTTACCGTGGCACCTCGCCTAGAATAGTAATACCCAGCACAATCGATTTACGGAGTGCAAAATGTCCGAAGCCTGGAAGACTTGGGAAGGTCAGGCAGTGGATGGCTTCCCGCTGCGCCAATATTTGGGTGGCTCTGACCACAGCGCAGTTTATCTAACACAACTGAATAGTTCCGGCGAGCAAAAAGCGGCGATCAAATTCATTCCTGCGGAGTCGGCGTACGCGCAACTCGCAAAATGGCGTGTCGCTGGCGAACTAACTCATCCTCATTTATTGCAGCTCATTCGCGTAGGACGCTGCGAGCTTGCGAACACCAACTTTCTCTACGTGGTGATGGAATATGCGGAAGAAAATTTGGCGGAGATCCTGCCGCAACGCTCACTGCAACCGGACGAAGCGCGGCAGGTGTTGGAATCAGCTGTGGATGCGCTGACTTATCTGCACGCGCAGGGGCTGGCGCATACTCGGATTAAACCAGGGAACATCTTGGCGGCAGGCGATCAACTGAAGTTATCGAGCGACACGCTGAGCGAAATCGGCAGCTCGCCAGTGGTTGTGCCGCAAACCGGCATTTACGCTGCGCCGGAGTTCGCGACAACGCCAGTCTCGGCGGCCGCCGACCTGTGGTCGCTGGGCGTGACTCTGGTAGCAGCATTGACGCAACGCACACCGGTATTCCGCGGCCAAACGGATGTTGAACTGCCGCTACGCGAGACCATACCCGCGCCGTATCTGGAAATAGCGCAGCGCTCCTTGCAGGTGGATCCTGCGCGGCGGGCGACCTTAAAGGAGATTGCGGCGCTGTTGAATCCAACTTCGACCGCTCCCTATCGTGACGCAGTTCAACACGCTGCAGTTGACACGCCCGCAACACAGTCTCCCGAAACTCTTGTTGCAGCGCTGGAGCATCCCGAAACGTCCAAGACCTTGCCGGTTGCCGAGACCGCTGCTGCCGTCGCCGCAGTCGAGCCTACGAAGAAGAGTTTGGCGTCGCAGCAAGTTTCGTTGCTGCCGCACACATTGCTTCCCGCTTCGCCGGTTCGTGACACAACGACCAAGCCAACGCCACGCAAGTCTCGCGTAACTATTCCGCTGGTCGCGGCGATAATATTGCTGGGCGCGATACTTCTGGCACCGCGCGTGCTCAACCGCTTTTCTCAGTTGCAACCCCAAGCAGCGACCGTAGAGCCGTCAATCGCGCCGGCACCATCGTCTTTGACGCCTCCCAGCACCGGAACCGTGCCAGTCTTACCTCCGCCCACGCAAACCAAGGCCGAAAAACGGGCGGCAGAAAGACAAGCTGGAGCGAAGAACTCCGCTGCCACGGGCGAAACTGTTTCCTCAAACGACGCCGTAAACCCAGTTTCAGACCGTCCGGTTGACGCCGCCGAAGCGCGACCAGCAACCAAGTCCGCCAAGGTGGCACAAACAAATCCAGCTCGCGGGGCGGTACTCTACCAAGTGGTGCCCGATATCTCTCAGCGCGCTCGCGATACCATACAAGGGACGGTTCGCGTGGGCGTAAAAGTTCACGTAGACGACGCCGGCAAAGTGACCGGCGCGGACTTGGACAATTTTTCCAGCAAGTTTTTTGGGGATCAGGCTGTGCAGGTAGCCCGCCGGTGGACTTTCACGCCACCGCAAGTTGACGGACGCAACGCGCCAAGCGAATGGTTGCTGCGATTCGAGTTCACACAGAAAGCGACTAAGGTTTTCCCGACTCAAACCAACCCGTAAAGACACCGAGCAGGCCGACTCGCCTTACTAACATATTTGTGAACGATCAATTTACGCCCGATGACTGTCGTGCAAGGCACCCGACTTTTGGATTAAGATACATGTCCCAGCGCTTGGGATACTACCGGCCGTTTTCGTCGGCCAGTCAGATCGGCGCGCGCGTTTCGCACCCGGGTTGAGGAGCTAATTTGCGCACGACGCTGAAGATTGTCCTGCCGTTAATCATCAGCGTAGCTGTCATTTCGGTGTTATTTGCCGGTTACCAGGTGCGCACCGAACGGCGCATCCTGCGGAACGATCTTTCCCGCCGCGCGGAAATTCTTGGCGAAAGCTTGCAAGAAAACGTGGAGCCCCTCCTCGACCACGGGCGAGAAAAAAATCTGCAAAGGCTGGTCGATCGTTTCGGTCAACGCGAACACTTGAAGGGCGTAGCCGTGTATGACACGAGTGGCAACGCGCTGGCCCTCACACCGGGATTGGCGCCAGTTTTTAAATCGCGGCCGGCGACCGCAACACTTGCGGCAGAAAAAGATTCTGGCTATGGGCAGTTCCTCAAGGTTGAGGGACAGCCCATGCATATTTACGCCCTGCCTTTACACAGCGATGACAAAGCAGCGGGTGTTCTGGCGCTTTATCACGACACCACCTACATCGACACACAGCTTTCACACACGCTTCGTGATGCGCTGCTCACGGCGCTAATTCAAACGCTGCTGATTACCGCGCTGGCCATGGTTTTGGTGCGTTGGACGTTCACCAATCCGTTAACGCGCACCGCGAAGTGGTTACGCACATTGCGCACCGGGCAATCTCACACGCCGCCGACGCTTCCCGAAGGGGAGATCTTCGATCAGCTCCACCACGAAGTAACGCATTTGGCGCGTGATTTAAACGCGGCGCGTGCTTCGGCTGAAAAAGAGGCGCGTTTGCGCGACACCAACGCTTCGCAATGGACTTCGGAACGCCTCCGCGTAAGCCTGCGAAACAAATTGAAGGGCCAGCAACTTTTCGTGGTGTCCAATCGTGAACCGTACATGCATGTGCTGAACGAAAATCGGTCGGTGAGCGTCATTGTTCCTGCCAGTGGATTGGTTACCGCGCTGGAACCGGTGCTGCTGGCCTGCGACGGAACGTGGATCGCACACGGCGCAGGTAGCGGAGATCGCGAGACGGTGGATTCGCATGATCGCTTGCGCGTCCCTCCCGACCGGCCGAGCTATAACCTGCGGCGCGTGTGGCTGACGGCAGAAGAAGAGAAAGGCTACTACCAGGGTTTCGCCAACGAAGGATTGTGGCCCCTTTGCCACATCGCGCATACACGCCCGGTCTTTCGCCCCGACGACTGGCTGTGTTACCAGCAGGCCAACCGGCACTTTGCCAATGCGGTGCTGGATGAAATGGAAGGCACGGAATCGCCCATCCTGCTGGCGCAGGATTATCACTTCGCGCTCCTGCCGCGAATGGTGAAGGAAGCCCGTCCTGATGCGCGCGTAGCAATTTTCTGGCATATTCCGTGGCCGAATGCGGAAGTGTTCGGAATATGTCCCTGGCAGCGTGAGCTGATTGACGGCTTGCTCGGGGCGGACCTGATCGGTTTTCACACGCAGACGCATTGCAATAATTTTCTTTCAACTGTAGATCGGGCGGTGGAAGCATTAACTGAATGGGACCGCTTTGCGGTGAACCGTCAGGGTCGTGTTACGCGCGTGCGGCCGTATCCGATCAGCGTTGCGTTTCCTGAGCAGACGCGCACTATCAACGACTCGCGCAACGCCGGTGAAGAACGTGCCGCACTGTGCGCGGAGCTGGGCATTGAAGCTAGCTTGCTGGGCGTAGGCGTAGACCGTGTGGATTACACCAAAGGAATTATCGAGCGCTTTCGCGGCATCGAGCGTTTTCTGGAATTGAATCCCGCTTATCAACGACGTTTTACATTTGTGCAGATTGGCGCACCCAGCCGCACGGATATCGAGCGCTATCGACAATTTCTCGATGAAGTGAGTGCGGAAGCGGATCGTATCAACGCAAGATTCCAAAATGGCCAAACAGGTCGGTGGAGACCGATTGTCTTTCTGAGAAAACATCACACTCATGAAGAAATCGATCGGTATTATCGCGCGGCCTCGGTGTGCCTGGTAACTTCTCTACACGACGGAATGAATCTGGTAGCCAAGGAATTTATCGCTGCGCGCGATGACGAACGCGGCGTGCTCATTCTAAGCACCTTTGCGGGTGCCGCGCTGGAGCTTGGCGACGCGCTATTGATTAATCCTTACGATGTTCAGCAAATGGCAGAGGCCATTCACCGCGCTGTGGACATGCCTGAGGAGCAACAAGCGTCTCGCATGCATCATATGCGCTTGCATGTCCGCGAACACAACATCTACCGCTGGGCGGCAAATCTGCTTTCGGACTTGACGGAAATCCGCATCGATACGCCGGAGCGCGCCGAAGTTCCTTAGGCTGCGGCGGACCTCCAGAACACTGTCTCGGGTCGCCTGACGCCGGGCGCTACCACTTCTGTTCAACCATAAACCTTACGCGTGATCCATGGCCTATTTGGACCGCGCATTAACTTGGGACGACACGCCGTTCAGCCCTTCGTTACTGCTAAAGGCGGGCTCATCAATTTCCGCTTGGATAATTCTCCCGCGACGTTTGGAACGTTTGCGAGCTCGGTCTCCGGTCTGCGCGAAAATAACGTGATGGGGACTTTCTATGCCGGTGGCGGTCTGGAAGGGCATCTCGGGCCTATCGGACTGCGGCTGGATATCGGCGACGAAATGTATTTCAACAATGGCACGCACAGTAATTTGAAGGCCACCTTGGACCGGTTATTCGTTTCTAAGAAAACGAGTGCGAGCGCTACGTCACAGTTGGATAGAAAAGGTGGAGATATAGTCTCCACCTTTTTTATGCCATTGCAATTTGCCGATTAGTTTCGCGTGCTACTATTCTGTTTGCCCGATAGAAGGAGATCATTCAATGAAGTGGACTCCTGGCGGCGAAAGCCCGGACATCGAAGATCGCCGCGACGATACTGGCGACGGCGGTGGCGGGTTTCAATTCGGCGGAATGCACATCGGCATCGGTGGCGCGATCATCCTGCTGATCCTCAGTTTCGTTTTCAAAACAAATTTTTTTGCTCTTCTTAGTGGCGGCGGCTCACCGGCACCCTCATCGGTTAGCGAACCGAACCGGCCGGGTGGCACGTCCCCACGCGATGAAGCGGAAAAGCCGCTGGTGCAGTTTGTGTCTTTCGTTCTGGATGACACGCAGAAAACCTGGTCCACTATCCTGCCGGAGCAAGAGAACAAACCTTACCGGCAGGCCAAGCTGGTGCTGTTTCGCGACGCCATTCAGTCTGGTTGCGGGGGCGCCGAGGCGGCTACCGGCCCATTTTATTGCCCTCAGGATGAAAAAGTTTACATCGACCTGGATTTTTACGACGAGTTGAAGCGCCGTTTCGGAGCCCCTGGCCAGTTCGCGCAAGCGTATGTTCTCGCGCACGAGATCGGGCATCACGTGCAGAAAATTTTGGGCATCGAGGGTCAAGAACAACGGATGGTGCAGCAGAATCCACGAGCGAAAAATCAATTGTCGGTGAAACTGGAATTGCAGGCGGACTGCTTCGCGGGCATCTGGGCTCAAACCACTCAACAGCGCGGCTTATTGGACCCGGGTGATATCGATTCCGCGCTTGGCGCGGCTGCGGCAGTCGGAGATGATCGCTTGCAGAAACAGGCCACAGGGCACGTGAGCCCGGATTCGTTTACACATGGCACGTCGGAGCAGAGAGTATCGTGGTTCCGCAGAGGCTTCGATAGCGGTCAAATCTCCGAGTGTAATACGTTTGGACAGTGAAATAACTTTCCCGCAAAACTTCAAGCTGGCGCACTGGTCTTACTTCAAATTCTGTTATAGCTCGCCTAGGCCGAATTTTTCCTGATGCTGACGCAGCAGGAATTGGTCAGTCATGCCGGCAATGTAATCGCAAACCACAATTGCTCGAGATGACTGCGTAGCCGCGTCTTCGTAGGGGGCAGGCATCGATCCTGGCGACGAATAGTAATGCTTAAATAGCTGCTCCAGACAGCGTACCGAGCGGTCGCGATCTTCCGTAATTGCGGGATGACTATATACGTGGGCGAAGAGAAAGCGTTTCAGCTCTCCACTGACTTTTAATCCTTCTTTGCTAAATTCCGCGAGGCGTTGGGGTGCGCGGCGAATATCTTCCGTAACGGCTACACCCGCATCGCGAACACGCGCTTGCGTGGATTCGATTAAATCGGTGACCAGAAAATTGAGGACCTGCTTTAAAGCTTCATTAAATTTTAGTTTGTCACGCGCAGACGGATGCTCTTTTTCGACCGCAGCATAAGTAGCGCCAAAAAATGAAACGCCCTGGCACAGAGCCCTGACATCGAGGAGACCGGCTTCGAGTGCGTCATCCAGGTCAGCAGTGTCGTAAGCGATTTCGTCCACGCAGTCTATAAGCTGCGCCTCAAGTGTGGGACGCAAATCGAGAAGATATTCGCCAAGTTCCGGGAAATCCGCAGGGCGATAATCGCGCGAATGCTTCACGATGCCTTCGCGAACCTCAAATGTCAGGTTGAGACCGGGAAAATTCAGGTAACGTTGTTCGAAATGTTCGACGATGCGCAGGGCGTGAAGGTTGTGATTGAAGCCGCCGCCATGGGCGCGCATCAATTCGTCGAGTTTGTGTTCGCCGGCATGGCCAAATGGCGGATGGCCAATGTCATGAACAAGCGCGAGTGCCTCCACAAGTGCGGCGTTCAATCCCAGTGCATCCGCAACGGTACGGGCAATTTGCGCAACTTCGATGGTGTGCGTCAAGCGATTACGAAAATGATCGGAGAAACGCATGGTAAAAACCTGCGTTTTGGCTTCCAGGCGGCGAAATGCGCGCGCGTGAACAATCCGATCGCGGTCGCGAACATAGTCATTGCGGTAAGAATGCGCCGACTCAGCATAGCGACGGCCGAGCGAATTCTGCACATTCATTGCCCATGGCGCGCTGCGCGGCAGGCTATGGTGTGTTTCGATGAAAAGCTCCGCTGGGTGAGAAGTAAAGAGTGCTTCGTTCATCTTACGATTTTAGAAAGTCGCCTGAAAATTCGATGAGCGATCAAGCCCGAAAATTAGACCTCAGGACTTTGGCGCAAGAGTGCCGAGTCCACGATCAGCTTCCTCTGAAATCGTGGAATCAGGAAATTCCTGCTTGATTTGTTGATATACGCTGGCGGCTTCCTGAGGCTTGGTTTGCCGCAAAACGCCGGCAAGTTCCAGCAATACCAGCGGCCGGGGAACGAAGACCAGCTTCTTGTCCGCAAGGGCGCGGTAGACTTTTATGGCTTCATCCGGTTTGCCGGTGCGCTCATTGATTATCCCGATCTGGAATTGCGCCATGCCGGAGAGTTCCTTGTCACTACTCTCGCTGACCTTTCTTAGTTCCTCTAGAGCCTGGTTATGTTGCTCCAGATCTTCAAGGCACAACGCATCGTAGTAGCGCGCCAGCTTACCCGGATTGGTGCTGGAATATTTGTTGGCCACTTCCGTGAACCGTCGGGAAGCCGCCCGCGCGCGCGTCGCTTCGTCGGGGAAAGAGGGCTCGTTAGGGTCGACCGGCTCGCCAGGTGCGGGCGGACCGACCCGCGCGCTATAAACTTTCTGCGCCGCGTCGAATGCCGCGTTAGCTTCCGCGGTCTTGCGATCGTAGTAAATTCGCCAGCCGCCATAGACGCAAGCGGCGACCAGCACTACCAGTAAAACCGCCAGGGTGAGCTGGCTATGGGAATAGACGGCTTCCGCCCCATGCTCCAGGGTCTCTTTGATTTTGTCCTGCTTCAATTCTTTGCGTGAAATATGATCCGGCACGTACGTTTCCTCACTTGTTTGGGAATAGTAATCGTAGCACAGTAGGGGCTGCCCGCTCATGAACCGTATCTCTGCTTGCCTGATTACTTATAATGAAGAGCATAATCTGCCTCGCGCGCTGGCATCGCTGGCGGGGGTCGTCGACGAAATTGTGATCGTCGATTCCGGCAGCACGGACCGCACGGAGGAACTGGCTCAAGAACACGGCGCCAATCTTTACTTCCGCGAGTGGTCGAGTTATGGCGAACAAAAGAACTTTGCCGCGGAGTGCGCGCAAAACGAGTGGATCTTTTCCATGGATGCCGATGAAGAATTAAGTAGCGCACTGCAAACGTCTTTGCTGGCTTGGAAAAGAGCCGAGCCGAAATTTCCGGTTTATGAGGTGGCCAGAAAAACGTGGTATCTGGGCGCCTGGATCAACCATTCCGGTTGGTACCCGGACTTCCAACGGCGGCTTTACAATCGCGATGAAGCGCGATTTTCGGGAATCATTCACGAATCGGTGCGGTTTGTGGGACCTCCGGGAAGGCTCAATGGTGATCTGCTGCATTACACGGTGCGCACTTTCGAGGAGCACGAAGCAAAGGTAGAAAAGTACGCGGAGCTCGCCGCTCAGCAAATGCACTGGGAAGGCAAGCGGCAGTGGCGATTCGCTATGCTGCTGGCGACGCCGTGGCGTTGGTTTTACACTTTTATCCTGCGCGGGGGTTTTCTGGATGGATATCGTGGAGCGCTCATCGCCAAAATGGCGGCGCGTTCGGTACGCCTGAAATACGCCAAGCTGGGAAAACTAATCCAAACAAAAAGACTTGAACGCGAACGCAGGCCCACTTCGTGAACATTCTGCTTGTGGATCTCGAATCGGAATGGCGCGGCGGTCAAAATCAGGCGCTGCTTTTGCTGAACGCCCTGAATGCACGGGGCGACTGCGCGGAACTGGTGACGGTCAAGGGTTCCGTTTTAGGCAGGCGAGCTGCCCGCAGACGCCTGAAAGTGCACTTCGTTATGCCCTGGGGGGCACGGATTTCCGCAGCCCTAAAAATTCGTAACCTTACGAAGCGTGGCTCGTTTGATGTGGTGCATGCGAATGAAGCGCATGCGGTAACCGCTGCGTGGCTGGCCGGAGTGCACCGTCGAACAGCTTTTGTAATTTCGAGACGCGTTGGATATCCGTTGGCGAAAAGCTCGCTGGCCCGCGCGCGCTACAGAGCTGCGGCCCGAATTGTGGCGATCTCACAATGGGTTGCCGAGCGGCTGGTGGAGTCGGGAGCGCCGAAAGAAAAAATCTCCGTGGTTTATGAAGGCGTGGAAATGCCCGCAAACCCGCGACTGCAGTCGCCCCATGTAGCTCGCATGCGATGGGGTGTTGCCGGGGTTTCCGATGACGCAAAGGTGGCCAGAGAATCCCCGTTGTTGGGTTCTGTGGGAGTTTTGTCTCCCGACAAAGGGCACGACTTATTGATTCGGGCTCTCGTCGAGTTGCGCAGGGAATATAGCGGTTGCCGGCTGTTACTCGCGGGTGAAGGGCCGTCCAGGCCAATGCTGGAAGCCTTGGCAAGAGAACTTGGAGTTCACCAGGCGGTGATTTTTGCGGGATTTGTCACTGACATCGAGTCGGTGTATCCCGCCTTGGATGTGTTTTTGTTTCCGTCGTCTTTTGAAGGGCTGGGGACTTCCCTATTGGCGGCGATGAGCTATGAAGTTCCTTCGATCGCGTTTCGATGTTGCGCATTCGGAGAAATTATTGAGAACGAAAAAAGTGGATTACTGGTGGAACCAGGCAATATGGAGAGCATGGTCAGCGCCGTCAGGCGGCTATTGCAAGACAGGAAGTTCGCACGAGGCATCGGAGCAGCTGGCCGTGAACGCATCGGGAAAATATTCTCCAGCGATCATATGGTGGAAGAGACGAAGAGAGTTTATCGCGAAGTTGTTCGGAATAAACTGGATTCGCGCCTAACCAAATCCCCTGCGAGCAAAAAAGAGTGAAGGTCATCCGAGAGCCGGTAATTTGAATCAGAATAAACATGCCATAAAAAGCAAAAAGCGCCGGACGGTTGGTGCTCGTCGCGACGCTTAAAGCTCAGTAAAAATTTGCGCTAGTTTACTGTTTTTCCCTTTTTCCAGCGGTCCCCTCCTATCCGCCTGCCGAATACGTCAAGCGTTTTTAGAATTAAACAACCCATCGTCCTTTGGCTTCCAGGAACTCCACCCCAACTGCAAAGCCGTCGCCTTGCAGCGGTTGGCAGTAGGCCACTCGAGCCATGGAACGAAACTCTCCAGTGCGCGAGGCGAAAGTTAGTTTTTCGCCTTGTTCCCAGCGGCGCATACTGACCACGCGAGCGCCGCGCGCACTTACATTTTCTGTAAAAGTCGATTCGGTACCGGGCAGCCGGCGGTGTCCGTCCAGGAACACCGGAACTTCCATAAGAATGCGCTGCTCTCCGCGGTGATAGCTGAACGGTCGTGTGCGGGGAGCCATAATGTTCACAGGCACGCCGCGATGCGGGTGAAATTTTGTACGTTACTGTTGCCGTGATTTTTCATGCGATACAATGCGCGGTCTGCCGCGCCAAGTAATTTTTCAGCGGAGTCGCCGTCCTCCGGGTAGCAAGCCACGCCGGCGCTGGCCGACAGCGTTGGCGCTTCGTCTTCGGTAGAGAGGCGTTCGCGGATGCGGCTGAACACGCGAGTGGCAATGTCGCGGCCGGCCTCGGGCAAGATCAGCGCAAATTCGTCTCCGCCGTAACGCGCGGCGGTGTCGATGGCGCGCGAATGATTGCGCAGAATTTTTCCCAGGCGGACGAGAGCGCGACTGCCGGTCAAATGTCCGAAGCGGTCGTTGATTGTTTTAAGACCGTCCATATCAAGCAGCACGATGCTGAAAGGGTGATGAGTACGACGCGAGCGATCGAGCTCCGCTTCGATGACGCTGATCAGGCGGCGGTAATTGGCTAGCCCGGTGAGTGGATCGGTGACCGCCATGGAGCGCACTTGATCAAACAAGCGCGCCTGATCCAGCAAAGCGCCGCCCAACATGACCATGTAGCTGGTGGTCTTGCTCAGTTCAGCCAGAAAAAAGGGGCCATCGAAAAGCTGGCGAGAGAAAGCAGCGGAAACATGGCAGATGACATTTAACGAGGCCACGATGAACAGCGAATAATCGTAAAGGGAAGCAGCGGTTTGAGACTTCTTGTCACGCTTAAGGCGATTCCAGAAACACACCGCAGCCAGAAGGAATAAGCACCCAGGGAACAGATCCCACGGGCGAGCCAACGCGCTGCCATGCTGCGCAAGCGGCTCTGAAGGAGCAGCCAGGAAGGCTGCACTGGTAACGTAGGCGGCGATGGCAACGACAAGCAGCGCGCCCGCGGTTTCACGGCTAGGCTGGCGGGCTGTGGGCATGTAGCGTTCCACGGCTATAGCTGCAAGGAGCAGGATCGCTAGAAGAGTGCGGCTGACCATCCAACCGGTGGGAACGCGCGAAAGATCGACATGGCCGGAAGCGAGAGCTTCGTTCAGCCCAAAATAGCCCACGGTTTCGATAATGCCGGAAAGGACAAATCCGAAAGCGAGAATGAGCGCGGTGCGGTCGTGCGTGCCGCGGAAACGTACCAATGCGTTGGCGGCGTAACAGAAACTCAGTAAAGTGCCGCCAACTTCGAGATACAGATAGATTTGAGGTGAGCCAACGAGACTGGCTTGGCGCAATTCAACCATCAGAGCCGGGAAAATGGCCAAGGCAATCAGCCCGACGCTGAAGATGACCAGCGAGCGACGATAGTCGGCAGGCTGTTCAGCCCGCAAATACCCGACGATTTTGCCCCAACCGCCCACGAATACCTCCAAAAGCCTACGAAAACCTAACAACTACCTAAAGAATGCAAGTGGGTGCCCGTTCGCAGGGGGAAAAATTGACGTTGTAAGCGATTGATATTATATGGTTTACAGAAGAGGCGAAGAATTATGGGAATGTTCAAATTGGGGCGAGACGCTGAAAAAAGGGGCATTACGGGACTTGAGGACAGATATTTCTAATGTTTCGTTAAGGTTAACCCGGTCACATGGGCAGTATCAAGACGGACTCACGCTTGTCTCAAGCTGAGACTGTCTCACAGGCTAGGGTTGCGAGAGACGCGGCTAGATTTTCGGCTTAGGAGGAGGTAGGTCGCGCGCGGATACGGTATCGACGAAGCCGCAGGCGTTATGGGTGCCATCGCAAAATGGCTTATTCATGGAGCGTCCACAGCGGCAAAGGCCGATCGTTGTGCGACCGGCTAAGCCGAAGGGCTTACCCTGGGGGTCGACCAGTTCGAAATCGCCTTCGATACGCAACGATCCGTTATTGTTTACGGTGATTTTTGTGCCCGCCATTTATGCTCCTGAGATTTGTCGAAAATCTGCAATCAATGTGCAACTCACAACATGATTAATACTTCGGTACGGAAGGATCGACTTCGTCGGACCAGGCAAGAATGCCACCCTTAAGATTAAGTATCTTACGGAAGCCCGCCTTGCGCAAAAAGTCGACGGCCTCGGCGGAACGCTTTCCGCTGCGGCAGTGCGCCACGATTTCCCTGGAAGAGTCGAGCTCATGGACGCGGCGCGGCAATTCGCCCAGTGGAATCAAATGCCCGTTGAGATTGCAAATCTGAAATTCGTGTGGTTCGCGTACATCGAGAACAAACAGGTCATCACCGCGGTCCAGCCGCGACTTTAAATCTCGCGGGCTTATTTCTGGAACTTGCACGTCTTGCCCAGGCGCTTCCTCTCCACGCACACCGCAAAATTCGTAGTAGTCGATCAGCTTGGTGATGGTCGGATGATCGCCGCACATCGGGCAGCTGTGATTCTTGCGCAGCTTCAATTCACGAAACTTCATGGCCAGTGCATCGAAAAGCAACAAGCGGCCTTTCAGACTTTCGCCGGTGCCCAAGATGAGCTTGATGGTTTCCATTGCCTGGATGGAGCCGACAATTCCCGGCAGCACGCCAAGCACGCCCCCTTCCGCGCACGACGGGACAAGGCCGGGAGGCGGTGGCTCGGGATACAAGCAGCGATAGCAGGGACCATCAGGCATGCCGAACACGGTCACTTGGCCCTCAAATCTAAAAATCGAGCCGTACACGTTAGGCTTGCCGAGCAAGATGCACGCGTCGTTTACAAGATAGCGCGTGGGGAAATTATCGGTGCCGTCAACGATAATGTCGAAATTCTTGAAAAGCTCCAGAGCGTTCTCGCTAGTCAGCTTGGTTTCGAATGTCTCGATTTCAATGTCGGGATTAAGATTCGAGAGCCGAGCTTGCGCGGCTAGAGCCTTGGGCTTACCGACATCGTCGGAACCAAAAGTTACCTGACGCTGAAGATTGGTGAAATCCACCACGTCGAAATCGACCAGGCCCAGATGACCTACCCCGGCTGCCGCAAGATATAAGCCCAGCGGCGCGCCAAGCCCGCCCGTGCCAATCAACAGCACTTTGGCGTTTTTCAGCTTCAGCTGACCCTCCATGCCAACTTCCGGCATGATCAAATGGCGGCTGTAGCGCAGGATTTCTTCATTGGTTAAGGTCGTCGCCTTGCCTGTGGGGCTCGGCTGAGATGTTATGGGCTGAACTTTTGTAGACATTGTAATTTCCTGTTCTGAAATTGTTGCGCATTCCTAATTTGGATATTTTTTCGTTTCTGAGCTTGCCAAATGCGCCGCTTTACGTACGCGTCGCTAAACGAATCCGCCGGCGATAGAAGGAACGATGCTGATCGTGTCGCCATCTTTAGTTGGCGTATTTTCCTTAGATAGATAGCGAATGTCTTCATCGTTCACATACACATTCACGAAGCTCCGCAGCTTGCCATCTTCAGTGAAGAGATGTTTGCGTAAATCACCAAACTTCACGGTCAATTGTCCGAGGGCTTCGCCGACAGTCTTGGCGGAAACTTCAGTCGAATCAGCTTTGCCCGCGTACACGCGCAGCGGCGTGGGAATAATCACTTTTACAGACATCTAAGCTCCCCTTTCGGGACCAAAAATAAACTCGGGCTTAAACCAAATCAGGAAGCTACCCGCTGTAAGCAGATTTCTTCGAGTTCGAATTCGGTGCGATCGTCAGTCAACCGCCAGGACGTCATTTCTTCGGGAATCCGGTTCGCTACACTCACAATAATGTAGCTGTACCACGGCCAGGCATGATCGCGGTCGTATTGACTGGGGCGCGCCGGATGATCCGGATGCGAATGATACCACCCGACGACTTCCAGACCTTGCTGGCGGGCGGCTTTTTCGGCGTCAAGAACGTCCTGGCTGGTCACCGAGAAACGGTTGTTGGGAGAATCATCGCGGCGATTTACAAGGGGATGTAGTCCATGAATCTCGCGATAGACTCGCCGATCCGCAACTTCTGTGTCTCGACCAAGAAGCGCGCCGCAACACTCGTGCGGATAAGTCTGCGCTCCATGGGCGCGAATCTTGTCGGCAAGCTCGGAACTAATTTTTAGCTGCGCTGTGTTGGCCATGAGAACTACTCCTCATCCCAGAAACGTTCGCTTAAATATTTTGCCGCGGAATCGGCGAACACTGTGACGATCAACGCGTGTTCATCGGCGGGAATTGACGTGGCCACCTGCAAACAACCCAGAAGTGCGGCCGCTGCACTGGGGCTCAGCAACAAGCCCTCCTCCCGCGCCGCGACTTTTACCATGCGATACGCGGCTTCCGTGCCTACTTCAATATTTTCATCAGCCAGCGTTTCGTCGTAGATGGCCGGCACCAGGGCTGTGGCCATGTGCTTCCATCCTTCCAGACCATGAAACGGGGCGTCAGGCTGCAGGCTGATACAGCGAATACCAGGATTCAATTCTTTGAGTCGGCGTGTCACGCCCATAAAGGTGCCACTGGTGCCGAGGCCCGTCACGAAATGTGTAACCCGCCCTACGGTCTGCTCCCAAATTTCGTTGGCGGTGCCGTAATAGTGCGACTGCCAATTGGCAGGGTTGCTGTACTGGTCGGGATAGAAATATTTTTCAGGATCGGCCGCGACCATTTCGTGCACACGTCGAATTGCGCCATCGGTGGCTTCATCGCCCGGAGTAATCTCCAGTGTTGCTCCATAGGCGGTGAGGATGCGTTTTCGCTCTTCTGAAGCACTGTTCGGAAGGCACAGCGCCACCGGGTATCCGAGGGCCGCTCCAATCATGGCGTAAGCAATCCCTGTATTCCCGCTGGTGGCATCAATGATTGTTTTACCAGGGACTAAAGCCCCGCTTTTGAGGCCGGCATCGATCATCCCCAAAGCCGGGCGGTCCTTCACTGAGCCTCCAGGATTGAACCATTCGGCCTTGCCGCAAATTTCCACGTGTTCAAATTCGCGGCCAATACTTGCTAGCCGCAACAGAGGAGTATTGCCAATGCGCGCGAGGATGGATTCCCCTGCGCGAGCAGACGAATAATGCGGTGTGCCGGTGGAGGAAGCCATTTGTTTGGTCGCGAACATACTCGATTTCAGCCGGTGGTGCGGGCAACTATTAGATGCCCGACACTACAGCGCAGATATAATGGTCTTCGCAGTCTTCAATGATAGTACGGATAGATAGCGAAGGGCCAAATGGGCCGCCGCCTTGGTGGACGGGCGTTGCGATTGCGTGCTCAGGACCGCTGGAGATCTCGAAGTAACTACGTTTTCGTGATGGCCTAACTATTTTCGACAAACGCGCCGTTTTATCAAATCAACGAAAAAACCCACGAAATGCTGGTCATTTAGCGGCAGCGTGATGATCGTAACTGATGACTCTCGTAATCTTCCATGGGCCGTCTTTGTATTGCCACAAGTGAATGAACTTCCCTTCGCCAACGCCCTCTTTTGGCTTCATTTCCGGGGTGATGAAAGCGATGAACGCCCATTTCGACTGCGCCGTATCCTTTCATGTAAGTAATAAACCTGTAGGGTTCCTGGAACAAGCTCGCGGGTGACTTTGCCGCAGATATTCTTTTTCACGCTCTCCGTTAAATCTGCTTTTACCCCGGGTCACACCCCCCTGGTCATGGTAAAACTCCACGTCATCGACAAAGAATGACGCGAACTTCTCCAAATCACATTTGTTGTAAGCGTCGAAGAGAGAAGCGTCCAGCGCATTTGCTCGAAAGTTGATTACGGATGAAGGTACGTCATGCGCGACAAAATGTTCCCGTCGTTAGGCTACCGTGATGAAAGATATGAATTAGGAACCCTTTTTCGCGGTGGCGTAATTCTTGTTAAGCGTCGAAGAGGAGGAAGGGTACTAGCGCGTTAAAACTCGTGCGAACTCTATTCGCATACTCTAGGAGCGAATCTCAAATACTTACAGTTTGAGTTTTAATCACCACTTCGTCAGAAGCGATCCGCCCGTCACGAATATAAATGATGCGATGCGCATGCTGCGCGATATCGTGCTCGTGAGTCACGACAATAATAGTATTGCCTTGCGCATGTAGGTTTTGAAACAGGTTCATAATTTCGTCGCCGGTTTTGGAGTCCAGGTTTCCGGTGGGCTCGTCGGCTAGCACGATGGACGGCGAATTCACGAGGGCACGAGCGATGGCCACACGCTGCCGCTGTCCCCCGGAAAGTTCGTTAGGCTTGTGATGCATGCGATCCACAAGGTCCACACGCTCCAGAGCTTTTTTTGCTTTTTCAATGCGTTCTTCCGACGGCGTGCCGTTGTAAATCAGCGGAAGCTCCACATTGTGAAGAGCCGTGGCGCGCGGCAGAAGATTAAAAGTTTGAAACACGAAGCCGATTTCTTTATTTCGAATATAGGCAAGCTCATCGTCATCCAGCTCGCTCACCAGTCGGCCCGCCAGCCAATATTTGCCGGAACTGGGCGAATCCAGGCAGCCAATCAAATTCATCAGCGTGGACTTACCCGATCCCGACGGCCCCATGATCGCTACGTATTCGCCCTTGCGTATCTCCAGGTCAACGCCGCGCAAAGCATGCACCTGCTCAGAACCCATTTCGTAGACCTTGGCAAGCTCTTGCGTCTTGATAACCACGCCGGACGACACCAGGTCTTCGCGATACGAATCCACCGAAGCGGCTTCAACAGCCATTTGCATCTCCTCGCATTGCGCTAACTTAACTCTGCCCTTCGTCTTCAGGCTTCTTGGGAACGGTATTGTCTACCTTAACGCTGGAAGCGGGCTTCAGCGTGCGCAGCGCTTTATAGCTGCCAACCACGATCTCGTCCCCAGGCTGCAATCCCTTGGTGATTTCGATGTCCGTCACACCGCTGATACCCGTCTCGACCGGGCGAAAAACCGCCTTCTTGCCGTTGACTACGAACACGCCCTGCACTTCTTCCTTTTTGGGATCACCAGGCGTGGGCGGCGGAGGAGCGGCCAGGGTAACGCTGGAGTTGCCGTTTTTGCTGGCGTCCTTGGCCGCCTGTTCCAGGTCCTTGCGCGTCCGCACCGCCAGCGCCTGAATTGGAATGGCCACAACGTTTTTCTTCTCCGCAGTCTTTATTTTTGCCGTGGTGGAAAGCCCCGGGCGCAAATTATCGGGGGGCGCAGCAAGCGTGACTACCACCTTGAAATCCTTGGCTTCCTGGGTGCTTGTGGTGCTCTGGGTAGTGGCCAGCCCGGAGCTCCGCAGCGTAGCCTGAGAACCGATTTCGGTTACCTTGCCTTTGAATACTTTGCCCGGGACGGCGTCGATGGTGACATCGGCATCCTGCCCAGTTCTAACGTTTACGATATCTGTTTCATCGACTTTCACTTCCGCGGTAACCACTGACATATCCGACAAGGTCATCAGGAAGCTTCCGTTCGAATTCTGAATTCCTGGCACCACGTACTCGCCAAGCCGCACAGGGAGATAGCTCACAATTCCGTTAATCGGCGAGGTGTAGGTGGTTTTGCTCAAAATGTCCTTGGTGTGGACAAGCACCGCTTTATTCTGGTTGACCATGGATTGCGTCTGATTCAATTGAGCTTTCAGCGACTGAACCCGGGCCTTGGAAGAGTCAACCGCGGCGAACGCCGCGTCATAGGTGGACTTGCGCTGATCGAAATCCTGCTTCGGAATCAAGCCATCTTTAAACAACCCCTGCCCACGTTCCCAATCGAGTTTGGCCTTTTCCAAGTTGGCCTGTTGCTGGGTAAGGTCGGCCTGGGCGGAGCGGAAACTGGCTTCCGCCGCTTGCACGCCCATTTCGGAAGAGTTGATAGCCGCGGATTGAGCTTGTACGTCGGCAGTGGCCTGCACGGCTTCCTGTAGCAACAGCCGATCGCCTTTTTTGATCTTGTCGCCCTCTTTGACTAGGATCTGCGTAATTCTGCCAAACCCTTGAGCCGTCACGTTGGTATAGGTCGTGGGTTTGATCTCTCCGGAAGCCGTAACCTGGGAAATCAGCGTATCCTGTGAGGCCACTTTCGCAGTCTGCACGGTGACCACGCCCTTATTGGCCTGGTTGATGCTGAACAACACAATCCCGCCGAGGACGACCACACCACCGACACCAATCGACACCTTTTGCCAGGTCTTCATCGTTCAATCCTTACGAGGGTCCGCACTGACGGACACTTTATGCCGACCGGCATAAAGACTTTATAAAGCTTGGATATACTTTACATACGCCGTAGCTGACCAAAATGTTTCAGAGCTGCAGGCAGGTTACAGAGAAGGGTGACAAACCAGCCGAACTAAGACACCCCACCGTACCGGTTACTCATGCACCATTTTAGTTTCAAAGCAACGAAAAGGGAAGGATACGCTTAAAGCCTTTTCCTCGCGTACCGCAATTTCCCACCACCGGCCCCCCTGGTTGGACGAAGAAAACCGCATTTCTTCTTTGCGATGATTTGCATAAGCACAGCAGAAGAATCGAGAACGCCAATTGATGCTATAATTCTCGCTCGCCGAGTGATTTCTGGCTCACACCACGGAGAGGTGGCAGAGCGGCTGAATGCGGCGGTTTGCTAAACCGTTTTAGGGAATAAACACCCTAACGGGGGTTCGAATCCCCCCCTCTCCGCCAGAAATATAAGTGGTTGATAATGCAGGCTTTTTTTCGGACGATTTTTCGTGTTACTTTTTCCAGCTGAATTTCATCGTTCTGCTCACTGAAGAGAAACTCTAAACATACGAGAAAGAAGGACTTCCGATTCTCATATTTGGGGGTTCGAAGCTCACCCTTCTCCGCATAGTCAAATGGCGAAGAGGCCAGAAATTTTGATGACTTGCCGTGCCAATTAAGTGTGTCAAGCTGGTCACCGATGTGGCGACGCTGGTATCATAAACATAGTGGAGCCAATGGAGCGTAAGGCGATGAATATCAACCTGACGCCTGAACAGGAAAGGATCGTCAAAGAAGAGCTGAAGTCCGGCCACTTCCACAGCATCGAGGAAGTGATTGGCGAAGCTCTGCAAGTTCTCAGTGAAAAAGACCGATCTAGGAGCACGGATACTGCAAACGTTGCACAGCGCGAAGCCGTGCGTGAAATGCTCACTTTTGTCGAGAGGAATGGAGTCCGCCTGGAGGGTGTCACGGTCAAGGAGCTGATTCACGAGGGCCACCGTCTGTGAGTGATTTCGTACTGGACGCGTCCCTCGCGCTCCAGTGGTTTCTTGAAGACGAAGAGAATCGAAAATACAGCCTGGCCGTCCTCGCTAGCCTCTCCGAAAAACGCGCCTTGGTCCCCCTCCTGTGGTTCTATGAAGTTGGCAACGGCCTCCTCATGGCCTGCCGGCGCAAGCGAATCTCCCTCGATCAGGTTGACGGTTTCCTGACACGACTGAAGGCGCTTCCGATTGAGGCCGCGCAGCAGACACCTTCCGAAATTCTCGAATTGCCGGCCCTAGCACAGGCCCATGGCCTCACGAATTATGACGCGGCATATCTCGCGCTCGCTCTGCGGTTCAAGTTACCCTTAGCAACATCGGACTCTGACCTGCTTAGAGCCGTGGCTTCAACAGGTGTGAAGATTCTGTAGTCCTGCGTCACTGGGCTGTCAGGGCCCCACGGTGCTTCTTCTCCAATCCGATCCGCGGAGACCTAATAACTAGACGCGCTTCTCCCGTGGTTGCTACTACTCACGCGTCCCTGCGGACCCCGCTCCGAGGAGCGTCTCATTGGGCCGACAATGGTGGAGAACCCAGAACAGAAAGGCAGCTCCAATCGCCGGTCAAAGATCGCCCGCAGAATTACCCCGCTAGACAAAACTGCAATCGAAGGCCCTTGGTTGATTGACGAGACGGGAGAATCTGAATGAACACGAAAGGCAAGATTGATCTTTATGCGAAGATACGACACGAATATCGGTGGGGAGTGGGAACCATCAGGGGACTCGCGGAGATGTTTAACGTCCACCGGCGATTGGTGCGGGATGCGCTGGACAACCCTCTTCCGCCGAAACGGAAAATACCTCTGAGGCAGCACACCAGCCTGGCGTCCGCAATCCCTCTCATTGATGTCCTATTGTTGGCGGATCGTGATGTTCCATACTCTCAGAAACATTCTGCACCGAGCATCCATCATCAAATCCAGTGCGAATTCGCAGGACTGAGAGTGGCGGGTTCGACTGTACGTGGGTACGTCAGGAAGAGAAAGATTGAGCTCGGGCTAGGCTCCCAGCGAGTGGATCTGGCCGCTGAACGAACCGTGGTATTTGAGTGGATGCGAGCAGTGCAACAAGGAGCTATTCCCCGCGCTGAGATGAAAAAAGAACTTACTCATGTCCCTGAATTTGACAAATTATTGAGAGGCACACGCGAAGGTCCTCTTGCACAGCGCAAGAAGGCAATGACCGTCCTCTCCCATGAGAAAGGGGTCGGCTGGCCTTTGGTTTGCTCGTTTCTCCATCTTTCTAGAAGGTCAGCGCGCCGCTATTGGAAACGATATCAGGAGGGATTCACGGCGGCGCTCTTCGCCAAGAGAGTGAATACTCGGAGGAAGTCTCAAGATGATCGAATCAGACAAGCCGTCTTCGCACTGCTACATTCGCCGCCCTCAACATACGGGATCAATCGAACAACCTGGAAAATGGCCGACATGCAGGAGATTTTGCGAACGCAGGGGCATCCGCTGTCACACCATTTGATTCGGACCTTCATCGAAGCCGCAGGTTACAAGTGGCGGAAGGCACGGGTGGTGCTCACCAGCAAAGACCCAAATTATCAGACGAAAGTCGACGGTATCGTTAAAATTCTAACGGAGCTGAAGGATGACGAAGCCTTCTTTTCGATCGACGAATTCGGCCCGTTCGCAGTGAAGAAAAGAGGAGGGCGCAAGCGAGTAGGTCCGGAAGAAACCTATACGGTGCCTCAATGGGAGAAGCCGAAGGGTTCCTTGATTATTACTGCTGCTTTGGAACTGTCGCGCAACCAGATCACGCACTTCTACTCAAACAAGAAGAACACTCAGGAGATGATCAAGATGACGGATCTCCTGCTGACCAAATATCGCAACTGTAAGACCATCTATCTGTCGTGGGACGCAGCGTCATGGCACATTTCCAAGGATCTCTTCGAGCACATTGAACGGAGGAATAATGAAGGACTGGCGGAAGGACATCCGATTGTAAAGACCGCCCCATTGCCCGCCGGTGCCCAATTCCTCAATGTGATCGAATCCGTGTTCAGCGGAATGGCCCGGGGAATCATACATAACAGCGATTATCATTCTGTTGAAGCAACGAAGGACGCGATCGACCGTTACTACGCTGAGCGGAACGAGCATTTTCGAATACACCCCAAAAGAGCAGGCCGTAAGATTTGGGGACAGGAACGCGTCCAGAGTGAATTTCACGAGGGTAATAATTGCAAAGATCCCCTCTATTATTGGTGAGCGGTCATGCGTGAGCGAGTGAGACGTACCAAGAGTGGCAGGCGCTAGTCTCCCAAAGAAATTCACGCTGAGACCTGCGGGCAAAAAACACTGCGTTACATCGTGAGCTTTCGGCAAGCATGCGTGACTGTTGGTAGGCCACCCTGTAACGTTCATTGAGCCGCCGAGGAGCGGTCGAGGGCGAACCGCATGAGCACAGTAGCTATCCCCGAGCCCATCGCGCAGTTACAACGTCAACTGGATCAGTTTCGCAGCACTCAGCCGCGGCGGAAGAAGCTGCCAGAGTCGCTGTGGCAAGCTGCTGTCGAACTGGCCCGGGAACACGGTGTATATTCCGGCGCGCACCCGCTTCGGCTAGGCTATATGGGGCTGAAGAAACGGCTTGGCGGAGTTTCTCGTAGCCGACGGAAGGCAGCCAAGCCGGCATTCGTCGAACTGATCGCGCCGCATGCAGCGACGCTCCGAGAGTGCGTCATCGAGTTCGAGTCCTTGCGCGGAGGCAAGGTGCGCATCCAGTGGAAAGGTACCGCACCACCGGATTGGACGAGCCTGCTGGGCGCCTGGCGGGATGCAGAGAGATGATTCAGATCGCGGCGCAGATGCGCGTGCTGGTGGCCATTGAGCCGGTCGATGGAAGAAAAGGCATAGACTCTCTAGCGCGGCTCTGCCAGGAGAAGCTGAACGGAGGATCCTTTTTCCGGCTGTGTGTTCGTGTTTCGGAGCCGAAGTAGGACTGCGATCCGACTGCTCAGCTATGACGGCCAAGGATACTGGTTGGCCCAGAAGCGTCTCTCCCGCGGACGATTCGTGTGGTGACCGCAAGCGTCCGAACCAGCCAAGGCACTGGAAGCCTATGAGGTGCAGCTGCTGATGGCGGCTGGGGATGTGTCGCGTGGCCGCCGCGGCAACCGATGTGGCGACGAGTCAGCGTACTGAAATAATCTCGCGGAACCACCAAAAAAACACGACGTCACTCCTTACGTTCCAAGATAAACCGGTTCATACTGCTGATCGATGGTCAAGCTCATCTATCGGGCCGGAAGATCAGCCAGGAAGACATCCTTTATATACGGGAATTGATCGAGCAGCACCCGCACGAAATCCGCCGCACACTATCGACCAAGCTCTGTGAAGCCTGGCAGTGGCGCCAGGCCAATGGCGCGTTGCGCGACATGGTGTGCCGCGGTCTGTTGCTTATGCTGGACCGCGCGGGCCAGATTGAGTTGCCGCCCGTGAGTTACGTGCGGCATAACCCGCTGGCCTACCGAGCCACGGACATGGACGCAATGGTGCTGGGGCGTTTGTCAGTTCGCGGAAGATTGCGATTGACCGCCGTCTCGTCGTACTTTTCAGGAGCTACTCCTTCCGGTTCTTGTGCAGTAAAAACCTGCCCGCACGCACCACATCGCAACCGTTCGAGCAAGTAGACGGTGGCCGCCAGCGGCACCTGCCCGCCCGGAGTGCAGAATGTATACGGGCAGAAAGATCCGAAAGTGCTGGTGCGGATTTTGTTCCAATCGGTAGAAAGGGGTCCCACTGCCGTACTTGAGTTGTGCGATCGTCGCCTCGCCCATGGAAGAAGACAGTTTCTCCGACAAGCCGGAGCCCGTTAGATAACATAACAACATCGTCGAAACGGCATTGAAGAGAGTCGTCCTTCACAGAAAGAATGCCTTGTTTTATCGGACGCTGAACGGGGCGCAGGTGGGTAACCTGTCATGAGCTTGATTCACACTTGTCAGTTGAGCGGCGCCAACTCCTTCGATTACCTAACCGGGCTGCAGCGCCACGCCCAGAGACTGGCGACCAAGCCCGCCGAGTGGATGCCGTGGAACTATCGGGAGACGCTGGAGCGAATCGTGTCCCTCGCAGATTCCGCGTAGAGTTATGATGAGTCACACATGGCCGGAAACAATAGGTTCTGGCCTCTCCGATTGCACACTCCGAATAGACTTTCATACCAACACATCCACGGACGACCAGCGGGCCCTGATAGGAAGGCTTCCATCATGAAGAAAGCACGCAAGAATTACTCACCGCAAGAAAAGATGGCCATTCTCCGCCGTCATTTGCTCGATAAGGTTTCGATCTTGCATCTCTGCGCTGAATTCCAACTCCAGCCCACCGTCTTTTATCGTTGGTTGAAACAGTTCTTCGATAACGGCGCTGCCGCGTTGCGACGCAAGCCAACCCCTGGCAAACAGCCCGATAGTCGTCAACGCGGCATCGCCGTCACGCAGGGCCAGTTGGCGGCTCGGGAATCCAGAGAAGCCGAGCAGCAATGGATGATTTCATTGACACAGGGACGGTTCGGCACCGAACAGGTCAGGCGAGCCGTAGGTGACGCGGTCAGCCAAGAGGATATTGATAAGTTGCCTGGGCTGCGTTCGTAACGAACCGCTAAAGTATCGAAAGCGAGCGGTGGCGGTCCTTTCATACCACCGCCTCATTCGAGTCGGTCATGTTGCGGGCTTTCTCGGCGTAAGCCATTCGTCTGTTGACGACTGGGTCCGTAGGTTCGCCCAACACGGCTGCCGATTGCTTCTTCCGTTCAAAAGTGAATATTGTAAGGCTAAGGACACGACCTACCGGGACTTGGTTTTTGAAATACTACACGCCCCGCCATCAGCACATAGAATCAACCGTACAACTATGGAGACTACGGGATATTCAGTCGGTTATGGCCAGGCGGGGATTATCGATAGCGCGAAGTAACATTCGGAAGATCATCAGAGAACGCTGGTTATTGTTATCGCAAGGCTAAGAAAGTTCTGACTAGCACTGACCCGAATTACAAAGATAAACTCGAGAAGATTACGAGTATTCTCCAAAACCTTGGTCCAAAAAGAAAAGTTCTTTTCAATCGACGAATATGGACCATTCGCGATAAAAATCCAAGGCGCAGGTCATTGGTACCCAGAGGTCATGCCCGGACTGTGCCACAACGTCAACGCAGCAAAGGTACCCTAATCGTTACAGCGGCCCTGGAACTCTCCACCAATTGGATTACGCACTTCTACTCTCCAGCGAAGAATGCGTCGGAAATGGTGAAACTGCTCAACAGACTCGCTGGACGAATACGCTGACCAGGAATGCATTTACTTTTCGTGGGATGCGGCATCATGGCATGCATCAAAGGCATTGTACGCGAGAGTTCAGGAGATCAATATGGAAAGCAACAGATATCCACACGTGGAGCTCGTTCCACTACCATCTTCGGCGCAATTCTTGAATGTGATCGAGTCAGTCTTCAGTGGTATGGCAAGAGCAATCATTCACAACAGTGATTTTCCTTCCGTGGACGCGGCGCAGGCCGCCATCGACAAATACTTTGCTGAAAGAAATGAGCAGTTTTCTAACACCCGAAACGAGCGGGCCCAGAAAATCTGGGGAGACGAGCGCGTACCTAGCGAGTTTTCGGTCAGCCACAATTGCAAAGACCGAAGTACCGCTGACGTCTGGTGCCGCGCGGCGTGGGCGACAGCCGATGCTTCACTGACGCCGATCGGGCTCTCAGGCTCTCAGACAACTTTCGCGACTACGCAGCCCCGCCGAAAGGACACGTTACAGCCGACACAAGGCACGCTCACAAAATCTCGAAAACGTGCGCGCCATTGCGTCGGAACCAACGGACACACTTCCTGCGTAGTGCCAAGGATCGCTTTGCAATCTGTCCGACGCGCTGAGCTCACTCGGCGCATGACGCGGCTTACCTGAGATTGAGAACTGAAATGGTAGGATTCTCCTAAGACAGGTTGAAAACGCGCTGAGTCTCGTAAACCCAACAGAGAAATCCGGGTTTGTTACTCATGTTACTTTTTTCGGGCACTTTCGATGTCCATAGGAGAGACTGGAGGGCATTGCTGAGACGGATGAGACTGCTGAGACTCGTTCGTAAACAACAGAAAATGCGGGTTTTACGAATGAAGTGACAGAAAACAATAGAGTTGCGAAAAAAGGCGCAATATAATCCCCCCCTCTCCGCCACAGCTAAAATCATCAGTAATCATGCGGCTATTTGCATCTTGCTACTACTTTTGTGGGTTCCGGAAATTCTGAGCCACCAATTCCGGAAATTCTGAGCCGTTTTGTATTTTCTGGCAAGGTCTCTTCCAGGTTGAGATGACGGGTTCTCCCGGAGGGTCCATCGAGGTGGATAAAGCGCCCTCGTTCTAGGATCCGGTCGAGGATGGCTGCCGCCATATCTTCGTCGTGTAATACCTTTCCCCACTCAGTCAGTGGCTTGTTGGTTGTGAAGATCATCGGCCGTTTCTTCAGGTGGCGATCGTTCACCACATGGAAGAGCACGTTGGCAGCGTCTGGCCCGTAGGTCAGATAGCCGACTTCGTCGATCACCAGCACGTGAGGGTGCGTGTAGGTTGCCAACGACTCCTGGAGATGTCCCCGCTTGCTGGCGTTGGAGAGATCCTCGATCAGTTCCGCAGCGGTGGTGAAGAGCGTCTCGAAGCCGTTCTGGATGGCGCGATACCCGATAGCCACCGCCAGATGGGTCTTCCCTCTACCGGTCTTACCGTGCAGGATCAACGACCGTCCCTCGGTGACGAAGTCCAGCCCGAGGTAGGAGCCGATCACGGATTCCCGGAGCGTGGACTGCAAAGTGAAGTCGAAGTCGTCGATGGTCTTGAAGAAAGGAAAATGCGCACTGCGAGTGCAACGCTGCAGTCGCGTCTGTTTCCTGCGCGCTACTTCTTCGGCCAGCAACAGAGCCAGGAAATCCCGATACGACCAACTCTCCTTCTCGGCCCGATCAGCGACCTCTTTGTAGATCCGGCGCGTGTGCGCCAGATTCAGGCGCCGAAAGTGCACCTCGAGCTGGCCCTCGGAGAGTGCCAGACTCTGCCGAGTGTCGTCGTCCTGCTTTGTGGCCATCGGTGCACTTTGCCGATTTTTCGTAACCGTTTCCTTTTTCACTGGATCACCTCCTGGAAGATTAGCGAGCGCTGCAGGAAGCGCTCTACAGAAGAGGCACTGAACACCTGCTCTTTGATTCCTTCCTCCATCGCTCGACGCAGAACTTCAGGACCGTGACGCTGCAGGATGTCGTGCAGCCGATCCACATCGTTGAACCATTCCCGGGGCCGCCGATGAACGATCTCCGTGAGGTAATGGAAAGCCGGCTCTCCCAGTTCCAAAAGTTGCTGACGCTTCAGATAGCGCTTGCCGCGCTTCCCCGATACCGCCGCTACCATGGCCGCCCGATGCGCCGCGAGCGTGGAACCCTCATGCGCAACGAATTTCCGTGGATGAGTGACTTCATATCTGCCCGCCACGATGCGCACGCGATCGGCATACAAGTACAGCGTCGCGGGCATGCTAATGGCCTCGGGAGGCATCGAGTAGGGATGGCCATCGTGCAGGACGGTGCCCGTCGGGCCTACATAGACAGGAATGCGTAGCGCGAGATCTTTCGGGCACACCTTCAAGGAACGAAGTCTAAGGGCCTCTTCGGTGAGACGCACGGCGGGGATTACTCCCGTCGCGCGGCAGGGACGCTCCTCGTTCACTTCGCGATGCCATTCGATGAGTTGCTGCTGGAGATCCTCTTCATCGTGGAAGCGCCGCACTTTGAAGAAGGAGGATTTCACGAAACCCACCAAGTTCTCGACGGTCCCTTTTTGTTGAGGCTGCTGAGGCCAACACAATTCCACCCCGATGCCTATCTCCAGCATGGCGTAAGCGAAGACCGGATTCCATTCCGTGACCTCACCGTTCCTCCGCCACTTTAAGGCTACCGTCTTCGGCCGATCGAACACGCACAGTAGCGGAACTCCGCCCCAACTGTGAACATGCTCGGCCAGGTTACGCACCAAGCTCTCTACCGCCTCGTTCTTCACCACACTGACGTGGATAAATCGGGAGTACTTCAGACGAGAAGCGAAGAAATGGATACGACGGATCGACCCGTCGAGAAAGGCAACATCTACTTGCCCGAAGTCATGTTGGCTAAATTCTCCGGGCAAGCCTTCGAAACGAATCAGGGGCTTTATCTCTTTCGGACGAACAGAAGCCACCAGAGCGTATAAGGCGGTCTTGCCGCCCTGGTAGCCCGCTTCCCGAACCCGGCGAAGGATCTCCAGGGAAGGCAGCTCGGGGTTTTCTTCCAGAATCTTTACAACCAGTTTCCGGAAATCCTCAACGATGCTGGGCCTGCCGATCCGCCGCTTCTCTCGCTCAGCAGCATCATCGACATGAACCACCGGAGCTTCTTCGGCAATGCGCTTAACTGAGCATAGCGACACTCCCGCCAAACGGGCCACTTCGGTCTGGGCGTGACCAGCCTTCAGCAGAATCTCGACTTCGTGACGCTTTAACATTCCTAACATCCTCCTCCCTCCGCCCGACCGGCTTACCTACCGGGGGCACGGAGAGAGTTCTATACCTTCTGGCTATTGCCGGATGGCTCAGAATTTCCGGAATGAAAAGGGTCAGAATTT
>CAVPKZ010000052.1:0-27477 GCA_963705755.1 uncultured Acidobacteriota bacterium | reverse complement strand
ATCGAACGGCTAGCGCGCATTCCGGTCGAAGTCGATTACGGCAGCGAGTTTCGTTATCGCGACCCGATCCTGGACTCCAAAACATTAACCGTGTGCATCAGCCAATCCGGAGAAACGGCTGACACTCTGGCTGCTCAACGCGAGGCCAAGTTGAAGGGTTCGCCCACGGTAGCCATTTGCAACGTCATGGGGTCAATGATCACGCGGGAAGCGGCAGGAACTATTCCTACTCACGCAGGACCGGAGATCGGCGTGGCTTCCACGAAAGCTTTCACGGCGCAACTCACCGCGCTATTTTTTGCTCGCGGGTTATCTTGGGCAAGTGCGGGGAAAAGTCAGCCCCGAATGCGCGATTAAATTGATGCAGGAGATCACTCGAATTCCGCACAAAATGGAACGCGTGCTGCAAACAGACGAAAAAGGAGTTTACGAAAATCTCGCGCGGCAGTTGTTTCGCTATAGCGACTTTCTCTATCTGGGACGCGGGATTCATTACCCCATCGCGTTGGAAGGCGCATTGAAGCTTAAGGAAATTTCCTATATCCATGCGGAAGGTTACCCGGCCGGAGAAATGAAGCACGGGCCTAACGCGTTGATTGATGAGAATCTTCCGGTGGTGGTGCTGGCGACTCGCGATGAGAGCGATCCTGATTCCATGACGCGTTATGAAAAGAGCGTGTCGAATATTCAGGAAGTGAAAGCGCGAGACGGCATTGTGATCACTATAGCGACGCAGAACGATCACCTGGCTCGCGCGGCTTCCGATCACATTATTGAGTTGCCGCCAGCGCCGGAATTGCTTTCGCCATTGCTGGAAATCATCCCATTGCAATTGCTGGCTTACCACATCGCGGTCCGGCGAGGGTGTGACGTGGATCAGCCGAGAAACCTTGCGAAATCCGTGACCGTCGAATAGACCTTCTGCTCACAAAAAACTTTCGGGCTTTTCCGTTAGAATAAAAGCATGGGTCAAAGATCCGTTTTGTCATTATTTTTCTTTGTCTGAGTTCCCTTCTAATGTCCGCTCCGGTTGTGCCGGTCTTCGCGCAAACCTCCGATAACACCACTGCTACGCTGAAAGCGATTCACGCTGACGGCGCCAAGCATCTGAGCACGGATCAAGTCATCGCACTGGCTGGGCTGAGCATCGGGAGCGCTGTTGGAAAGCAGGACTTGCAAGCGGCGGCGGATCGCCTGGTACAAACCGGGCTGTTTTCTAACGTCAATTATGCGTTTCAATCCAAAGAAGACGGCCTGTATCTAACATTCAAGCTGGTGGAGGCGCCCAGAATTCCCGCTTACTTCGACAATATCCCATGGTTTACGGATGGGGAGTTGGCTGACGCCATCCGCAAAGTTCTGCCTTTTTACGACGGCACGGTGCCGGAAGGTGGCGCAACCGACGACAAAGTGGCCTCGATCGTGACTGATTTAATTGCATCCCGCGGAATGAATACGAAGGTGGAATATCAGGTCATTAGTAATCCGCTTGGCGAAGGTACGGTACAGGAGTTCCGCATCGCGGATGTGGTGCTGCAAATCGCGAAGAATGAATTTGGCGACCCTGCGCTGGCGAGTTCCAAAGAACTGCAACAGCACCTTGGCGAAGTACGGGGAAGAACATATTCGCGGATGGTCATAGATTTATTTTTGGCGGAACAGGTAAAGCCGCTTTATATGCAAAAAGGGTTTTTACGCGCAAAGCTTGGTCCGCCTGAAATTCGGTTGAGCGGTAATCCGAATCAAAAACTGCCTGACCAAATTCCGGTGTTTGTGCCCATCACGCCGGGCCCTGTTTATCGGTGGAAGGGCGCGCAATGGAGCGGAAATACGGCGCTCTCAGGCTTCACGATGAGTGCGCTTATCGGAATGAAAGACGGTGATGTGGCCAATGGAATGGCGATTGAAGCGGCGTGGACGCGCGTGCAGGAAGAATACGGGCATCGCGGTTACCTGGAGGCTAAGATCGAACCGGTTGCAGAATTTGACGATCAGGCGCACACCGTTTCGTACCGAATCAATATTTCTGAGGGGCGCCCATATAAATTTGGAAAGTTGGTTTTGACGGGAATGTCGCCCACCGCTGAGAAGCGCCTGCGTGCGGCATGGCCAATTTTAAGCGGCGATATTTTCGACAAAACCAAGTACGAGGACATTCTTCTGAAACTGCAGGTCCATAAGGAGCAGATTTTTGTCGATCTGCCGGTTCATTATGAGTCGGTGGGACACTGGCTACAGACGGATGCCGATACTGGAATGGTGGATGTGCTGCTCGATTTCAAGTGAAGGAGTACAGTGCTCACCGGAGTTATTTAGATTGTCGGTGGGATATACTCGGTTGGCATGGGGAATGCGCTAGTTCGAATTCGTGAGCAGGAACAAAGTTCGCTCACGGCGGAGCAAAAAGAGGAGCAGCTATTCGCTCGTCTGGCGGATTGCGGTTCGATCATCGTGGCGCTGTCTGGCGGGGCGGACTCTGCGTATCTAGCATGGGTTGCGCAGCGGGCGCTCGGCGAAAGAGCGCTATCCATCACGGCGCTTTCACCGAGTTTTTCTGAGTACGACCGTGCCATGGTGAAAGATTTTGTTTCTAAATTGGCTGTGCATCATGAATTCGTCGAAACGCACGAGATGGATAATCCCGCCTACCGCGCGAATGCGGCGGATCGCTGTTATTACTGCAAAGACGAATTGTTTGAAGTGTTGGATAAGTTGGCGCTTGAGCGAAAGTTCGAAGCGGTTTGCTATGGAGTGAATGCCGACGACACCCTGGATTTTCGGCCGGGTCATCGAGCGGCGGGCGAGCACCGAGTATTAGCTCCACTGCTGGATGCGCGTTTGACGAAAGCTGAAATTCGAATGCTCTCTGAGCGTGCCGGACTGCCCACTTGGGACCGTCCAGCGTCGGCTTGCCTGTCTTCGCGTTTGCCGTACGGAACGGAAGTGACGCCGGAGCGGCTTGCGCTGGTGGAGCGCGGCGAATCGGCTTTGCGGGAGCTGGGATTTCGGCAGTTCCGCGTGCGTTTGCATGACAAACTGGCGCGCATTGAAATCAGCCCGGAGGAAATGCCTCTGGCGTTTTCTGAAAATATGGCGGCAAAAATGGCTCAGATGCTAAAGAAGGCCGGCTTTACTTATGTGGCCCTGGATCTCAGGGCTACCGTCAAGGCTCCCTGAATGAGAGTCTTACAAAAGCTAACCGTTCCCCTGTAAAAGTACAGTACGGAACATAATTCGTTTTTCTTACGTATCCATAATAGGTACAAGTATTAAGCATCAGGGCAGGCTTTCCTTTGCAAGGAGACCCGTGACGAGTGCGAACAAGAATGCGTTTCATGCTTTTGTGGCAGTAGCGGCTTTCGCGCTCGCAGGTTGTTATGCGGGGGCGGGCGTTAATGGCTCCTTCGATAAGGGTTTTACTGTTTCCGGACATACGCGATTGGAACTTAGCAATCCTTCGGGCGACGTGGAGATTATCGGGAGCGTCGATGGGCAAGTTCACGTGCACGGAGATGTGCGCGCCAGCGGCATGGGCTTTGATAAGCCTCAAGAGCGGCTGAATGAGACGCTCGCGAATCCGGGAATTGAGCAGAGGGACGACACCATTCGAGTTGGAAAACATTTCTCGAACATGCGGAATTTGACGATCTCGTACAAGATCGAAGTGCCGCACGATACGGAAATGAATTTGAGCGTGGTGTCGGGCGCCCTGAACATACGAAATGTTCGTGGACCTGTAACCGCGCAGGGAGCCTCGGGCTCCATACGCGTGGAACAAATTGAAAAGGATGCCCAACTGACATCCATGAGCGGCTCAGTAGACGCCAATGATGTCGGAGGGGATGTACGGGCCTCGAGCGCTTCCGGAGAAGTGACCATCAACAACGCGAAGGGCGATGTGCGGGCGCATACCCTTAGCGGCGCTGTGAAGATCGGGAATCCTGGTGGACGGGTGGAGACTGACGACGCCAGCGGCTCAATTGATATAGAGGGCGCCAAATTCGACGCCCAGGCCCATGATGTGTCGGGCGAAGTAATCATTCGCGGTGATCCGGGTGAACACGGGTATTGGGATCTTAAAACGGTGTCCGGAAGCGTCAACGTATATGTGCCATCCACAGCGAATTTTCGTTTTGCCGCGGACGCGATTTCGGGAGAAATTCAGGCGGATATTCCGATCGTAATTGAGGAACAGGGGAAGCATTCGCTGCGCGCGCACGTAGGGAATGGTGGTGGGCGAGTGGAAGTGCGCACTGTTTCCGGAGAAATTCACGTTAGCGGGGCACATTAAGCGTCTGGCCTTGAATAAGAATCAGACCATCCTGTTGAACTGCCCATCAGTGAATCCTACATCGTGCGCGGCAGATACCTTAGAATCGAGACATGGCTCCAAAGCCCGGTTTCCTGCTCGCCATAATATTGGCGACAACTTCGCTGACATTAAGCAATGCCGCTTTGGTGTGCGGACAAAACGAGAATAAGCCGAGTTCTTCTGCCCACACACAAGAACAGAAGCTGGCTCCTGAGAAAAACGCCCCACCGGTAAAGGCGCCGACTGCGGCCGAAGAACTGCAACAGGCAATTGCGAACGCTGGGAACGACCGGGCTGCACTGGTGCGAAACCTGGAAGCGTACCTCGTAAAATATCCGGATTCACCGCAACGGCCACAAATTTATCGCGCGCTAGTGGAAGCCAACCTACAACTTCGTGACACGGCACGGGCCGCAGATTATGCGGAGCGGGTCGTGGCGCTTGCGCCGATGACATGTCGATCACGCTGGTAGCGATTCAATTGCTTCAGCGCAGCGGCGACGAAGCGGGGCTGCGCCGTGCAGTTAGTTATGCCGGACGGGTGCTGACGTTTGTGGAGCGGGCCGGGCTGGATGATAAATCGCCGAAAATGTCGCCTGACGAATGGCGGCTTGCGAGGGCGCGCGACCGCGCTTCGGTTTTGCAATTGCGAGGGGAGCTATATCTAAAGCTAAAGGATAGCGCTGCAGCGCAAAAGGATTTTGAATCTAGTTACGCGGCAGTGCCCACGCCCGGAGCAGCCGAAAAACTGGGCGAAGTGACGGAGATGAATAAGGATTTCAACGCGGCGATTGAACAATATGCACGAGCGTTTGCTCTGGCCGACAGCGCCAACCCCGGCGTGACCCGTAAGGAAATTCGGCAAAAGATTGGAAACGTGTGGCGGCTGGCGCATGGTTCCGATGACGGACTAGGCGATTATCTGCTGAGAGCTTATGACCAGGTGTCCCAAGCGACCAGCACTGCTAAAACCAAGAAAAACTCCGGGGCCCGAGAAGTTTCAGAATTCACTTTACGGAAAGCGCCGGATGGGACGCCTTACCCACTAGCCGGCAAAAAAGGCGAGGTGCTCGTCGTAAGTTTCTGGGCTACCTGGTGCGGCCCATGCAGAGCTATCGAGCCGCAATTCGAACGGGTCGCGGCGCAGTTCAAAGGAAATGAGCAAATTTCTTTTATCGAAGCCGATTGCGACGATGACGAAGGCCAAGTCGCGCCGTACCTGGAAGAAGTAAAACCGCACGTGCCGGTGGTCTTTGCAGATGGGTTGGACCACTTGTTGGCTGTCAACGATCTCCCCACCGTGGTCATCATCGATCGTCGCGGTAAAGTCGCCTACCGTGCGGAAGGTTTGGAGAGGAAACGTTCGAACGCGAGCCTGACGGCGGCGGCCAGACGCGCACTGGAAACTGCAGCTACGAGCCTGCCCCCTGCGACTTCCGCTCCGTAGACTGCGGATATTTGTCAGCCACTTCCCGGGCCGCGATGATGGTATTGACGTGAATCGCGACGGTATCTTCCACGCGCCGCGCGTAGCCTCCGGCCAGAGCCGTGGTAACGGGGATGGTTCGCGATCTTGCAGCTTCGAATACTTCACGATCCCTGCGCTTTAAACCTGTCTTGGTTAGTAAAAGACCTCCGAGCTGATCTTGGGAGTAGGGATCCGCGCCGCCAACGTAGAAAATCATGTCCGGCTTAAATTTATCGAGACCCCGTTCTACCGAGGGAATGAGCGCGGCAAGGTATTCATCGTCGCCGGCACCATCTCGCATATTGAGATCCACGGTGGAGGGAGGTTTGTGCGCGGGATAATTATTTACCTGGTGGATGGAGATGGTGAAGAGGGAAGAATCACCGGTGAAAATGGCCGCGGTGCCGTTGCCATGGTGCACGTCAGTGTCGACAATCATGGCTTTCTTGATGTCGCCATCACTTTGCAGGCGACGAACCGCAACGGCGACGTCATGAATCGCGCAGAAACCTTCCCCGTGGTTGGCGTGGGCGTGGTGAAAGCCGCCGCTCAAATTCGAACCGAACCCGTCTTGCAAAGCTTTCTGGGCCGCCAAAATTGTGCCACCTGCGGCCAGCCATACCGCTTGCGCTAGTTCCGGCGAATAGGGAACTTCCAGTTTCATAATTTCACTGGCGGTAAGTGCGCCGGTTTTTAATTTGTTTACCCACGACGGGGTGTGCACCCGCAGAAGATCTTCGTCGGAGGCGGGCTGAGGCGTAAGAAAATCGCTGGTATCTGCAATTCCTGAGCTAACAAGTTCTTCGGCGATCAAGCGAAATTTCTGCGAGGGGAAAACATGTGCGCCGAGATTCAGATCGTAGCGCGGGTGATAAACGACTTTGAAAGGAAGCATAGCGATCCGCGGAGATGCTGCTAATTCTCGCGAGAGAGAATGAAATCCGGAAGGGTCATCAACGCCCGACCGTACTCACTGTTGGCGTGTCCGTTGAGACAGCTTTCGCACGACGGGCGTAGTCATGAGCAAGCTCGCGCGCGCGCTCGAGGGCTCCGGAGTCTTGAACCAGCGCGACCAGCGTTTCTGGACGAACGGAATTAAATTCCTTTTCTTCTAGGACCTGGATGACGAGATCTCTAGCGTCGCGATGGCCGTTTTCCATCGCGTAGATGAGCGGCAGCGTGACTTTGCCTTCTTTCAAATCGCTAAGCACGGGCTTTCCGAGTTGTTTCGCCGACGCGGTAAAGTCCAGCAGGTCATCGACCAGTTGGAAAGCGAGACCGGCGTAGCGGCCGTAATCCGCGAGGGCCTCTTCTTCTTCTCCCTCGAGTCCGGCGAGGACTGCGCCGAGCCGAGCGCACCCGCTGAAGAGACACGCGGTTTTGTATGTCGCAAGACGCACGGCGTCATCTTCGGTGACGTCAATGCGGCCGATCTTTTCAAGTTGAATGAGCTCGCCTTCGACCATTTTTTGTGTGAGGTCGATCAACACGTCGAGGATGCGGAAATTTCGCTCCTCCAGCGCCATCTGGAAGGACTGCATGTACAGCCAATCGCCAGCTAAAACGCTGCGGTGATTGCCCCATCTGGAATTCGCGGAAGGACGCCCGCGGCGGGTGTTTGCGCTGTCGATTACATCGTCGTGAATCAGTGTGGCGCTATGGAGAAGCTCCACGACCGCTGCCAGGCGAATTGCGCCGGGGCTGCGCGCGCCTGCATAGCGATTGCAAAGTATCAGAAGCGCCGGGCGCAGGCGTTTGCCGCCGCCACCCAGAAGATAGCTGGTTATTTCCGAAACCGGTTCAAATGCGGTAGCACTTTGCCGTGAAAGTTCTTCTTCCACGAGGACGAGATCGTCGCGGACCAGATCGAAGATCTCCTTAGCGGTTAGCAGCGCGATGGGATTCCTCCTGGCACCGCTCGAATCATGCGGCCAGGCTGCGGCCACATCAAAATGTAACGGCCGGAGATTCTTGCGGCCGGACAAGCTGGAAGAAACGCCTAAAATTTGCTGCTGTGGTGGCGGCGAATTCTTCCGGCGACAAGTTTCTCACATTCGCCAGCGTGCGCGCTACTTCCGCGACGTAAGCGGGCTCATTGCGTTTGCCGCGGTAGGGTTGGGGTGCGAGGTAGGGAGAGTCGGTTTCGATCAGGATGCGGTCAAGAGGGACTTCCTTTGCGACATCGCGGAGGTGCTGGGTCTTCGGATAAGTGGAGTTGCCGGCGAAGGAAATCATGAAGCCGGCGTCGAGTCCGCGTCGGGCCTCCTCGATTGTCCCGGTGAAACAATGCAGGATGCCGCCGATTCCGGTGGGGCGCCAGACTTCTTCAATGAGCGCCAGGCAATCGGGCCAGGCGTCACGACAGTGGATGATGATGGGGAGTTTGGCGTCGCGGGCCAGAGCCATCTGGTCGCGGAATACTCGATGCTGGATGTCGCGCGGGGAGTGATTGTAAAAATAATCCAGTCCAATTTCGCCCCAAGCGACTACTTTGGGATGTTTTGCGAGGTTCGCGAGTTCTTCGAGGTGTTGCGGCGTGACTTGCTTGGCTTCATGCGGATGAATTCCAATGCTGGCGTATATCCAGTCATATTGATCCGCGTAGGGCAACGCGGAATCTAACTTTTCCGGCCCTGGCCCGGTGCCGATAGCGAGCAGAGCCGAGACGCCCGCAACACGCGCCCGCTCTAACATGGCTTCGCGATCATCTGCGAATTGGGGAAAATCAATGTGGGCGTGGGAGTCGACTAGTTCCATTCGGAATGGATGCTACTTGAGGCGGGCTCCAACTTCCACATCTTCCAGGAAGCCCGCTAGAACGGGCCTTCCTTCAGGACCGACGGATGCGGCGACGATCATACCGTTGGATTCGACACCTCGCAGTTTGCGCGGAGCGAGATTCGTAACGACGGCCACTTTACGACCGATGAGCTTTTCCGGTTCGTAAAATTGGGCGATGCCGGCGCAGATTTGGCGCACTTCCGTGCCGATATCTACGGTAAGTTTCAGAAGTTTGTCCGCGCCCGCGATGCGCTCGGCGGTTTGAATCTGCCCGACGCGCATTTCGACCTTGGCAAAGTCTTCAATGCCAATTTTGTCCGTGGCTGCGGGTCCCGCGGCTGGAGCAGCAGCGGCCGTGGGTGCATTTGCGGGCGCGGCTGGTGCCGGTGCAGCGGGCGATTTTTGTGACTGATTTTCCATGGCTTCGATCCTCTCCATTGCTTCTGTTTTTTCGACGCGCGGGAACAAGGCTTGAAATTCACCCAGTTTTACACCAGGCAAAAGCTGGCCCCAGCGCAGAGTGTCTAGTTGCAGCGACGCTAAATTTCCCGTTTGTCCAAGAAGCTTGCAAACCTTCGCGGTACTCTCCGGCAGAACCGGATGTGCCAGCGCCGATACTATGCGCAACACCTCGGCGGTCACCCACAGAATTGTTCCGCGACGTTGCTGGTCCGCGTCGGAAGTGCCCAGACTCCAGGGTTGCTCGGTGGTGAGGTATTTATCGGCGGCGGCGATGACGGACCAGGTCAACTCGAGTGCGCGGGAAAATTCGAATTTGTCGTAGTGTTCAAGGACCTCGCCGATGGCGGTTTGCGCGACTTTGGCGAGCTCATTGTCTTGTGGCTGAAACTCAGAGGCCTTGGGAATTTTTCCGCCAAAACTACGGTCAATCATCGCGGCGGTGCGGCTGGCAAGATTGCCCAAGCCGTTGGCGAGATCGCTGTTGTAGCGAGCGATTAGAGCCTCGCGGCTGAAGCCGCCGTCTCCTCCGAAAACAATTTCGCGCAGCAGGAAGTAGCGCAAAGCATCTACGCCCAAGACGCTGACGATGGGCTGCGCGGATTGAATGTTGCCGCGCGATTTAGACATTTTCTCGTCCTGAAAGAGAAGATGGCCATGAGCGAAAATCTTTTTTGGTAGATCCAAACCCGCAGCCATGAGAAATGCAGGCCAGTAAACCGCGTGGAAACGGATAATTTCCTTACCGACCAGATGCACGTCGGCGGGCCAATAGCGGGCAAATTCCTCTTTCCGGATGGGGTAGCCAACGGCAGTGATGTAATTCGTAAGAGCATCCGACCATACGTAGAAAACGTGTTTTTCGTCGCCTTGCCAGGGGATTCCCCACTTTAATGTGGTGCGGCTGATGGAAAGATCACGCAAACCGCCGCGCACGAAAGAAATTACTTCGTTGCGGCGAGCTTCCGGCTGAATGAATTCGGGATGTTGTTCGTAATAATTCAGGAGTGGCTTCTCAAATTTTGAAAGCTGGAAAAAATAATTTTCTTCTTTGACGCGTTCCGTCACCCGACCGCATTCCGGACAAGTTGCCCCCGGCGTAGAGTCCTCGATGTACATTTCGTCGGAAACGCAGTAATTCCCTTCGTAGTGCCCCTTGTAGACATAGCCGTTGTTTTGAATCTCACGAAAGAGATGCTGGACGGCGTGGGCGTGGCGGGTTTCGGTGGTGCGGATGAAACGGTCGACACGCAGGCCCAACTCTTTCCAAAGGTCGCGATACTCGGCGGCACCACGATCCACGAAATCGATCGGGGATTCATTGTTATTCTTTGCGGAACGCTCGACTTTTTGGCCATGCTCGTCAGTGCCGGTAAGAAAAAGCACATCAAACCCGCGCATCTTTTTGTAACGCGCGATAGCGTCCGCGGCGATAGTGGTGTACGTGTGCCCGAGGTGCGGCCGCGCGTTTACGTAATAGATGGGAGTGGTGATGTAATACTTCGGTTTCTCGGACGCCATTTCCTCTATTTTGACCTAAGTTTTCCTGATACGGATACAAACGCCTTAAAAGTATTTTGCGCTGGTCCGTTTGCGGGACGGCGCTTCAACTGGATTGACGCTTAAATTAAGCTAGCTCTTTCCGCTGGCTTGATAGGTGCGTAAGGCTTCGCTGATTACTTGCTGCAACGGAACTTGTTTCTCGACGGCAAGTTTGCGGCAATCATCATACTCTGGTGTGACGTGCAGAATGTGACCATTCGAACGTGACAGTTTGATGCGCACCGATCCGTAAGTGGTAGAAACGTTCACCCATTCCCGTGGCAAGGCCCGGCGTTGCGCCCGATGGGTTCGGACACCGAAGGTGGTGGTCTCGGCGAAAATAAGCGACATCAGAGCTTCGGTATCTTCCGGCCGGCACAAAATGGTCAACAGTGTACCGGGTCGATTCTTCTTCATTTGCAACGCAGTGGTGTACACATCCAGCGCACCCGCCAAGAGTGCTTTCTCCAGAACGTAGCCATAGATTTGCGGATTCATGTCGTCCAGATTGGCTTCGATGATGGAAATTTCTTCATCGTTCGCGGACGACGTTTTGTTGGCGGATTCACCAATCATGACGCGCACAACATTCGGCTGTCCTTCGAGGTCGGTAGTTCCAGCGCCATAGCCTATAGCAGAAACAGTCATGGGCGGCTGTGGTCCGAAAGAATCACATAATGTTGTAACGATGGCTGCGCCAGTCGGCGTGACCAGCTCATGCTGCACACCATTCGAGAAGGTCGGCGCGCCTTGCAATAGTCTAGCTGTCGCCGGAGCGGGAACAGGTAACACTCCGTGGGCCATTTTTGCCGTGCCGCCGCCGACATTCAGCGGCGAACAGGCAAAGCGCTCAATGCCTAGCGCGTGAAACCCGATGCACGATCCCACGATGTCCACGATCGCGTCGACGGCGCCGACTTCATGGAAATGAACTTTTTCGAGGGGCGCGTCGTGAACATACGCTTCGGCCTCGCCAAGTTTTTGAAAAATGCGCGAAGCACGTTCTTGAACCGGCGGAGCCAGTCGCGAATTCTGCAAAATTTCAAGAATCGTGCTCAGCGAACGATGCTTTTGCTGGTCTTCGGTTTGGACGCGCACGTGAGTGGCGGCCATGCCGTTCTTCCAGACCTTCTCGGTGGTTAAAGTCCAACCTGGAACTTGCAGGGATTTTAATTCCCCACGCAGCAGGTCCGCGGAACAGCCAGCGTCCACAAGCGCTCCGAGCGTCATGTCGCCGCTGATACCCGAAAAGCAGTCAAAATAGGCAAGTTTCATGGGGTCTTTCGCCGCACGAGAATAACCAGAACGGCAAATGAAGTGGCTAATCGATAGTAGCGGCGGCGCTAAAAGGTGTCAAACATTGGCCATTTGTATGGCTACTTGTTGAATTCGAGGACCATATGCTCTTCGTCGTGGGCCTGGTTGCCAATTTTTATTCCCTTCGGCTCGACGCCGAAAGAGCGAAATCCGAGGGATTCGTACAACTTTCGCGGAGCCGGTTGGTCGACCGCTACGGTTAGCATAACCATGTCTAAGCCGTCGATGGCCTTGGCACGTGCTATTACGGCTTGCATCAGTGATCTAGCGATTCCGCGCCCGCGTGCGGAAGGATTGACGAAGACGCCCCATATCCAGGCTTTATGGCGACGTTTCAAGGGCACTTCTTGATAACAGCCCACCATTCCGACAGCGCTGTCCCGTTCGAACGCGCCGACAATGAAGTTTTCGGCATGGTCAGCGCGTAAGCGCGTAGCAAATTCTTCGACGGAAATGGCGCGTAGTTCCTCCGGCGAATCCACGAAGGACCAGGGATCGGTCTGAAGCGCCAGCATGCGCAAATCCCAAAGCGCCTGGGCGTCTTGTTCTGTAAATAAGCGGATCTCCATGGGGTCCTCTGCACTTCTATGGAACGAGGATACCAGCGCCTCGAAAACTTGACATGATCCCGTAACAAACGGGAGACTCTTCGGCACGCGTCTAACCAATTCAGGGATCGCTCTAATGCCATTTGAAGGAGGACATAAATGAGGCTGAATTATGTGGCAGTGTTTGTAGCCGCGTTAGTTTATTGGTTATTGGGCGCGCTGTGGTTCGCGGTGCTGTTCAGCAGACCGTGGATGGCGCTTGAAAATATTACGCCGGAGCAGGCCGGCGGTTCGAATCCAATTGCGCCATACATCATCTCGTTTATTCTGAATCTGGTTATCGCGTTTGTATTGGCACAACTTTGCGCCTGGCGAAATGCCAACACGGCTGCCCGGGGCGCGGCACTGGGTATACTTATATGGATCGGGTTTGTGGGTCCGATAACGTACAGCACATACATGTATGAAATGCGGCCTAAACAGTTATTTGCAATCAACGAGTTCTACCCATTGGTTGGGTTGTGCTTGATGGGCGCCATTCTGGGCGCGTGGACGAGGAAAACATCCGCATAAAGTTCGCCACAGTTTTGCAGAACATATAATTTATATTTCGCTCCTCCGTGTTAATTCTAGATGGTGCAGTTGACTCACGGGATTGAGGAAACGTGTATCTGAACCTGACAAAGCGATTCCGCGACGCGTTAGGCGCGCATATCCGGGAGAAGTACAGCTTGGATATCGCGATCGTTACGGAGCGTCCGCCAAAAATCGAAATGGGGGAGGCGGCGGCGCCGGTTAGTTTTGAATTGGCAAAACGGCTGAAGCGCGCGCCACTGCAAATCGCGCAAGAAATTATGTCCAGCCTCGCACCCATTGAAGGGATCGCAAAAGTTGAAGTTGCGGGTGCGGGATATCTGAATGCCTATTTTGAGCGCGCGAATTTTTTGCTGGAAGTTCAACGCGAAGCCGGTTCGGCCACGGCACCTGGTCGTGGCGGCAAAATTATTGTCGAGCACACCAGCATTAATCCAAATAAGGCGGCGCACATTGGGCACGTTCGAAACGCTGTGCTGGGCGACACGATCGCGCGAGTGCTGCGGCACACTGGTGGCGCAGTGCAGGTGCAAAACTACATTGACAACACGGGCGTGCAGGTCGCCGACGTGGTCATCGGCTTCGTGCATATGGAGAAGAAGAACCTCGCGCAGGTGCGGGAACTGGCGGCGCAGCCGAGATTCGATTATCTCTGTTGGGACGTTTACGCGCGCGCGGCGCATTTTCTGGAGGAGGACAAAACCCGGGCGGCGACTCTTCGCGGCGAAACGCTGAAGGCCATTGAAGAGGGCCATGGCGAAATTGCTGAAATGGGCATGGCGATCGCCAATGCCATCGTGAGTCTGCACCTACGCACCATGGCGCGATTGGGCATCTGGTACGATTTGCTGGCGCGCGAGAGCGAAATTTTGCATTTACATTTTTGGGATGCGGCGTTCGAACAGTTAAAGGCGGCGGGAGCGATTCGCCTGGCGACGAGTGGGAAGATGGCCGGGTGTTGGATCATGCCTGCAAAAACTGGCGCAGAAAACGAGGACGAGGCTGCCGCAGAAAATCTCGATGCCAACGAAGGCAGAGGCTCAGACGCCGATGAGAATCCCAACAATCAAGACAAAATTATTGTGCGTTCGAATGGGACGGTGACATACGTAGGGAAAGATATCGCTTACCAGTTATGGAAATTTGGGTTGTTGGGCAAGGATTTTTTCTATGTGAAATGGCCCAATGCGCCTGGCTCGTATACCTTATGGAGCACTGCGAGCGAGCATGGCGATCCGTCAGCGCCAAATTTCGGGGCTCCTGCGACGACCGTGTACAACGTGATTGATTCACGCCAGGCCTATTTGCAAGATGTCGTGTCGGAGGGACTACGCGCACTGGGGCACGGCGAAGACGCGGATCACTCCATTCATTTGGCGTACGAAATTGTGGCGTTAACTCCGCGTTGCGCGGCGGAGATGGGTTATGAGCTCTCACCCGAAGAAACAAAAAAACCTTACGTGGAGGTCAGTGGTCGCAAGGGATTTGGAGTGAAGGCCGACGATTTGCTCGATAAGCTGGAAGCTGCGACATTGAGCGAAGTTCAGCAGCGGCACGCCGACATGGACAGTGAAACGCAACGGCAGACCGCGCACAAGATTGCAGTCGGAGCCTTGCGATTTTTCCTTTTGAAATTTACGCGGAACGCAACTATCGCGTTTGATTTTAAGGATGCGTTGAACTTCGAAGGAGAGACCGGTCCCTATTGCCAGTATGCGGTGGTGCGCATCCGTGGGATTCGCCGCAAAGGGACGGAAGTCGGCGCCACGCATATGGACGTTACGCAGGAAACCGTTGCGACGCTATTTTCGGGACCGGAAGGCAACGGCTTGTGGGAGTTGGTGGTGCTCGCGGGCTCGCTTGAAATGGCCGTCGAAGCTGCGATCAAAGGACAGGAGCCAGCTTTCGTGGCGAAGTTCGCGTTTCAATTGGCGCAGGCTTTCAACCTGTTCTATCACCATCATCACATTTTATCGGAAGCGGATGAGCAGAAACGCGCCTTCTTGCTACGGCTGACAGAACTGGTTGAAACGCAATTGGTGAGAGCGCTGAATTTGTTGGGGATCGAGGCGCCGGAGAAGATGTAATGTAACTTTGGTTAAAAGCCGGCCACCAAATCGTTCTCCGGCGCGCTCAAAAGAACCGGGGGAAATTCAAAAACCGCACCCTTGAAAAACGCAAGGGTGCGGCACCCGCCCTCTAGGTAGATCGCTCTACGTGGATAGTGTCTGATCCTTGATTGCCTTACGAGTTAAGAAATCAAAACTAATAAGACATCAACATGTGCACTAGGGTGCGCACGGCGGTTCCCGTCGCGCCCTTGGCCATCCAAGGTTTTTGGTCGTCATTCCATGCGGTGCCGGCGATATCGAGATGAATCCACGGGGTGTCGCCGGTGAATTCCTTGATGAACATAGCGCCGGTGATTGCCCCACCGCCTTTTCCACTGCCAATATTTTGAATATCGCCGACACTGCCCTTAATGAATTCGCGATAGTCATCGTCGATGGGCATCTGCCACATTTTCTCTCCGGCGGCTTTAGAACTGGCCAGAAGCCGGTCTGTAAAAGCCTGATCGGATCCGAATACGCCGGCGTTGACATTAGATAAAGCTACTACGATCGCGCCGGTCAAGGTCGCAGCGTCGATCAAGTGAGTGGCTCCCAACTGCTTGGCAAAGGTAATGCCATCGGCCAGGATTAAGCGGCCTTCCGCATCGGTGTTCAGTACCTCGATGGTTTTGCCGGACATGGCGGTCTGGATATCGCCGGGCTTCTGAGCTTTACCACCGACCATGTTTTCAGTCGAAGGTACTACGCAAATTACTTTTACGTTTGGTTTCAGGGAGGCGATGGCGCGCATTACGCCGAGCATGGCTCCCCCGCCGGCCATGTCGTATTTCATTTTTTCCATGCCGTCGGCGGGCTTGATGGAGATACCGCCAGTGTCAAAGGTTACGGCCTTGCCAATGAGACCAATCACGGGCAGATCAGGTTTTACGTGCGCAGGCACATAGGTAAGAACCATGACGCGCGGCGGCTCAGGGCCGCCCTGCGCGACGCTGAGCAGCGCGCCCATTTTCAAGTCGGCAATTTTCTGCTCGTCCAGAATCTCGACCGCAAGGCCAGTTTCCCTGCCCATGGCTGCAGCCTTTTCCGCCAGAATTTTGGGTGTCAGCTTGTTGGCCGGCTCGTTGACGAGATCGCGAGTAAAATTTTGCGCTTCGCCGATGGTTCGGCCTGTTGCCAAGCCTTTTTCTCCGGCAGACTTTTCCGCATCGGAGTAGCCGGTAAGAAATACTGTATCGATGGATTTGTCGTTCTTTTTGTCGGTCTTGTATTTGTCGGATTCAAAGTTGGCAATGACGGCAGCTTCAGCAACGGCTTGGGCAAATTCCTCAGTGCGGTCCTTGTCCGGAGCCAGAATCGCGAATTTCTTGATGGAGCGCGCTTTTAGATAACGCAGGGCGGCTCCCGTAACTTTGCGTGCCGCAGCACCGTTGAATTGTTCGCGCTTGCCGGCGCCGACGAGCAACAATCGCGAAGCTTTCAGTCCCTGGGGCGAGTGGATCAGGGTGAATTCCAACATTTTGCCAGAAACTTCCCCACCCTTTACAAGTTTTCGGAGTAAGCCTCCAGCCCCGCGGTCGATGTTGTCCAAGTGGCCCTGAACGGGGTCAGACTCTTCGAATAGATAAGAAACAAGCGCTTCCGTTTCAATTTCAGAATAATTCCTGGTCTCCAACGTAATTTGCATGCTGCGTTATCGCCTCCGGTTTTGATACATCGCGTCTTCCGCTTCTCTACGAGCTTCCTTGGTGCGTTCGTCCTGACGGCGGTCCCAGGATTTCTTTCCTTGTGCCAAAGCGATTTCCACCTTCGCGATGCCTTTGCGGAAGTAAATCTTGAGGGGGATCACCGTCAAGCCTTTGGCCTCAGTACGACCCGCCAATTTGTTAATTTCATTTTTATGTAGCAAAAGCTTTCGCGCGCCTAGCGGCTCGTGGTTCCAAGGCCCCCCTGGTAAATATTGGGCTATATGCGCGTTAGCCAACCAGGCCCCGGTGGGTCTGAAATCGACGTAAGCGTCGCGGATATTGGCCTTTCCTTCGCGCAAAGCCTTTACCTCGGTGCCGTGGAGTACTAGCCCGGCCTCGAACTTATCCAGAATGTGATAGTTGTAGGAGGCCGCGCGGTTTTGCGCAACGATCAGTTCCTCGACTTTATCAGTCTTCGCAGATTTTTTAGTGGGCTTGGCCACAACAACCCATCATAGCTGGAGTGTTAAATCCGCGCCACCCGGGGTTGTTATATAAAGGGGACAGCCAACCCCTGATTCCTTGCCCGGCCTCTAAGCCGAGTGTTAGACTTTCGATTGACCAGTCGAGATTCGGAGAATTCATGCGACGTTGCGGTACAGCAGCTCTATGCATTTGTCTTGCCCTGCTCGCAGCAGGCTGCCCGAAAAACGGGAAAACCGAGTATTCTCAGGGACGTAAGGCGGAAGAGATTTCCGATTACGACGCCGCGCTCACTTTCTACCAGCAGGCGTTGAAGGCCGACCCAAATAACGCCAATTTGAAGATCAAGGTAGACCAGATCCGGTTCGAAGCCTCTAATTATCATATTAAGCTGGGTCTGGAGATGCGCAAGAAGGGCGATTTACAGGCGGCATTGGCGGAATTCCAGCGGGCCGGCGTAGTCGACCCTTCCAGCCCGGTCGCGGAGCAAGAGCTGCGCAGGACTGCCGCGATGATTTCGGACAAGAACCGCGACGCGGATGCCGCAGCGGAGGTTCCCCCCGACCCCAATGCGCAACCCCTGGCCTCGATGCCGCCAGAGATCAAACCTCTGTCCCACGCGCCGATCAATCTCACGATGTCCAACGACGCGAAGCTGGTATTCGAAACGGTAGCCAAACTGGCTGGATTGACGGTGATCTTTGATCCGGACTTCCCTGCCCGGCGCATTACCACGGAACTGAACAACGTGACGCTGCAGCAAGCGCTCGATATCGTCTCGCTGGAAAGCAAGGCGTTTTGGAAGCCGGTCACGGAAAATATTATCTTCGTGATTCCGGACGAACCGCAGAAGCGGCGCGATTACGAAGAGCAAATCGTAAAGACATTTTATCTCGCCAACACCGTGCAGCCGCAGGATTTGACGGAAATCGTGACGGGATTGCGTCAATTACTGGATTTGAAACGCATTCATCAGTTGAATTCGCAAAACGCGATCATCATTCGCGATACCCCGGACAAATTGTCGCTGGCGGAAAAAATGATCGGCGACATCGACAAAGCCAAGCCCGAGGTGGTTGTGCAGGTTGAGGTGTTGCAAGCGCGGACCGACCGCCTGCGTGATCTGGGCATTTTGCCCATGCAAACTGCGTCGGTCACAATCAATCCGAACGCTTCGACCACGACCACTACAACGGGTACCACTACCACTGCAACTCCAACAAACAACACCGTCACATTCAATCAATTGTCGCACTTAAATGGAAACTCTTATGCGGTTACGGTTCCCAGTATCACCGCCAATGCCATTTTGACTGACACTTACACAAAAATCATTCAGAACCCGGAGATTCGCTCCATAGATGGGCAGCCTGCCAAACTGCGTGTCGGCGATAAAATCCCGGTGGCAACGGGCAGCTTCCAGGCGGGCGTTGGCGTAGGCGCTACCGGCGTAAACCCATTGGTGAACACTCAATTTCAATACCTGGAAGTCGGCGTGAACGTCGACATCACTCCCGAGTGCACCCAAATCACGAAGTGAGCCTGAAAGTAATTGTCGAGGTGTCGTCTCAGACGGGCGTTTCGACCATCGGCGGGATTCAGCAGCCTATCATCAGCCAGCGTAAAATCGAGCAAGACATTCGCTTGAAGGAGGGCGAAGTAAGCGTACTCGGCGGTTTGTTTGAAAAGGACGACACGCGCACATTAAATGGCTGGCCTGGACTTGCCAAGATTCCGTTCATGCGGTATTTCTTTTCGGATGACAGAACTGACCATCAGGAAAATGAAGTTTTGATCGTTATGACTCCGCGCATCGTGCGCATTCCGGAATGGACTAAAGGAAACTTGCGGCCGTTGTATTCGGGGTCTGAGTCGAATGTTCAAGTTCGGCGTGATCGTGACGTTCGAACGCCGACTGCGGAACCAACACCAGGTGTTCAACAACCCGCAGGTCCACCCAACCAGAATCCTGCGCCGGTATCTCCTGCCGGCAGCACTCCAGACGGAAGCGCAACGGCTGTTCCGGGCGCTGGCCAAGGCGCACAAGGAGCGAGAATACGATTTGAGCCGCGAAGTGTTTCGCTAAAGGCGGGGCAAAGCACTACCGTGGGCATTGTGGTAGACAACGTTAACGACCTCTTTTCGATACCGCTATTGCTGCAATATAACCCGGCGGTGGTCAGCGTCGAAGAAGTTCAACACGGCGGTTTTCTATCTGGCGGAACACAGGAAATTGCCATCGTATCGCGCGTGGACAAGGAGCATGGCCAAGCCATCATCTCCCGCAACCCGCCAACCGAACACCGCAGGTGTGAATGGAAGCGGGACGTTAATGGGCATCGTTATCAAGGGGATCGCGCCCGGCTCGTCAAACCTTTCTATCGTGCAGGTCAACGCCAAAGACTCCCAGCAAAAACCCATTCCGCTGGTTAGCAGTGAAGCGACCGTGCAAGTTCAACCTTAGTGGTGGGATGACTAAACCGAAATGCTGGCACAACACTAAAAAGTTTTTCTCCATCAAGCGCGTTCCGGATCAAGCTGGGATGACGTTGATCGAATTGATCATCGCTTGCTCCATCCTATTGATACTCGCGTCGGCGGCTCTGCCCATCGCTAGGTTCACCGTAATTCGCACCAAGGAAAGCGAGCTACATCGGGATTTGCGCGAAATGCGAGATGCCATTGATCGTTACAAGGATGCCGCCGACCGCAACCAGATCAGAGTGGAACTTGGCAGCGAAGGGTATCCGCCTGATTTGGAAACACTGGTGAAGGGCGTGCAACTGGGCGCCTCGAGTGACAAAAAGATTCGTTTCCTGCGCAAAATTCCCGTGGATCCCATGACCGGGCAAAACGAATGGGGGTTGCGCGCCGTGCAGGATGATCCCGACTCAACGAGCTGGGGCGGGAAAAACGTATTTGATGTGTATTCGAAGTCGCAAGGTGTGGCGCAAGACGGAACAAAATATTCAGATTGGTAATTTGCCAGAATGCATGGATTGAAAATACACCAAGAGAACAACGCGATTACCTGTTCGCGGCGCCGCGGCCGTAGCTTTGGCTTTACGCTGATCGAATTGATGATCGTAATCACGATCATCTTTATTCTGATCGGGATCGCGGCAGGACGCTATGACCGTTCGGTATTCGCGCCCGGGAAGCCACCCTGAGTCAGGATTTGCAGGTGATGCGTCAGGCCATTGATAACTACACGCTAGATAAGCAGTCTGCTCCGCAGTCCATCGAGGCTCTGCAAGAAGCTGGATACCTGCGCATCGTGCCGACCGATCCGATGACTCAAGCAAAAGATTGGCAACCGCAATTCGATGAAGTAGTGCTGAGCCCGGACCAGACCGGCACAGGTATGGTGGATGTGCATTCAAATTCAGAGAGAACGTCCCCGTTTGATGGAACGCCGTATAAAGAGTGGTAGCTTGCTCGGCGATTCTTCTTGGAAATACATAGGCCCATCTGGCTATGATGCATTTTTTGGCGAGCTGGATTTGACGCGACGCGACACCTCGGCTATAGTCAATACGCGGGGTGGAGCAGCCTGGTAGCTCGTCGGGCTCATAACCCGAAGGTCGTCAGTTCAAATCTGACCCCCGCAACCAAATTTACTGATTCACAAGGGCTTGTTGGACTCCACCAACAGGCCCTTCTTCCTTTTGGGAAAGACTTGGGAAAGAAATCAGTTTTCCCTTATCAATCTCAGGCCATCCAGTCCCGAATAATTCGCCAAGTTTATCGGCCGCGTTCCGTTCATCATCGGAGAAAGTGTGGGTGTAACCGTCCGTCACACTGTTCCCGCTGTGTCCCAGACGCTGCCTGCGAATCTGCTGTGGGATGCCCAGAGAATCCATTGCCGTGGCAGCCGTGTGACGGAAACTGTGCAGTCCGAGAGACGCCGCACGCTTCTCGCTACGCGTTGCCTGTTCAATGGTTCTGTCCTTCCCCGCAAACTTCGCTAGTAGCTTGGTATCAATCTTCGGAATTTCGAGACGTTCGAGCACTGCGTTGAGCTTGCGCTCCAACACGTTGCTGGCGTCCCACGGCTTGCCGGAAGAAGTTTGGAATAAGTAGCCGTTAGTCCTGCCAGCCAGGTATTCCCTCACCTGCGAACCGAGCCGTGAGGAGATGCAAATGTTTCTAAACGCGGCTTCGGTCTTGGGGTTATCTTCAGACCCGTTCCAGATTGCTTTGCTCACTTCTACTGATAGTTTTTCAACGTCAACGTCACTTGCCCGGAGGGCAATGAGTTCCCCGGCACGCAGCCCGGCTTCGGCTGCGAGCCAAAAGAAAACTCGTTCTGCACCCTTGGTATGGGCAAGAATGCGCTTCACTTCCTCGACCGTGTAACACCGCATCCGCAGTCTCCGAGTCTTAGGAAGTTCAACGCGCAATTCGCCCGTGACGTACTTCCACGCAACGGCTGAGTTCCACATGATCCGCAACGTTGTCCAAACGTTTTTTACCGTCTTCGGGCTCGCCTTGCCCACCAGGCGGTTTAGAAACGACTGCACGCGCTCCGAATCAAGATCACCCATCGCCAGCTTGCCGAACACTGGAATGAGGAGCCTGTTTATATGGCCCTTCATTGTCGCTGCGGTTGACGCTTTCTTGTGGACCAAGACCTCCATCTGCCACCTGACCGCAAACACAGAAAACGGCGTTGAAGCCTTTCCCATCTTCTGGGTCTTCACGGCCAACGGTTGGTACTCGTTTGCCTTGTCCACATAATCGCGCAGTGCCCTTCTCGCCAGAGGCTTTGTATATTGCCTCGCATCGCCAAGCCGCACGTTCCGCTGAATCCGTACTTCACCTGCCTCGGTTTCGACGGTTTCCACGTAGCGGCCCCACCATGCGTCGGGCAAAGTCTTGCTCTCGCGTAAGTACACTGTGCCTTCCTGCCAACGTCTTCTTGCCAAGGTCCACGCTCCTTGCGTGGCCCGTTGGTTCTGTGCGGTAACAACGGTAGCAGAAGAATCTTGGCAATTGGAAGTAGGCAAATTTCGCATCAAAAAGAGGAGCGCAATTCGCCGCCGTGACTTGGCAGGGTCGTCGCTTTCTACTGGAACTGAAACCAGTGGTTCGATCATTTTCAACCGAATAGAAAAGTTAGTGTCTGGAAAGCGTCGTCGCAGGCCAACGAATGCTCAACCCCTTGCTGGCGCGTTTTGCTTGCGACGGTCACCAGCCCCAACATCCTAAGGCACGCGCACACTTCAAGTGGGAAGCTCACGAAACAGTCGCATGTTGGCCCTTCCATCGAAGCGAAGAAGCTTTTCACTTTCGAGGCTATCTCGCGATAGCTAGGCGCACATTACGAACCTCTGCGCCCTTCGTCCAATACTTCCACGACGCGGGCATATGGACAGACGCTATAGCAACGCGTCCGGCGGTCGGAGCCGGGGTCTCCCTTGGCGCTTTGCGTCGGCTCCGCTCCGTTAGCACGCCAAAAATTTATGCATTTTCCCCTTTGCGGCGCTCGTTTTCCTGGACACGGCTTCGGAAGAATCCCCTCGCCCGGCAAGTTCTCTCGGTCTGCTTTCCCGGTTCCTCGCCGAAAACCTTCACTAGCGTCATCGAAGGTTATTCGGGTCCCTCCCAGAAAGCCCTCGTTCGCTTTGGAAGTGGTCTCCACTCGCTCTTAAGTGCCCCAGAAAAACGGGACACAAAAGGAGAAATCAGAAATGCATAATTCAATTCAGATCATCGGCAACGTAGGGCGGAACCCGGAGCAGCGGGTGTCGCGAGCAAATCGCACCCCATTTACGATTCTGTCCGTCGCCACACGGCGCGCCTGGAAGAAAGCTCAAGGCGAGTGGAAATCGAAGACCGACTGGCACCGTGTCGGCTTCAATCGCTTAAACGATGCGGCATCAACGCTTCGAACAGGCGATCAAGTGCTCATCGCAGGTTCACTGCTGAGCAATCAGTACGAGCGCGAAGTCGGCAAAGGCAAGAAACCCACGTGCATCAGACTCACGTCGTGGCAGATTCGCGCGAATGTGATTCGCAAGCTGAATCGCACTGCCAGGAGACGGAGGCCGGCCCTTGCTGCTCCCAACAAGATTCCAACGAAATACCGTTCTGAACTCACGTTTCGTCTTCGGCCTCGGCTCTGCTCGGGCCTTTTCTTTGTCTCTAAAAGCATCATGGGACCGTACGCAGTTCACCCCCGAGACGGACTCACCATCTATGCGGCGAGGGCAGACATCCGGCCCTCATGAGTCACTCGAATACTAAGTCATAGAAACAAGCGCCGAGGATTCCTGGCTCTTTGGGATCGCGTCGGGAATGCAAAATATAGGCAAAATGCGCGGATATCGACATCACGCAAGGAAGGTTCTTGTCAGGCCAGAGCGAACGAAATCAAATTGCAACTTGGCTTGGAAAATTCCTTACTCGAGGAGTTGTATGGGCTCATCGCTCGCGGCACTCACCCGATTCGCAAGGAAACGGCGCGGAAAACCGGATGGAAAACGACGGTCCTGCAGGCTTGCTTGAGAAATCCGACAATAAATCTTTGCAGTTTTCTGAATTGTTGCGAACGAACTGTCATGCAATCAAGGGAATGGAAGCAAAAAGCGAGGATTTGAAGGCGGTGAAAAAGGATGCTTCGGGAGCGGGAAACTCCCGCGAAGTGGCTTTTCGTTCGGAATCGCGACCGGATTTCCGTTGGGCGCCGCTAGAAGTGGCAAAAAAAGAACAATATGATCGGCGACGGGGCATCGGAATGGGCGCAGGAGAAAACAAATTTTGGGCGGTAGCGACCCCACTTTGAGCGGCTTGGCAGCCGCCCAACGCCTTCCGGCGCCGGGGGTCGCTACCTCCCAACTTGTCCAGCACAGTTCCTCGCTCCGTCGCCAGCAGAGTTATAAGCAGACAACCCAACAAGATTGCATCAAGCGAACCAGAGGAGACAAAGACATGGCTCTAATTCCGAAGGTCGAACCCAAGCAAGAAAAGAAGGTAGTGTCGGCCCGCCTCGACAAGAAGCGCATACCATGCTTCAGCGTTATGCAGCCTTCCTCGGAGGCGCGCCGCACGAGTACATCATTGACGAATCCCTGAAACGCCTCTTCCGTCGAGACAAGGAGTTCATTCAGTGGCTTGAAAGGAATCATCAAGCTCCGCTTGCAACCTCTGACACGCCCCGACTTGCAAACCCAGCTTCCAAGAACCCGCCCCCTCGAGCCTCAACACCGTGCCACCGTCAAGCCACTCTATGCCATCTTGGAGCAGGCGAGCGTCAGCTTTGAACACATTATTGAGTGGGTGCTATGTTTGCGTCTGATTCCCGTCATGCAACGAAATGTTCAAACGCGAGCGAGTACGTCAGTGTGTTTCGAACCGTGCTGGGATATTTGCTCGCATACTTGGCGAGCTTTTCCTTGTTGATGGACTTGATTTCGATCTCATCCAGGTTAGGCTTCAGACCCGCCTGTAAAGTCAGGTAGATTCAATCAAGCAGCGCCTTCTCTGGTTCTGCAATCGGGTATTTCGAACAGCGTGTCTGCTTTTCGATAAAGCCCCAGGACAATCGTTTTGAAATCGTTCGGAAGGTGATTGTAAATTCTGGCGCTTGGAACTCCTTGGGTTTGACTGTCGTCACTCGGGTCATCGCTCTCAAAGGAGCGATCTTTGCTTACTCTCCCAAGCCTTGATTGGGGCGAAACCCAGCTCCCGATAAAAACGGGCGACCCTGACACAATCCGGTAAGGTAAGCTTTGCCGACCATCCGGGAGTGCACGCCCGTTTGTGGACGCTTGCGCGCTTATCCGACAGACGCACAGCCCGATTTCACATCCCAACTGACAAGGGTGAATTTGGGCCTGAAGGTTCTTTGAGCGCAGAGAAACTATTGAGCGAACTTGGCCAACGCGACCTCACACCTGGCAAGTTCACGCGTGACGGCTCCGGGGGCTGCCGCACTCGAAGCCCATTGGCCTTCTCGTTCCTGGACTAGGGATCTTGATATTCAAAATATATGTTGACGTATTTAGAGAGGTAATATATAAACCCGCCTCATACTCAGTGAGAAAGTCGTCACGGTCTCACGGTTAAGCTTGAAAGTTTCGTGACCAATCACTGGAGGCGCACGTGCGCATTGTCCGGTTTGTCTTTGTTATTATTGTGTCCTTTCCCTTCTTCGCGGCATCTTTCGCCCAACAAACACCACCTGCAAGCAGTGCTCAGGCGGTGAAACTTCTTCAGCAGGCTCTCGCTGCTCTGAATCCCGGCGCCCCCACATCCGATGTCACAATGACCGGGAACGCAGAATATATTAACGGCAGCGAGGACGAAATCGGCACGGCAACAGTTAAAGCCGTGGGAGCAGATAGCAGTGTCGTCTTAACCTTGCCATCCGGAACGAGGTCGGAAGTTCGATTCACTTCTAACGGGCAGCCTTTTGGAACCTGGAAGGGCGCCGATGGCGTCAGCCACAAGATACCGTTTCATAATCTTCTCACTGAGCCGGCTTGGTTCTTTCCCCTTTTCGCAGTGAATCGCGGACTCTCACAGACCGGATATTTGGCAGTGTACGTCGGTCGCGAGACGAGAGGCGATAAAACAGTCGAACACTTGAGCATAAGCCAAATATTCTCCGTTCTTTCAGTTGGCCAGTCGCCTAACTTACAGCCATTAAGCCAAATTGAAATCTATCTCGATTCAACGACTTTTCTACCTAACGCAGTGGCTTTCACCATTCATCCCGATAACAATGAGCTCCTCGACATTCCCATTGAGATTTCCTACAGCGATTACCGCGTAACCGATGGGGTCCAGGTCCCATTTCACGTCCAGCGATTCCTCAACAATGGATTGGTCCTGGACCTTCAATTTCAAAACGCTACTCTCAATTCCGGTCTTACAACAAGTCAATTCGGCACGCAGTAGAGAACAAATCCAAGCCTCTTTGTCAATGGATTCGTGTTACGGCAAGTGGTGCAAGTCAAAGTTTGCTAGGGAGACGCAAAATGAGCCTGGTCCGCAAGCCCGCAGTCGCTCACGCAATAAAGAATTTAGCTTGCCTGCTATTTTTGTTGATCGGATCTTGTGACCTCGCATTTGGACAAGTGAGCACCGGCATGTTGCTGGGCTCCTTCAGCGGAGGGCCTGATATCGTCGACCTTGCCAACCTGAACGCCAATTTGACGGTGCCAATATTCCGGAAACCCGGCCGCAGCGGAATGGATTTTTATTATGACTTGGCCTACGACACGTCGATATGGTATCCCGTCACGGTTAACGGTGTCCAAAATTGGCAGCCGGTTTTCAATTGGGGTTGGACTGCACAGACGGCAGTTCAGACCGGATATATCTCATACCACCGTGTCAGCACGAACTGCGATTCCCCGCCACCAATTCCCCAATATGTGATTTTCTCTAACTTCGTCTACCACGACATGCTGGGCCGTGCCTCACCCATTCTCAGCTGGACTGGAATATGACCCAACTGGCTGCGACATGGGGAATACTTTGAGTGCGACTGCAAAAGCGGCCGACAATTCCGGGCTCACTTTGTCGGTAGCCACCGCCAATGGTGCTGGACTCACAACGCACACCGTCACCACTACCAAGCAGGACAAGTGACCACACCACCTATACAATTTATCAAACGGATATTCCCCAGTATCAGCAACGTCTCCGGATAGAAACGGAAATCAAATTTCAGTGAGTCCATCGTCAACTCCCACAACTTTTACCAGCACAACTAATACCAACGCAATTGCCGTAGCCGGCTCGGCCACACCCGCTAGCCCCTTGACATTCACTTACCCGCGCCGGGCGCGTCTGCAATTTACACAGTGAAATTTGCATCCAGACAATTCAAACCCAGTTTGGCTGCAGTGTCACGGATTACGGACCGACGGTCAATAATCCCATCAGTGAAATAGATATTCCTGATGTATCTGCAAACCCTTCATCTAAATACGCCTTCACCTACGAGACGACCCCTGGTGACGCTCACAATCCACCTTATGTAACGGGCCGTCTTCAGTCTGTCACGCTTCCAACGGGCGGGACAATTTCGTATAGCTACTCTGGCGGCAGCTCCGGGCATATCAACTGCGGCGACGGCAGTGCCGCCACTCTAACCCGCACCGTGACACCAGGCGGAGTGTGGACTTATGCGCAAGTGAAAGGCACGGGCGCGGCTTCCACAACTACCGTCACCGACCCGCAAAGCAATGTCACAACTATTACT
>CAVPKZ010000051.1:0-17453 GCA_963705755.1 uncultured Acidobacteriota bacterium | reverse complement strand
GGTTGCTGGCCTGCGCCCTGGTGAACTCTGATGTGCCACGCACTTTATCCTGCAAATGCCGAAGCGATTCTTCTTGCTGGTCCATGGGCATCCGCGAGTAAGCCACGATGTCCATGAACAAAACATGCGCCATCTCCAGAGTTCGACTGGTCGGCGAGGAACCTTTAGAAGAATCCGATGATCGGCCTGACAGCCCGGCACCGGCCATTTCTTCGCTGTGCGCCACCGGAGAAGGCCGCAACTGCGTGTCCCGTTGCAAACGAGATAAGTCGCTGCGCATTTCCGATGCGTGCTGATAGCGGAGGTTGCGATCCTTTTCCAGCGCCTTATTAATTATTTCTTCCAGCCCCACCGGAAGATCCGGATTCAGGCGCACGGAAGATACCGGAGCGCGATTCAAAATTCCGTCAAATATTACTCCCGAGGTTTCGCCGCGAAACGGCAATTGACCGGAAGCCATTTCGTAGAGCACTACGCCAAAAGAAAAAAGATCCGTGCGGGCATCGAGATCTTTCGCGCGAACTTGTTCCGGGGACATGTAGGCCACCGTGCCTAACGCCATTCCCGGACTGGTAAGTTGGTCTGGATCCTCAACCGTGGTCGTTAGACTATTCTCGGTGGCGCCAGCGCTGGAATTCGGTTTGGTCACTTTGGCAAGTCCAAAATCGAGAACCTTGGCGTGACCCCGTTTGGTCACAAAAATATTGGCAGGCTTGATGTCGCGATGAATGATTCCTTGAGAGTGCGCTGCATCCAGGGCATCGGCGATCTCAATTCCCAACGTTAGCAACTGCTCCAACTCCAAGTGCCCGTTCGTGAGGGTATGTTTTAGAGTCAGTCCATCAAGATACTCCATGGCAATAAATGCCTGGCCGTCATGTTCATCCACTTCGTAAATGGTGCAAATGTTCGGGTGATTTAGAGCAGAAGCTGCTTGAGCCTCGCGCTGGAAGCGGGCGAGAGCTTGCGGGTCCTTGGCGACATCATCCGGCAAAAATTTCAGAGCCACGTGACGGCCGAGCTTGGTATCTTCGGCCTCGTAAACCACGCCCATGCCGCCGCCCCCGAGTTTCCGCAGGACGCGGTAATGCGAAATCGTTTCGCCTATCATGTGAGGATTAATCCTTGACTGTGGCGCTTAAGGGGTCTGTGCCACGTCTCCAACTTTGACTGGTCCCGTGCCCGCAAAAGTCACCGTTGCCGAGTCTTGATCGATTTGCGTAACCGTGCCGCTACCGATTTTATCGGTAATGGCCTTCAACACTTTGCCGGTGGCTGGATCTTTCACCGTGCGAACTTGCCTGCTGATATCCAGAGTATCGCCAACCTTCAGCCCGGTTTTGCTACCCACGTTGATGATCAACGTGTTTCCGCTCACATCTGCCACCAATCCCGAAACTGAAACCTTCACAGTAGGAAGAGTGGCTGCCTTGTTATCCAATTGCGTAGCCGCATCGCCTACTGCTGCTTTTACCGCTTCGCCCAATATGGTCTGGCCAAAGTTGCTGCTTCCCATATCGAGTCCGGCGCCACCACCGCTGCCGCCACCCGCTCCGGCTCCAATCAGCGAAGTGCCCGAGCGCGAAGACTCGCCGGTCCCGGTCACGGCCGCAAGTATTTCGCCCGTAGAGGTATTTACCAATCGCGCGGTAATTCCCACTACTGCTTTAGCCTTGTGCGTTCCGACGCCGCCGATTCCCATCCTGGATCCGTAGCCGCCAAATCCTCCTCCTCCAATGTTAGTGTGCTGATCGTCGCGGCCGAACTGCGTGATGCTGCCGATAATGATGGCGTCTACTCCCAGAATTCTGCCGATCTTTGCTGCGGTCGAAGCATCAGCGCGATCGCTATTCGAAAAATTCTGTTCGCCCAACACTTTATCGAGCGCGTTGCGCTCGATCACGGAATACTTCCCATCCTCCACCAGCTTCTGAACCAGCATGTCGGAGATTCCCTTGCCCACATCCTGATCGGAACCAAAAATCGCCTGCGCGTTGGATTTCACCGTGCCGTATTCAAAATTCAGCACCGCCACGCGCTTTTTTTGCGCCAAGCAAGGACTGGCAATCACAAGAAAAATCAAGGCAAAACGAAGTAACCTGGGCATGGAACACTCCTGTTGCGCTGAGGGTGTGGCCGCAAACATGACTCCCGAAGCCGCAACCGTCAGGCATATTTCAAGTGGCAGAATCCTATACCCAACATATTCAGATGGCAACTATTCAGAAGTCCCGCTAGCCCGCCCCAGCTCCCCGCGGCTTTGACCCGAAATTTTTCAACGCCGCCAAGATTTGCGACCCGTACTTCTCCACTTTTCGATCTCCAAACCCAGAAACCCTTCGGAGTTCTGCGAGCGTACTCGGCCGCACCTTGCATAGTTCGTCGAGCGTTGTGTCGTGCATCACAATATATGCCGGCATGCCGAGTTCGCTGCTGATGCTCCAACGCCATTCGCGCAAGTGTTCGCGAAGCCCGTCATCCTGAATTGGGGCGGACCGAGAAACGGCCTCCGTTGCTCGCGGCGCCGGCTGAACCGTAACTTTAGGTTTCACATTGGGGACTTGGCTTCCAGCCGCTTTTCTTTTGATGATCGGGGGCGCCGCAAACCAATCCGGCGCGCCGCTGCAGACGTCGCATTCGTTGCACGTCGACCATTTCGGGGTTTCGCCAAAATGCACACAAATCTGCCGGTGTCGACAACTTTTCGACTCAACGAAATTTCGAATGATGCGATAGCGCTGCCATGCCCGCGCTTTCTCCGCCGGGTCCGTTAATTGCTCTACAAAATAGGTCAGAAGCCCCACGTCGCGTTTTTGCCATAGCAACAGGCAATCTGCTGGTTCGCCGTCGCGCCCCGCGCGGCCTGCTTCCTGGTAATACTGTTCGATCGATTTCGGCAACGACAAATGAATCACCGCGCGCACCGCGGCTTTGTTTATGCCCAGACCGAACGCGATGGTTCCCACCAATACCCGCACTTCATCGCCCATCCAACGTTCCTGATTTTTTCTTCGCTCGGCACTGTTCATCCTCGCGTGATATCCGATGGCTGCGATCCCGCTGTGTTTCAGGAATGCGACGGTTTCCTCTACTCGTGTGATCGTCGGCGCATAAATAATGAGGTTGCTGTCGGCATACTGCTCTACGGCTTTCAGCAGTAATTCACGCTGGCTCTTCGGATCGCACTGCTTCACGTGATAACGCAAATTGTGACGCTGGAAGCTGGCAATGTATTTATCCGCATCACGCAGTTGCAACTGCTCGACAATATCCTGGCGTACCTGCCGTGTGGCGCTCGCCGTAAACGCTGCGATGGGCCGGTCCGGAAATTGTTTCCGCAAGGAGTGCAACTGCCGGTACTCAGGACGAAACTCATGTCCCCACTCCGAAATGCAATGAGCTTCATCGATCACAAAATAAGAAATGGGTGTTTCGCGCAGCCAGGTGAGCGCGTCCGCCCGCGCAAGTCGCTCCGGCGAAAGATAAAGTAGTCGGTACTTTCCAGCTTTTGCGTTGTGCAGTATCGCGGATTGCTCTGAGGCAGTCTGCGAACTGTTTAACACCGCTGCAGGAACGCCCATCTGTTCCAATTGAGCAGTTTGGTCCTGCATCAGGGCAATCAGCGGCGACACAACAATCGCGGTGCGCCCGGGCGTCGTTGCTGCCGGCAATTGGTAACACAGCGATTTGCCCCCGCCGGTGGGCATGACCACACAGGCATCCCGCCCCGCGAGCAAGCTTTTCACGACCTGTTCCTGAAGCGGGCGAAACGAGGAGTAGCCCCAATACTGCTGCAGCGCGGAAAGTAAGGGTGAGACCATAGCGGTTTTGTATAACTAGCGAATAATGTCAGTCTACGATGAACAACTTAGCACCGCCACGGCTGACGCTCCGATGCGGTGGATGGCCATCCCCGACGTGAGAGCTCATGCCCGGCGCAAGTGTAAACGTCCGCCCATCAGCCAAACGCGTTTCCAGTTCCCCCTCAAGGCACAGAATCACGTGTCCCTTGGCGCACCAATGATCCGCCTCATACCCCGGAGAATACTCGACCATTCGCACGCGAATCTCGCCAAAGTTCTGTGTCCGCCACAACGCAACGCCAGAATTCCCAGCATGTTCAGTTACCGGAATCCCACTCCAATCGGTTATCGAGAAAGCACAGGCAGCCATTTCCATGTGCCGAGTATAGCTTCAAGTCGCGGCCCCATGCGCTGGTGTCAACTACGCGCCTAAACTCAAGAAGCGCCGCTGTCAATTTAGCGCGATCTGTGCTACTCTGTTTTTGCGCTTATTACCTCGGTTGTGTTGTGCGGTCCCTCGGTTGTTGTTAATGCTTCTTCTGAGAATCCCCGCCTGCAGTTTTCTCCGTACGTTATCAGCGTAATTCAAAACTAAGGCTGGCTTTGTGAGTTGCCGCCTGAGTACGCACCTAAGTGTGTGTGCCGCGAGCAACTCCACCAGCAAGAAAGCTAAACTACTCAATGCAGAATGTTTCCGTACCTTTTTCAGAAATGCCGCTATCTCCTTATATGAAGGAGAAGCTGACGTCGGCGAAGTTTTCCGTGCCGACGCCGGTGCAAGCCGCCGCGATTCCGCAGGCGCTGGCCGGCAAAGACGTGCTCGCTACCGCGATGACCGGAACCGGCAAAACGCTGGCCTTCCTCATCCCCGTAATCGAACAGCTCTTGAAACAAAATACCCCCGGCATCAACGCCCTCGTGCTCGTACCTACGCGCGAACTCGCCATGCAGGTTGTGGCGCAGTACAACGCCCTGCGCGGCAAGCAGCTTATGCCCGCAGCCCTCGTCGTTGGCGGATTATCCGAAGGCGCGCAGCTCCAGGCCATTCGTAAGGGCGCCCGCTTCGTAGTGGCCACTCCCGGCCGCTTGGAAGACTACCTGGACCGCAGACTTTTTCACTTTAACGCCTTGCGTATCCTTATCCTCGATGAAGCCGACCGCATGCTGGACATGGGTTTTCTGCCCGCGATTCGCAGAATCGTTTCCATTCTTCCCAAAGACCGCCAAACTATGTGCTTTTCCGCCACCATGGAAGGCTCCATGATTCGCGTCGTGAAAGACTACATGAAGGAGCCCGTGCGGCTTTCCTTCGGCTCTACTCTCAAGCCTTCCGAGAACGTTCGCGTACAGGCCTTTGAAGTGGCGATGGACCGCAAAATGGAATTGCTCCAGCGCTTGCTCGCCAAGGAAACCGGACGCTGCCTCGTCTTCGCGCGCACCAAGCGCGGAACCGAGCGCATTGCCGACAATCTAAATCGCAAAGGCTTCTCTTCGGCCATGATTCACGGCGACCGCTCGCAGTCGCAACGCACCTCAGCGCTGACGGGATTTCAGCAGGGACGCTATCGCATTCTGGTAGCCACCGACCTCGCGTCGCGCGGAATTCACGTCGAAGACATCGCCCACGTCATTAATTACGACCTGCCCGAAGTCGCCGAAAATTTTATCCATCGCGTCGGCCGCACTGGCCGCAACGGCGGACACGGCGTAGCTTCCACGCTGTTCGTCAAGGAACAACGTTCCGAACTTTTCCAACTGGAACGCACACTGGGAATCAAAATTGAGCGTATGCGCGCAGATGACGGCACCGCTGCTCCCATCGTTTCTCACGTCGGTTCGCAAGGGCGCTTGCCGGTAAATCTTCCGCGCATCGCCAGCGGCCCGAAACCAGTACGATTCGTGCTTCCCGGCGAAGTTCTGCAAGCTCAGTAAGAGTCAGGCACCAGAAAGTAAAACGCGCCGCGAGCCGAAAAGCCGCGGCGCGTTTTTTTTTGCCGGACCTCGCATTGAACAGCATTCCTACCTGTAAGCACGAATAAAGAAATAAATGGTCATAAATGTCCCGACCGCAATCACGAATCCCCGAATCCAGCTTTGCGGCAACTTCTGCGCGTAGTGCGCGGCTCCATATCCGCCCACTATCGCGCCAACAGTCATCACTCCCGCCTGCGGCCACAAAATAAATCCCGTAGCTATAAAAGCGACCGCCGCCACGCCGTTGATTATGGAGCCCAGAATCACTTTCAATTTATTCATCGCGTGGATATCGTTCATGCCCAGCGCGGAAAGCATGGCCAGATTCAGGATTCCCATGCCCCCGCCGAAATAACCGCCATACAGCGCCACAGCCAACTCGAAAATCGTGGCGCCAATCATGGAGCCTCTGCTGGTCTCGCCGGACATTCCTGCGGATATGCGCCCGGTCAAGCGCTTGCCGAATGCAAAAAGCAGCGTCGCGCCCAACATCAGCCATGGCAAAACTTTCAGAAACGTCTGTGCTGGCGTTTTGATCAGCAACAGAGCGCCCGCGACGCCGCCAATCACGCTGGTCACAATAAGCGGAATCATTACCCGCCGGGGAATATCCAGCTTCATGCGGTAAGCGCCGCCACTCGCTGTAGTGCCCACCCATAGCGCCAAAGTGTTTGTCGCGTTCGCTGGCACCGGCGGCACACCGGTAAACAAGAGCGCCGGAAACGCCACGAAGCTGCCCCCCCCGGCAACGGCGTTGATTGCGCCGCCAACCGACCCAGCAAAAAAAAGAAAAATTGCCTGTTCTAGAGTCACGGCTGAGTTTTAACACGAATGGGGCTAGCCCCCTAACCTCACCCCTTACCACAGCGCAAAGTCCACCAGCGCAAAGTCCATTCTTGACAACTTGACTCAGCCCATATATGAACGGTGCGTTTCCCGCCTTCCTTTGCTGCGATCCTGACTGGCCTTCATCATTTGCCAGATCATCGGAGGGAGTCGCGACGGGAAGGACTAGCGTCCCAAAGGAACGTTCCGGGCGTAGGTTTGTTTCCGTCTCGATCCCGGTACCAGGTCGCGTCAACAGGAGGAAGTATGGCCAGCCGGACAAATGTCGTAACAGCCGGAGTTGCGGAATATAGCATCTGGCGGGTAATCCTCGCTTCCGCCGTCGGCACCATGATCGAGTGGTACGACTTCTACATCTTCGGCAGCCTCACCGCCGTTCTGGCGCTCAAATTTTATCCGGCTGGCAACGACACCTTCGCGTACATCGCGTACCTCGCAACTTTTGCGGTTGGCTTTCTGGTGCGCCCCTTCGGCGCGCTCTTTTTCGGACGCATCGGTGACATCGTCGGCCGCAAATACGCCTTCCTGGTTACCCTGAGCATCATGGGCGGCGCTACCGCCCTCATTGGTCTCTTGCCCACCTACAAGACCGCCGGTTGGTTCGCGCCCATTATTTTGATCATCATTCGCGTGCTGCAAGGCTTGGCTCTTGGCGGCGAGTATGGCGGCGCAGCTGTTTACGTCGCCGAGCACGTACCCGATCATAAGCGCGGCTTCTACACCAGCTTTATCCAGATCACCGCCACCCTGGGACTGTTCGTCTCCCTCATCGTTATCCTTCTTACGCAGCAGTCCATGACCAAAGAAGCTTTCCAGGATTGGGGCTGGCGCATCCCCTTTCTTATCTCGATCATCCTGGTGACCATTTCGCTTTACATCCGTTTGAAGATGAAAGAGTCGCCCATCTTCACCCAAATCAAGACCGCTGGGATGACTTCCGCGCAACCTCTGAAAGATGCCTTCGGCAAATGGGAAAACCTGAAGCGCGTGCTGATCTCCTTGTTTGGCGCGACTGCCGGTCAGGGTGTGGTTTGGTATACCGGGCAGTTCTACGCGCTTTTTTATCTGCAAACCATTTTAAAAGTCCCCGCGAAAACCGCCAATATCATCATCGCCATCGCGTTGCTGATCGCCATGCCGTTCTTCACACTCTTCGGAGCGCTCTCCGATCGCGTAGGCCGTAAATGGCTAATGATGGCTGCCTGCTTACTCGCCGTGCTTACCTACATCCCCATATATAAAAGCATGCAAAGCGCCGCCGGCAACCATGTCGTTGGAGTGAGCTCAGCGAAGAACAAAGTTACCGGCGCAACGGCGCTCACCGCCATGACACAGGATCCCGTCACCGGAAATCGCGTGCCGGCCAAAGACGCCACTAACGCTAACGTTCCGATGCTCGTGTTCCTTGTCTTCCTTCAAGTCATTTACGTTTGCATGATCTACGGCCCCATTGCGGCTTACCTGGTGGAGGCTTTCCCCGCAAGGATTCGCTATACGTCGCTGTCGCTTCCGTACCACATCGGCAATGGAGTTTTCGGTGGGTTGCTTCCGCTCATTGGATTATGGTCATGCGCCGCCACTGGAAATATTTACGCCGGCTTGTATTACCCCATGATTGTTGCGGCTATCACGTTCGTCGTCGGCAGCCTGCTGCTGCGCGAGACTCATGGCACGAAAATCTGGAGCGAAGTCGGCACCACGCCCCAGGTCGCGTCCGGCGATTGATACCGTAGTTCCACCGCCTCCTTGTCATTCAAGCGATAAGGTGCCAACGTAATCGACGGCTTGCGATCGTGCGTCACGGGTTACCTTTGGCCTCCGCCTTGAGGCGCCACCTCAAGTGGCGGTATGCTCGGTGTCGGCACAATCGCATATTCTTCATGGGAGCCGTATCGTGGCCAAAGTTCGCGCAAAACCCCAAGAAAAGCAAAAACAGTCCAAAAAAGGCGAAAACCATGCTGGCGAGCGCAAGCTGACCGAAGCGCAGATAGCCGTACATTGGAAGGAAGAAGAGTACTTCCAACCGCCCGCGAAATTCATAGGCCAGGCCAATCTGAACGATCCGGCCATAGTCGAAAAGTTCAGCGAGAAACATTTTCCCGAATGCTTCCGCGAATACGCCAACCTGCTTGACTGGGACCAGTATTGGCATACCACGCTGGACACCAACGAGCCTCCTTTCTGGAAATGGTTTGTCGGCGGCAAACTGAATGCCTGCTACAACTGCGTCGACCGGCATCTCGAGAAACACAAAAATAAAGCCGCGCTCATTTTTGTTCCCGAACCGGAGCAAGAATCAGCCACGGTAATCACCTATCAGGAACTTTACCGCCGCGTGAATGAAGTCGCTGCCATGCTGCGCGATTTCGCCAAGTTGAAAACTGGCGATCGCGTGACCATTCACATGCCCATGATTCCCGAGCTGCCCATCACCATGCTCGCCTGCGCGCGCTTGGGCATCGTCCACTCTGTGGTGTTTGGCGGCTTCAGCGGGGAAGCCTGCGGCTTGCGGGCTGCGGATTCTGGCAGCCGCGTACTCATTTATGCCGATGGTTATTTCAGAAACGGCAAGTGGGTGGATCACAAAGGCAATGCTGACATCGCCGTGCAAACGGCGGAAAAAGAAGGACAGCACATCGACAAAGTTCTGGTCTGGCGGCGTTACAGCGGAAAATACAATTCCGAATCGCCGATGATCATGAAGCGTGATTATTTCGTCGATGAAATTTTGAAAGACTATCGTGGTCACATCGTGGAACCCGTTTCCATGGCCGCCGAAGCTCCCTTGTTCCTGATGTACACCAGCGGCACCACCGGCAAGCCCAAGGGCTGCCAACATCGCACCGGCGGCTACCTCGCCTACGTAACCGGAACTTCCAAGTATTATCAGGACATTCATCCTAACGACGTCTACTGGTGCATGGCCGATATTGGATGGATCACCGGGCACTCTTACATTGTGTACGGCCCTATGGCCCTGGCCGCCACGAGTGTTTTGTACGAAGGAGTTCCGCAATTTCCCGATGCCGGAAGGGCCTGGCGAATCGCCGAACGCTTGGACGTCAACATTTTTCATACATCTCCAACCGCAATTCGCATGCTGCGCAAAGCGGGCGGAGACGAACCCAAGAAATATAACTATCACTTCAAGCACATGACCACGGTCGGCGAGCCCATCGAGCCAGAGGTTTGGAAGTGGTATCACCAGGTCGTTGGCAAAGGCGAAGCAGTCATCGTCGACACTTGGTGGCAAACCGAAACCGGCGGTTTCCTGTGCACCACCAAACCCGCATTGGATCCCATGAAGCCTGGCAGCACCGGGCCTGCTGCGCTGGGAATTTATCCGGTAATTTGGGACGAGAACGGCAACGAAGTCACCGCCGGTTCCGGGAACGCCGGAAACATTTGTATTCGCAATCCCTGGCCTGGAATCATGCAGACCATCTGGGGCGATCCGCAACGCTTCGTCAATCAATACTACAAAAAATACAACAAGCATCCGCACAGCAAAGACTGGCGCGACTGGCCTTACTATGCGGCCGACGGTGCGGTATTGCCTGCTGATGGTTATTACCGGATTCTTGGGCGCGTCGATGATGTGATCAACGTTGCGGGACACCGACTGGGCACCAAGGAACTCGAATCCGCGTGCTTGACTATCCCAGAAATTGCGGAAGCCGCCGTCGTCCCGGTCGTCGATGAAGTGAAAGGCCGCGTACCGGAAGTCTACGTTTCATTGAAACCGGGAATTCCGCCGAGCAAAGCGATGCAGGACAAAATCATGTCCACGATAGAAACCATGATCGGCAAAATCGCGCGCCCAAAAAAAATTCACATGGTGCCCGATATGCCCAAGACCCGTTCAGGCAAAATCATGCGACGGGTCTTGGCTGCCATTTCCAATAATCTGGATACTGGCGACATCACTACGCTTGCCAATCCGGATATCGTCGCGCAAATTCGCGAGTTAGTGCAGGGCCGCGGTGTCGGGCCCTTGAAAGATGGCCCGGAAGACATTAAGCGTTTCGGCGAAGAAACTTAGACCAAGCGTAAGGCAGCCACGAAGGGCCACCGCTACGCTCATCTTTTGCCGTTTATTGTGAGTCAGAGTCGTTTTTCGCGGTAGTGTCTGGCTTTGCTTTAGATTTTTCTGGTGTCGTCTTCTTCGCTTTTGCAGTGCTTGAGTCTGCCGGCCGCGCATCCATCTGCTTCGGCTTGGGTGCATCTTGGGCGGCAATCTTAAGCTTGCCTTTTCCCGCGACCGAATTCTTCAAGGGAGCCTCTGTGGTTTGTGTCGGCACGGACGAGAGCTTCAATGCGTCGGCCGCAGCGCCAGTAGCCGTTGTCGTTTCAATTTGAGATGGGTTCACCGGTGCCGCCGGCTTCCCTACGCTGACACTAGCGCCCGGCGTACCGCATCGCGCCTGAACCTGATTCAGCAAATCTGAATCAAGCAGTGCGTCTTGCCACCGCGCGGAACAAAGCTGCGCCACTGACAACCCGGTAGCGCCATGCATTTCCGCTCCCGCAAGATTTGCACCGTCAATTTGCGCGCCACGCATCAGCGCCCCGCTCAGAAATGCCCCCCGCAAATCGGTGTTTCTCAGATCGGCATCCAACAACACCGTGCCCTTCATCTGGGCTCCGGCAAGATTTCCTCCGCCAAGCTTCGCCGAAGACATATCCGCATCCTGCAGATTTGCAAAAGAAAGCATGGCGTTATCCATTTTCGTATCGCGCAAATCCGTCCGTGAAAGATCCGTTCTCAGCAATCGTGCGTTCCGCAGGGTAATCCCATACATCGTGGATCCCGAGAGCTTGGCATTCGACAAGTCCGCATTGTCGAAATTCCCATACGAAAGATCGGCGCTGCGAAGATCCGTGGAAACAAATTGAGCGCCAACGGCATTGGCCGACACCAGAACTGAGCGGTTAGCCTGCGCTCGATTGAAATTGGCCGAACGCATCGTCGCTTCCCTCATGTTCGCACCGCGTAAGTCCGCTTCCGATAGGTACGCGCCCTCTAGATCGGCGCGCCAAAGCTTGGCATTCATCAGAAAAGACCGGTAAGCGCGTGCAAAGCGCAAATTCATCTGATTGAGTTTCGCGCCCGGCGCATCCGCCATACCCGCTTCCGTCCAATTGCCCGCGGCTGGCGGCGTGGACATAACCGCCTCAGTCAGGTCTGCATAAGGACGATAGCCCACGCTCTGAAACAGTTCCGAGGCCCAGCGCCGAATACTCGCCGAGGACTGCTCAGAAGCAATGTCTCGATCCGCCGGCAATCCCCGAATCACACCCAGCGAAATCATCAGCAATACACCGCCGGTGATCAGCGCCGCGCGCATGGTCAACAGCGCCAGGCGAAAGAAAGTCTTTGATTTGGCGATGCGGATTTCTCCAGATCGCAACACCCGGGAGACAATATCCGGCAAGCCCGTGGCCGTCGCCACTGAAACCGTAATCAGAAGGACTTGCAGCAACGTTCCGCGAAAATCCTGACGCACTAGGTAGCGCACCCAGAAAAGCAGCAACGTGCCGGGCACCACCCAATAGCCCAGCATCATGGAGATTCCCGTTTCCAGCACCGCCAGTGGCGAACGGCCATCTCGCGGCCATCGAAAATGCTTGCGTATCAATCCCATCAAAAACCAAGGACCGTCTCGTTCCGGCGTTTGTCCATCCGGAAAAACGGCCGGAAGCGCCGCGATACTTCCCCACAGGCGCAGCAGCAAGAAATGAAATCGCAGGTACAAGGCAAATAGCACCAGCGGCGCGCCAAGATAAAAACCCGTCATAGGTAGCGCATTGCCGAGATGTAGGAGGGGCAAAGCGGACGTATTCAGCAACAGGCGCACATCCGTGGTAAAAACAATCATCAGGCAGCAAATAACGCTTACCGCTAGCGTCGTGAAATAAAAAACCCTAGCTATTTTACTGGCTTCTGCAATCGGGTTCGTGCTGCTGAATTCCGCGACTGACTCCGGCAACAGCGCATCAAAAAGGTTCGTGCCGCCAAGCCTGCCAACCCACAGTCCTTCTGCACCGTATAAAGTCGCGCCCATAAGACTCGCGCCGCGCAGCTCGGTGCCCAGCAATATCGTCTCGCGCAAATCAGCGTGAACGAGATTCGCTCCGCGCAGATTCGCCATCGATAAATCCGCGCCAGCCAAATTCGTCTTGGTCAAAATTGCGTCTTGCAGGTTTACGCCGGTCAAGTCCGCGCCTGCGAGATTGGCTCCCGTCAAATCGGCTTTTACGCCCGCCTCGCCTCCGGATTCCACCCACATTTTGTGTTCGTCCAGAATTTGCGCGAGTTCAATCAGTGGAATGCTCGAGGGTTGTATCGCCTCGGAGGTCAAATCAAAAGGATACGCATCGGAATGCTCAGAAGGATGCACATCAGAAGATTGCATACCAGAAGCGCGATTCGCGGCGGTCACGCTGCCGGCGTCGACCGAATCTCCCGCGGAAATCGGTTTCCTAGGCTGCTCTTCGAGCGCAGCTAGCATCTCCAATTTATCGATTTCGCTCTGAGATATTTCGGGTTGATCCGGCTCCTGAATTTCACGGAGCGTCCCCGGCTTCGTGACAGACTCATTCGCAATAGACATCTTTTTCCCCATTCGTTTTCCGTTCCGCCTGGTTCATCATCTCTTATGGGTAACTCTATGTCGCCTGACCCGAAGTACAGGAGGCGCACAGGTAACAACTCACACTCAGCAGCCGGCCGGTGGTGTTAGGAATCGAGGTGGGAGTTAAACCGAGATGCGGATCGTGTAATAAAAAATAGAGCCGGGGCGCTTCGCTGAGGGGCCAAGGAGCCCCGGCTTATCCTGCCCGCCTCCGCAGTGTGCGAGCAAGAAACTTGTTACCGCAGAAAACTCTCAAACTTGGACAGCCAGCAGCTGTGGGACAACATCTGCTCGCCGAATTTCGTCACGCCGGAAAAAAAACGCGCAGCATTGCCGCCGCGCTTCCGGGAAAGAGTTAAACACCAACCAAACTATTAGACGCGCTCTTCTTCACCGCGCAGGAATTCGTAGCGCTCAATCGCAGCCACCACGCCCACGGCGCCCTCTTCACGAGGCTCGGTACGTTGTACGCGCCCGAGACACCGCACACGCACTGGACCTGCCAGGGTAATTTCGTTTGGAAGCGTCAGGAGGATTTCGACAGCAGAGCCTTCTTTCACATCTTTTTGAAGGAAGAAATATACCCCGCGGGAGCTGACATCGCGGGATTCTGTACTTGTTTCACCAACGGCCGCACCTGTAGTCCAACGAACGGTGAGCGGAAGGCGCATGGAAAAGCGCTGGGTAGTGCGGCGTTCTGAGCCGGTCAAAGCGGGACCTCCTGATCGAATGAGAGTTTATCCGGGTATCACATTGGGAACAATAGGACTGTGGGTACAAAAGAATTCAAGCCTTTGCGGGTACCAATGTACTAGAACGGGGGCAATTCGAACCGTAAAAAACGTCTTTCTCGCTTAAGTCTGGTCGATTAGCCGGTGATGGATAGCGTACAAAGCCAATTCCAGGCGATCCGAGACTCCGAGTTTATCGAAGATATTGTGCAGGTGGTTCTTCACCGTTTGTTCGCTGATGAACAATTTCTCGCCAATCTCTTTGTTGCGAAAACCTTGCGCCACCAACTGAACGATCTCTTTCTCGCGATCGCTCAGCAGCGGCTTTTCTCGCCGCGGCCCGGACTCCGAAGACTTGGAGAACGCCTTCATCACCTCGGCGGTCATGCGATTATCGAGCCAAATTTCGCCCGCAAAAACGCGTTGGATGCTTTTCACCAGCAAGTCGGTAGCGGACTGTTTCAAAACGACACCGCGAGCGCCCAGCCTCATCGCGCGCACTACGTCGCGATCGTCTTCCGCAGCCGTTAAAACGATGACGCGCGTCGGCAGCGTGTCGAAATTGACCTCTTCGAGCACCGCCAAGCCATCTTTATCCGGCATGCGCAAGTCCAGCAGGAGTATGTCCGGCTTCAATTTAGTGAGTAGCTTGATGCACTCCACGCCATTCTGCGCTTCTCCGACGATGGACATATCCTCATCGGAATCCAGCAGTTTGCGGAGACCGTCGCGAAAAATCGCGTGGTCATCCGCGAGGAGGACTCGTATTTGTTGTTTAGTTTTTGCCATGTCAACCGAGCGGAATTTCGACGATTAGCCGCGCTCCATGTCCAGGGTTCGATTCCACCGTCAGAATCCCTCCGACAGTACGCGCACGCTCCTTGATGGAGATGGGTCCCAACCGCAGGCGGTCCAGCTCGTCTCCGGTGAATCGTCCTGCGAAGCTGAAGCCTTCGCCATTGTCGTCGACGACTAACACCAGGGCGCTGTCATCCTGTGACAGTTTTACCACGACATGGGAAGCCTTCGCATGCTTTTTTATATTGTTGAGTGCTTCACGATATATCTGGAAAATCTCCCGGCAAACGCGGTCCGGAGCATGGATTTCTGCCGAATCGATCAGCAGGTCCAGCGCCACGATGGATTCATTACGGTAGCGCTCGGCAAATCCCCGCATCAAATCAACCAGATCCGCGCTTTGCACCCGTAAAGGCCGCAAGTCCGTGACCAGGTGACGCAGCTCTGCGGACTCATTTCGCACCGTTTGTTGCAACGCCGCCAAGCTGGTTGCCGACTGTTCTGGTGAGGCCGCCACGCGGCGGCGCAGCACATCTAGCTGTATTTCAATGCTAAGCAAAGTCTGCAGGATACCATCGTGAAGATCGCGCGATATTCGGCTACGCTCCCCTTCTATCGCGCGTGCGCGCAGGTGCCGTAGCAGGAAGATATTCTCCAGCGCCGGACCTACGTGGCGGGCGATACGTTCCAGCCACGCGAGATCAGCTTTTTGAAACGGCTTCCGGTGATCTCGCTGATTTATAAGAAAATTCGCCCAGCCGGCTGGCCCGTTTGATCAAAGGTGACGCTCATTAAGGAGCGCATTTTCAATTCTTGTTGGGTGGTCCCGGGCAGTCTCGGCAAAGTCTTCAATCTGCGGTGGGTTGCCCGGTTCCAGCCAAAGCCTGAGCCCTCGCCGTTCAGACTGTTCCAACACACCGTAGCGTCCATATCATCCAGGAGAAATCCGTCACAGCGCGATAGCGGCAACGCCTGAGGAATTAGCCGCTCACTTTCCCCGCCCTTCAGGCGCCACAAGAAAATGCGTTCGAGATCGATGTCCCGAAACGCGAGCATGGCTTCCTCGGTGCGAAAAGCGTTAGCCAGTTCCTCCAGCAGTAAACGCAAAGATTCAGCGAGTCCTTGATCAACCTGCATGGTCCCGGTGATACGGGACAAAAATTCATTTTCCGCCACATAGCGGCGACTTGACCGCCTAAAAGCCATTCCACCGCCGGCTGCAAACGTAATCGTCACGAGCGCCATCCAGCCGATCGCGCGTATCCAACCAATCTGCCCTTCAAGCGCCGTACGGACCACCAATGCCAGCGAAAGCACGCCCGCAATGGGAATCGCGGAAGTTAATCCCCAACGCGACCCGGATGCGTAGCACACGAATAAATACGGGAACCACAAAGCTATTGAAAATGGAGTGATATACAAGAAGACGCCTAACGCCAGCAGATCAACCGTAAGCGGCAAATGCCAGGGTCGGCTACGAAAAGCCCATTCAGCAGGAATGGCCAATAACGAAATTACGAGGTATCCAATTAAAAAGCTTAAAGCATAGTGTGGGTATGTCGCTGCCGGCTGCTCAACCACCGCTATCAGCGCCAGTAACACGCTGATGGGACGGGCATACACAATCTGCCGGCCAAAATTAAGGCGTTCGGTTTCGTGGGGGCTCATGCGCGGCACGCCTGTCCTCGGTCGTAGTCTAACAAGCGAGTCCGCACCGAAAAGTACGCTTTAGTTCACAGTTTCCTAGATGTAAACGTTTCGCGAAGTTCGCACTCAACATCAGCCATCGTGCGGATAATCAGCGCAATGGCAGGTGGGTGGCCGCCCTCGGGGACCCTTTACCGGCTCGCGGAGCATCGAAAGACAAAGGTGGCAATCACATTTGTGCCACCGGCTGCTGTTACCAACGGACAGGTGCCTTCTAAACATTGACCTGCCCGTCACGGAACCCTGCGATGCCGCGTGTCACGGTAAGCTTAAATGCTGTTTTCTAAGACGAGCAAAGATGACTTCTCACTGTTCACGTTTATCTTGCAACGGGCCAGCCAGGCTCGGCACCGCTTGGCATTATTTTTCTTTTTGCTTGCGGTATTTGCGGCCCTGGCGTCCTATCCGCTGCATGCGGCAGCCTCCCAAGAAGGCCGCCGCGAATCGTATCGATTGATAACCCGCGACGAGGGCCTGGCCATCGTCGATGCCATCTCCGATCACCACCGGTCTCTGCGCGGCAAACACGCCGACCCTGATTGCTCGCGTCTGGTCAGTGATTTTACGATTGGCTGGCTTTCCATATCCTTACCCGTGAACGGGACTGGGACCAATTCTGTATGCTTCGTCCGCCAACAACGCGGCCGTCAGATTGTCAAATCAAACGTCTGCTCCGCGTCTCCGCGTCTCCGCGTGGGTCGTAAAGGCGCCCCATGGCGGCTCTTTGCTTGCCCAGAAACGCTCGTTGCACCAAAAAAGCGTTGCAACCGCTGGCGGCGAGTCCTAGACTTATAAGTGGCACGGCCAAACTCATCGTCGAGCGATTCCGCTTGCCGGCTGCCAGACCACGGTTTCGCCCGCGCCACCGTCGAGCAGCCAGGGGCCGATGTTCTTCTGCAGCCGCGCTGGAAACTTGTACCAGACCTGGCCTACACCGAGACCCTTATCGTAATTCCCGG
>CAVPKZ010000050.1:0-47636 GCA_963705755.1 uncultured Acidobacteriota bacterium | reverse complement strand
TCTCTCGCGGATCTGTCCGAAACCCTGACCCGTCTGGACGCGTGGGGAATCCGGTTACTCGCAGCGGACGGAAGGATCGACACGGACCGGCAGTCGCGGGCAGGCCGGGCCTTCCTCAAAGCCTTGACCGTTTTAGTCAAAGTCGAGAGCAAAATGATTCTCCGGAACGTGCGCGCCGGCATTGCGAAGGCGCAGAGCAATGGGGTCCATTGTGGTCGTCCGCGGCTGCCGTTCCCGCGCGACCGGGCTCGCCGATTGCAGAAACAGGGGCTGAGTATTCGTAGGGCAGCGGCTTGTCGGCTTTGATCTTCAGCACCGCGAGGTCGGTCTTGGGATCGCGGCCGACAATCTTGGCGGTGTATTTGGCTTTATCCTGCAGGATCACCTCGACCTTTGCGGCGTCGCCGACCACGTGATTGTTGGTCACGACGTAACCGGACGGATCAATTACTTGAGCCGGAACCGAGCGCGATCCGACGCACCTGGCCTTCAGGCAGCTGCGGCAAAAGATGATGCCCACCGCCCGGATTTCTGCTGATCGAAGAAACGGCGCAGCATTTCGTCGAACGGCGAATTGGGAAAGCCCTGCAAGGGCGGATCCTGCTCCTCCGCCATCTGGTCTGCTCCGGCCTTTTGCGTGACCGAAATGTTGACGACGGCCGGTAATACCTTTTTGACCAGCGGCGCGAAGCCTCTGCTGCTGGATCAGCGCTACCGGAGACGTCATCGTCTGCGGGACCGCCGTTGGCGCTTCGTTCGGGTTTTCCGCCCAGACCATCCCGCATGCAAAAATTCCGATTGGCCCCGGCTACCAAGTACGTTTCTCCGAGTCGATTCGAAGCCAAAGCGGAAATCCCCCGCCACCACCGCGCTGGGCATGATCCTGATCCCGTGCAGGCTGAGACTGTTCTCTCCACCGAGCAAGCGGACTTGGTCGTGCTCGCCCGAGAACTTCTGCGATCCATCTGGCCACGCCGCGCCGCCCAACAGCTGAATTTCAAATTAACTCCGCCAGTGCAATACCAGCGAGCCTGGTAGGCTAACCGGGTGCTTGAGATTACGGAAAATGTCACCGCCGGTACAGTTATTTTTGCCGTGCATGTACAACCCCGCGCCAGCAAGGACGAAATCGCCGGCGAAATCGCCGGCGCCCTGAAATTCGTCTGCAAGCCCCCGCACTAGAAGGCCGCGCAAACGAAGCGCTTATCGAATTCCTTGCCGAGCTTTTGAAAACGCCCAAGGCCGCTGTTAGAATCCTCAACGGCGAGCGCAGCCGCATAAAACGCCTCGAAATCCGAGGCTAACTAAACAGCAGATCGAACGCCTGTTTGTGCGGGACGCATAAGACTCAAATCGAATCGACATCAACAGAATCGGAAATTGAAAATATGATTATCGACATTCACGCAATGCAAACCGATTTAGTCGCCGCCCGTGTCGACGGCTGGCTCTTCTATGATTTCCGCGGCCGCGACCCCATCGCGCAACGCATCCTGAAATTGCCCGCAAACCATGCGCACCCGCCGCTGGTTTTATTTCATCCCTGCCGAAGGCACTCCCAGAAAACTGGTACACAAATCGAAGCGCAAGCTCTCCAGAGCCTTCCCGGAGAAACTTTTTCTTATGCCGATCTGAAAGAATTGGAAAAAGGCCTGAGCAAGATTCTCGGCCGCGCCAAAAACGTGGCGATGCAGTATCTCGCCCAAAAACGCGATCCCCTACATCTCCATGGTAGACGCCGGCACCATCGAGATGGTACGCGGCGTGGGCGCCAAAGTCGTCAGCTCCGCCGACCTGGTTCAGAAATACGAAGCCTGCTGGACCGATGCGCAGCTTCGTTCGCACAAGAAGCCGGCAAGTTATCGATATCATCGTGCGCGGCGCCTTCCAACACGCCGCAAAGTATGTCCGTGACGTCACCCGTCTCACCGAATACGAATTGAAGCAATGGATCCAGGACGGCTTTGAAGCCGCAGGCCTGCATACAGAAGAAGGACCCGACGTGGCCGTTAACGCGCACGCTAGCGATCCCCACTACGGCCCGACGGCAGAATCCGCGGCCCCCATTCGCAAAGACGATCTCCTTCTCCTCGATGTTTGGGGCAAACTAAAAACCCCCGGCAGCGTGTATTACGACATCACCTGGGTTGGCTACCTTGGCAAGAAAGTCCCTGTAAAATACGCTAAAGTTTTTCGCGCCGTCGCCAATGCTCGCGACAAAGCAGTGGACCTGATCTGTTCCAGCGCCGCCGCCGGAAAGCCCTTGCAAGGCTGGCATGTCGATAAAGCCGCGCGTACCGTCATCGAAAAAGCGGGCTACGGAAAATATTTTTTTCATCGCACCGGCCACAACATTGGAGAAACAATTCATGGAAACGGTGCGAATATGGATGATTTGGAAACTCACGATGTGCGCCGCCTAATTCCGCGCACTTGCACTTCCGTTGAGCCCGGCATTTATCTCCCGGAATTCGGCATTCGCAGCGAAGTGAATGTTTACATCGACGAACACAGCGCCCGGGTTACCGGCGCAGTCCAAAAGGAAATCTTGGCTCTGTTGGCTTAACGCGCCTCCGCGACTAAAATTGTTTTGGCAAATTATCAGCGAACTAGTATCAAGGAACCGTCAGGCACCTTAACGATGCATTAGTCATACACATCACTAACTGCGCGAAGTAGTCACGCAAGTAAAAGGAATCGCCTAGAAAATTTCAGAGGTTACGCGTGCCAGACGAAGTTCCCGTCGCCGAAACAACAAATGCCGTCCCGGTCGCACAAGCGGTATCGCCTTATCCGGAGCCGGCCCAAGACCGCCATCGCCGCGATGCGCTCGCTCTTACCATTGCCGCAGCAGCCTGGTTCCTGCCTGGCCTCGGTCATGCCTTATTAAAAATGTGGGGGCGAGCTCTGGTCTGTTTTTCCACCGTGGCACTGCTGGTGATTCTTGGCGCAGGCATGCGCGGCAACATTTTTTCGCGCAACGGCGAAGACGCTTTCGCCAAGCTCGGCTACGTTGCCGACTTGGGTGCCGGCAGCTTTTACTTTGTGGCCAAAGCCCTCGAGCCCACCGGACCCGACGTTTCGCACGCCAACGGCGACTACGGTACTCGCTTGCTCGCCGCCGCGGGAGTCCTGAACATGCTCGCCGCACTTCACGCCTACGAAGTCGCCCGAGCTCGCAAAGCATGATGCACCCACACGAATTCAGGCTCAGTCATTTTCAAGCCATGGTAATTTTCGCGCTCGTAATTTCGATCGCCTTCGGGTTTCTCAGCCGTCGTGGCGCATACAAACGCGCCAAATATATCCTCTGGTCCTTCATCCTTTTCCTGCTCATCGGCGTCGGAATTGGCTGGGCCATGTACCCCTTTTCCCACTAATCATCGGCTATTTGCATGACCGGCAATCGAGTGACAACTTGCGTCCGCGTGAGGACGTGTTGCAGGTGCGCTTGGCAGGGAACTCTCAGATGGATCAACAACCATCCGCCGAGCCGTCAAAAATATTTAGCCGCCACAGACCTCGCTAACGCAACAACACAACACCGCCAAATTGACAGGATTTTTCAGTGAATGCTATTGTCGTTATACACGACACACGCCGAGGTAGCTCACTGGTAGAGCAGCCGATTCGTAAAAACTGCGGCAGGTCCATTTGAACAAACGACTTAGCTGAAAATTCAACGACTTAGCTGCCCATCACGTCCCATTGAAGCCCTGGAATTGCTACAAAACAGGTCCTATGATGTCCTTTTACTCGTCGATCCGGCCGACGTGGTGATTATCGAAGCTCGAGGCAATTACGTATTGTTACAGCGGGCTTCAGGATCGTACCTACTCCGAGAATCGATTTCCACGATGGCAGAAAAGCTAAAACCGTACGGATTTATAAGAATACACCGCTCCGTGCTGGTGAACAGTTCCTTCGTTGAGGAAATTCAGCCTTGGACCACGGGAGAGTACGTGCTTCGCATCAAAGGGGGCAGAGAATACACAGTCTCACGCACTTACAAGAGCAATCTGAAATCCCTGGCAAAGTTCTGGATTGGCGCTGACACTTTCGTCGCGGACTAGCGCCGCGCCAGTTTCACAGCGAGAGAACCAGACACAAAGAGGGCCACTGGCTCCCGATCGTCGTGGACGCAGCGTCCAGGGCTCGCCGTTTCTTTTCTCTTACACAAAAACCACCGAGGTTAGATCGTTCCGCGTCCAGTTCGACCTGAATTTGACGCTGAGCGTGCCCTCCAATGAGAGTGATTCTTAATTTCTGCGACACCGAGTTTGTGCACCGCAAGGATCTACAGAATCTGGAATTCGTGACATGCGGCTGTTTTTTGGTGTGTCTTCACAAACTAGCGTGACGGATTTCCGAGAATATGATGCAAGCCTCCAAGATACGGGGTTGGAGGCTGACTAGCTCACCTCCACAAACTCATAAAGCCCCAGAAAACAGCTCACGTAAATCATTGAAAAGTTAGCTTCCCAATAGCTTCTCATGTTGGGAACTCGACTTGCTCCAGTATCCGCTCTGAGTATCACCCGGGGCGTGTGTTTAGTTTCTGCGCGGATCATTAGTACATAAATTAATGGAGGGCTTCAGTGAATAAAAATTGTCGCAGATTTTTTGTGTTCTCGTGTATGGCGATCTTGGCCCTCAGTCTGACAATCGTTGTGGCCGTGAGCGCTCAAGTAATCAGCTCCGACCTCGTCGGAACCGTCCTAGATAAGACGGGTGCGGGGGTACCGGGCGCGACAGTAGAAGCGGTTAACTCCGAAACCGGAGTTAAGTACAACACTCAGGCAAATGAAAGCGGTGAATATCGCTTCAACAATTTACCGGTGGGTACCTACAGCGTGTCCGGTTCCTCTTCCAACTTCGCTACCACTACAATTAGCAATTTCCAGCTTGAGTTGAATAAGACCAGCACGTTGCAAATCACTCTGGAAATTAAGGGCGCTGCCACGTCTATTGAGGTCTCAGGTGCTGCACCAGCCTTGGACACCACGACGGCACAAATTACCAGCACTTTTGACCAGAAGCTCGCGGCGGACCTGCCTGTGTCGTCAGTTACAGGCGGCGTTCTGAATCTTTCGCTCTTGAGCGCTGGCGTCGCCACCGGCGGCGGAATCGGCGCAGGCACCGGTCCGAGCATCGGTGGCCAGCGTCCCAGAAATAACAACTTCACCATCGAGGGTGTGGACAACAATGACAAAGCCGTGACCGGCCCGTTGGTCACGATTCCGAACGATGCAGTGGCGGAATTCTCAGTTCTGCAAAACCAGTTTACTCCTGACTTCGGACATTCGTCCGGTGGCCAATTCAACACCATCATCAAGAGCGGCACGAATTCGTTTCATGGTGATGCCTACATCTATTCTGAGAACAGAAATTTTAACGCCATCGACCAATCCGTCATCAACAACGGCCTCACGGCAAATCCGCGCTATGACAACAACCGCATGGGTGGAGTGTTTGGCGGACCTATCATCAAGAACAAACTCTTCTTCTTTGGCGCTTTGGAATATAACCCCATCGGAGCAGCTTCGGTGCTTGGTGCACCGGTTTGCGCTCCCACATCAGCTGGTTACAGTGCCCTAGCGGCTCTACCCGGGATTTCAGCAACCAATCTGGGAATCTTGCAAAAGTACGTAGCGCCGGCTGCCTCTATAAATGCAGCCGGAGCGTGCGGTGCCCCTAGCACCCCTGGTAGTGAAACGGTGACGAGCAACACCGGGGCGACTGCGACAGTGCCAGAAGGAATTCTCAGCTTCGCGGGTCCCAACTACGTGAATGACTGGGCGGCATTGGGCAGCATTGATTACGACCTATCCCAAAAAGATCAGTTGCGCGGACGTTATGTGTATAACCGCGCGGTCGGGATTGACACGAATGCATTTTTGCCCGCGTTTTATCTGAATGCGCCGACTAAATTCCACCTCTTGACTGTGAACGAATACCACACCTTTAACCCCAACACGCAAAACGAGTTCCGGCTGGGCTATAACCGCTTTGATAACCATACGCCCGCTGGAAATTTTTCGTTTCCGGGTTTGGATAGCTTCCCCAACATCGTTCTCAACAGCCTCAACGGCCTGAACATTGGCCCGGATCAGAACGCTCCGCAGTTCACCATCATTAATACCTATCAGATGGCGGACAACGTCTCCTGGACCCACAATAAACATACTGTGAAACTGGGTATTGAGGGTCGCGAGTACATTTCTCCTCAATCGTTCACGCAGAGAGCGCGTGGCGACTACGAGTACACTACTTTGCAGCAATATCTGGACGACCTGAGTCCTGATTTCCTCGCTCAGAGAAGCGTAGGCCAATCCACCTATTACGGCGATCAATCCGCTGTCTATTGGTTCGTGAACGACAACTGGAGAATCAGGCAAAATCTCACATTGAACTTCGGCATGCGTTACGAATACACCACCACGCCGTTCGGTATTCGCTCGCAAAGCCTGAACAGCATTGCCTCCGTCCCTGGCGTTGCCGAATTTGACTCGCCCCGCGCTCCCAAGAATGACTGGGGACCGCGTGTGGGATTCGCGTATTCACCCGGTACCAGCGGCAAGACTTCTATCCGCGCCGGCTTCGGGATAGCGTATGACGTGCACTACGACAACATCGGTATTTTGTCTCTGCCACCTGAGTTGAGTGTTACCGAAAACACCCCGTCCCTTACGGCAAATATTCCGAATTTTCTCGCTAACGGCGGCTTGCCACCGGGAACTGGAGGGGTCACAACGTTTGCTACCCCTGCTGATGCACGGGCAGCTACGACGACTTACTATCCGCCAAACGTGAAGGATCCGAAGTCCATGGATTGGACCTTGGGTGTGCAGCACAGCTTCTGGAACGACTACACCGTTGAAGTGCGCTACATCGGCACTCGAGGGATTCATCTCGACGTGCAATCGATTGAAAACCTTGCGGATTTGACGACTCCTGCTTTGCACCTGTCTACGTATATCGGAAACGTGCCGTCGCAGGCTACATTGGACGCCTCGCCCGTAAACCTAGGAACAATCCTCGGAAGCGGTGACGGTATAGTGCCCCGCTTTGACGCTGCCGGTTTCAATCAAGCCGCTCTAACGGCTTTTCTCTCCGATGGCTCTTCGACGTATCACGGCTTGGCCTTGCAGGTTACCCGCCGCATGAGCCATGGACTGCAGTTCGTTGGGGCTTACACCTACAGCCACTTAATTGATAACAGCACTGCGGACTTCCACACCACCGACCTGACACCGCGCCGCCAGCAGGACTTTGAAGACTTGGCTGCCGATCGCGCAAACTCAGCTCTGGATCATCGCCACCGTTTTACTATGGCGTTGGTATATGACGAGCCTTTCTTCAAGAGTGGCAATGCGTTTACCAGGAACGTTCTCGGTAATTGGGAGATTGCCCCGATCTACACCTATCAGACCGGAGAGTGGGCAACCGCGCAAAGCGGAGTCGACGCCAACTTGAACGGCGACTCAGCTGGGGATCGCACTATCACTAATCCCGCAGGTAAAGGGGTCACAGGGAGTGGGGTTATGCCTCTCTGTACCAGCGCGATTCCGACCGCAGATTGCACAGAGGCGAACATCTTTTGTACCGGAAATCCGGCAATCGACGGCTCGCCTTCTTCGTGCCCGGTCGGCGTGAATACTGTCGACAACGTCGTGGGTTACGCCGCACTCAATCCCAACGCGAAATACATCCAAGCCTACTACGGCGCTCTAGCCAACACCGGCCGTAATACCGTTCTCACTCCACCAACGAACAACTTTGACGCCACTGCGATTAAACGCTTCACCATAAACGAGCGGTTCAAAGTTGAGTTCGGAGTGCAAGCCTTCAACTTGTTGAATCATCCACAATTTATTCCATGCTGCGCCGCGGGTGCTGGCCCCGGTGCGCTCGGTGGAGCGACCAACGCGGTGACTGCCCAGGGCGTTACCGGTTCGGCGCGCAACGCCCTTGAACCGCAACGCGGCATCTTCGACAACTTTAGTGCGGTGTTCCCGAGCGAAGCTCGAGCGCTGCAACTTTCTTTGAAGATTTTCTTCTAAACTTAGCCCCTTCGCTTCTCGATAAAGCGATCGGTCGCAGAAGGCGTCCCGATGTGAGGACGCCTTCTGCTTTTTCGACAACGTTTGAATGTATTGGTCTTTAAATTCCCCAGGAGGAATCAATGAACCAAATGGGCCAAAAAATAGTCGCCATGATCGCATTGGGAACTTGTGCGCTGGTTATCGGGCTCGGCGAGTTGCGGCAAGCGCAAGCGCAGGAGGCCAAAGAACCGTATCCAAGCATGGCTCCGCTTAATCAATACTTAATGGAGCGCAACGTCGAGATTGCGATGGCGCGGAGCGCGGCCCCGGAGGCGATCTCGCGCGATGCCGATGTCCTCGTCCTGGGAAGGCATGGCTACGAAACCGCAGTCAAAGGTAAGAACGGTTTCGTGTGTGTCGTGGAGCGAGGGTGGATGGGCCCATTCGATGGCGAATTTGCTGTTAATTTTTGGAACCCTAAACTTCGAGGCCCGCTCTGCTTCAATCCGCCGGCGGCCCGCTCCGTTCTGCCGATGACGTATAAAAGAACGGAGATGGTATTGGCCGGTCAATCCAAGGCTCAGATCATCGAGGGCATCAAGACATTCATAAAGCAAAAGCTGCCGCCTCTGGAGCCTGGAGCCATGAGCTACATGATGTCGAAAGAACAGTACCTTACCGATGACGGCCAACACAACTGGATAGCTCACCTGATGATTTACACTCCGCTCATGGACAGTGCCGTTTGGGGTGCAGATCTGCCCCACTCTCCCGTCATGCTGAATCTACAGTTCCATGGCGATCCGGAACCAATCGACGTATTCATGATTCCCGTGGGCAGATGGTCGGATGGTACGCCTGATCTCCCGGCTGAACACTGACGTTCGATCTGACAGCATCATTGGCGTGCGAAGATTATCGTGACCGTGAATGAGGGAGGATTGGCTGTGAAAGTCCGTGCGAGACGCATGGCAGCCAGACTTTTGGATGCTGACCGCATAGGGCCAATTGTGGTATTTCTACGCCACAATGCCAGTAGAGTCCGTGCCAAATGCAAAGACCCAGGCTAGCAGCGAATATTCCCGAAGAATTGATCGGGTCATTGACTATCTTCGCGAGAATCTGCATCGCCCGGTGAAGCTAGGTGAGCTTGCTCATGTTGCTTGCTTCTCGGAATTTCACTTCCATCGGATTTTTGGAGCGGTTTCCGGCGAAGCCCTAAATAACTTTACGACTCGGCTTCGTCTTGAAAAGGCCGCTCGTCTTCTTCGTTATTCCGAACAAAGCCTGACCGAGATCGGCTTAGATTGCGGTTTTTCGTCATCGGCCACGTTTTCACGTGCCTTCCGATCCGGCTACGACACTTCGCCAAGTCAGTGTCGAAAAAGCGGCGAGATCAAAAAGAGCAAGATTTGCAAAGAACTCTTCCCGGAAGAGGAATATGGTCTCCCCATGAGCGCGGAAGAAAACAGAGCTGCTTTTCCCGTGAGATTGATCGACATTCCCGAAAGGCAAGTCGCCTATATTCGGGTCACGAATGCCTTCGAACTGGACAGAGTACTTGCCGCCCTCAAGACAGTGATCGAATGGTCCAAATCCCAGGATATTTTTTCGCAAGGAATTCTTTTCGGAATGACGGTAGACGATCCACACGTGACCCCAAAGCATCTTTATCGATATGAGGTCTGTCTTGCGTCGTCTTTTCCTTTCGAGTGCATGGAAGGAATGTCGAAATTGAAAATGCCAGCCATGCGATACGCCGTCATAAAGGTTTCCGGCGATATACATAAGGTAGCTACGGCTTGGGACTACCTTTACAGAGATTGGCTTATCAATAGTGTCCACGAGCCCGAGCATGCGCCAGCACTTGAGATTTTCTTAGACAAAGAAAACGCGACGGATTGGTCGCATTTTGAATTGGAACTATGCCTGCCGGTTCGGAAACTGGCAGAGATGAGGAGTTTGAACTCTGGGAGCCGAAAATCTGGGATGATCGAAATAAAGGACAATAAACGAGCCACTGCTTAAGGGAGGAACTTATGATCGACGGAATTGGCGGCGCTTTTCTGTTTTCTAACGATACAAAGAGATTGGCAGCTTGGTATCGCGATTGCCTCGGAATAGTTCCTCAGGGCGAAGATGCTGAGTGCAGTTCAATCTATGCATCGTTCGAATATAGGGATCTTGCAAACCCGGAGATTAAGCGAACGATAGCGTGGGCTATCATGCCCACGGATCAAGACATCAAGGATAAGCCACGAACGGGTAAGATTAATTACACAGTAAAGAACATGGGAGAAGTCCTCAGCCATCTTAAGAGTAAAGGTGTGGTAATCGAAAAGACCGAGGAATATCCCTCAATGGGGACCTTTGCGTGGCTTAAAGATCCTGATGGCAATCCGATCGAGCTTTGGGAGCCATCCAAAGAGTGAATAGAAATCCCTGATTCGTGACCCCAAGGCCGCTCCAGGGGCCCCGCCCTCCCGCCCGCATTGCCAGGTTTTGCCACCGCAAAGCAATTCACTTGCCTGCTTTCCTCCCTACTCCACAAGGCGACATTCGAAGATTCTTCTGCACCAAACTGTGGCGCAGGAGGATCACAATGCAACGCGGAAGTCTGGCATTAGTGAGTCGCAAAGAGGGGCCCGATGTTTGGCAGTTTTGCTGGTCCGAGAAGGATTTGCATGGATTGACGCCGTGTACTCGCATCGCGGCGGCCAGCCGTGCATCATGGACCTGAACGCCAGACACGCCATACGTAACAAGGAATTTCCGCCACTGTTCATGCACCGACAGTGTGTCGGGAACCAATCGGAGCTTTTCTTCAAAGAATTTCGCGCGCCGGTCTGTTTCTGGCAAAACGAATCCTAACTATCTCTAACCGAATCAATTCGATGACTTCTCGCGTATGTTGGCTGCATTTCCCTTTTTTTGCGTGAATTTGGCTCCGTTGATGGCAATTTGATGGAAGTCAGAAACCTTGCGTCCGTAGTAACCGCTTCCATGAATAGATATCGCTCTACGTACCAAGGCCTCGCTTCATTGCCAGAACCACCGTCCGGCACGTTGCTCGTCGTGCCAAGATAGGCGAGGACGGATTGGCAAAACAGCTTCTGTTCGAATACGAGGACAAATAAGCCGCCTTGGAGCGCAATCATAGCAGGTTCGGGGTGGGCTACGCTTTGCGGATTTCTCTTTGGCAAAGCGTGGGACATACTTCAGTGTTGCAACTACAGTTCCAGCGGCGTTTTCACGAGCCGTGCGACAGAAGATCCGAGTCTTGTGAAGTCGCGGACATTCCAGGTCAGCAAATATCTGCTGCCGCCTTCAGAGCACAATGAGCAATGAGTGCATCATAGGCGGCGCCGCCAACGATAGTTCCAGAGGAAGCTCCCTCAAGAGCGGAAACATATTCCTGCTCATTGAGCGCAATCAGGGTGAGCCTTCGCGTATTTGCTTTACAACGCTTATGCCCTCCGGCCCGGTGATGCGGGGCCGAAGAGGCAGGCCAGTGAGCGTAGCGTAGACCTCACCGAGCGTGCGAAGCGCGCAGAAATCGTCTTTTCCTGCGGCCAGGAATAATTTTGTGCTAGATGTGTGCTGTGGATGATCAGCGTAAAAGACCGGAACCAGAACAGAGCTGTCGAAGAACAGCTTCAAGAATGCTTGCCCAGGATGTGCTGCGCCCTTTCTTCGCGGACTTGGCGGATAGCATCATCGACTACGCGCAAGGGCAGCGGCCTGCCCGTACGGTAGACAAACAGCCCGTTTTCCCAGACCATGCCACTGCTCCCCGAACTTATCGCATCCTCCGGCTTGAGCGGTAGCTGATTTTCCACGAGCTGCTCAAGGTAGTCTTCCACAGACAACCCTTTGGCAGAAGCTAGGGCTTCCAGTGCGGCGGCGATTTCGGGTTTTACATCCAGGGTCATGAAGTACTTCTCCAGCTTACCCCCTAACTAAGTTTAAGTGACGTATCGTTCTCTGTCACGCGGAAATCCATCCTGTGCGATACGCTGCGCGTTCGCCGGGCCTTTCAAAATCGCTCCAAACTCTTCAAACACGCCTTTCACCTTGGTTGCCGCGAAGGCGCGCGCTAGCAGCGCCACCAGATCCTTGTCCTTGGAACTGTGCAAAACAAAAATCTGCGCCATACTCAACACAAGACGGGCGCATGATTACTAGGCATTTTTAGGAGTGAAACCTTGTCCCGGAAGTACGAGGACATCCGCAAAATTCTCATCCTGGACTACCGACGCGTGGCGTCAAAATGTTGGAAACAGACAAGGATGGCAATCCCTACGTTTGGGGCTTTGAACATCTCAATTCGTTTTTCAAAACCGGCCTGTCAGGACGATCACCACGAAACTGCTTTATGAGTTTATAGAGAAGCGTCAGAACGAAGGGGCGAAGAACGCGACGATAAACCGGAATCTGAGCCTATTGCGAAGGATGATGAGTTTGGCGCGGCGGGAAGGGAAGTTGGCACAAACTCCCTATTTTCCGATGCTGAAAGAGGACAACGTCCGCAAGATTCTTGACCCCCACGCAATTCACCAAGCTACGAAACGCCATGCCGGAACATCTCCATCCGCTAGTGACGTTCCTGTATTTTACCGGCTGCAGAGTCGGCGCCGCGCTGGCCATCACGTGGTCGCAGATAGAGTATGAAAAGGGAAGATTCAGCTTAGGATCGAAGGGAACCAAACCAAAAATGAGGAACCGATTCTGCTGCCCTTGCCGCTTGAGCTAAATGAAACCCTCAAGAAATCGCCGCGCAACGTGAAACTGTTTGACGCAAGAAACTTGCGGAAGTCTTTTCAGGCTTCATGCGTTAAGGTAGGATTGGGCGTGGAGACGGGGCCCAAAGTTTGGCAGTACAAGGGCCTGCTTCTTCACGACTTCCGCCGCAGTGGCGTCAGGAATCTGATCCGGTCCGGGGTTCCACGGAGAATCGCTATGAAGATTTCGGGACATCTGACAGAGTCTACGTTTGAAAGGTACAACATCGTGGATTCGACGGATTTACATGAAGCTATGGCGAAGGTGGAGAAGTATTTTGATGGCAATTTGATGGCAGTTGAAGAAAATCAACAGCAGTCAGGACAGCAAGGCCTTTCTTTTCAGTCAAAGCCGAGGTAGCTCAGTGGTAGAGCAGCCGATTCGTAATCGGCAGGTCGCGAGTTCAACTCTCGCCCTCGGCTCCAAAATCGCAAAAACTAGTTGTCGGTTGAACCGATTGACCATGCCTTGGCCGAGTAGCCAAGCAGTGTTGGATTTCAATTTGTTCGAAACCAAGCCTTCACCGTCATCCATTTGAGCAGATTGAAATGTGATTGCATTTGTGAGCGCGACCTGTGCGAGACTACCCCAGCCCACATCTTGACGCCGCCCTTGCTCCGTCCTACCTTCATTCCCACAGAAAGTGGAAGTCGCGCTCTTCTTTCGTGGTTCCGACGATTTCCGCTATGGAGGATCACCATGCCTATTAACCTCGTTTCTCTTTCGCTCGTTGATTCCCCGGTAACGGTTGGAGAAGGCCGCAAGATTCTCGAACGTGATGGTTATGTTTGTCGGTATTGTGGTTTGGATGGGCGCGCGAGTTTTGAAAACGCGCTGATCATGCGGGTCGATTTCGTGATTCCTCGCGCCCGCAAGGGAAAGAAGGATGCCAACAATCTCGTGGCTTGCTGCTCTCCCTGCAACACCATTAGGCACGCAGGTCTACGCCAGCTTTGACGAAGCAAAAACACACGTCCTCGCGCGCCGCGAAGAATTGCGCAAAGTCTGGCTAGCGACCACTGCGCGACCCTAGTGCCAATTTCGCAGTACCTGCGTGTCGAGCTAATCGGAAAAATACTTTTCCTTCCGAATGCGCCGCCAATCGCCCGGAAATCCGACCGAGAATATCCACTGACGCCATGAAGCGTTCACAGCGATTTTAAGAACTCGATGATGGCGTTCTGCTCGGGGCGTTTCAGTTTTTCAAATTGCTTGATGACATGGCCGGCCTCGCCACTATGTCGCGTGATAGCTTCGAGAAGTGTTAGGGAAGCCCCGTCATGCATCAATCGTGAACGCAAGCGGGCGCCCCATAAAGGAGCAGTGCGAATCTTGTTACGACTGCTCTCAAAATCTTGTCTTGAAAGGTACCCGGACATCTGTTGGAAGACCTGGTGTCCATAGTGTTCGCGCGTGGCCTGCAAAATACCGTCACCGGTGCCTACATCATGCATCAGGAAATCACCGTACGGATGCAAGGTGATAGAGCCCAGCGCGGCGGGAATGGTAAACGTGCCGCCATTAGTCTTTGTTCCCGCGGGCGCAGTGGTCAACGTTTCGACATGACAGGAAGCACAACCGATCTTCTCGAACAAGCCCAGGCCCTTATTCGCAGTCGCACCACTGGCGAGCGCCGCATCGCGCGCTGGCGCCTTGGTAGCTCGAATGAAGCGAGCGAAGTGGTCAATGTCGGAAAGGCCGTCCGGACCGGTTGTATCATTCGGCTCCGACACGGTGTTGCATAGATTGGTCACTTCATTGGGTTGCAGGCGATTGGTGATCCCCATCTCGTTGAGGTACGCGTCACCGGCGAATGACAACAGGCTGGCGTGCTGATCCTTCCAGCCGAAGCGGCCCACGCCCATCTGTCCAGGCGCCTCCACGATGGGCACATAGAGAATCTGACCGCAGATTTTCCCATGCGACGACTTGCATTGTTGTTTGGAAAGGTTAATGAGCGTTTGATCCGCAACGGCCTCAACGAAGCCATCGCCCAAAAGATTCAGCGAGAGCCGGAATGTGCGGATCGTCTCGCTCTCTGGAACGCGTTCCTGAATTTCCTTGTCGGGAAACGCCGCATTGGGGCAAATAGCCCGATCATTCACCAGCGACCGGCCGGTAACCACCTCTGCTCCGTGAGCGATTGGGATGTCGGGAGTGCGAAAGCGCCCGTCAGGCCCGTTATGACCGGCCCGCAATTCCGTCACCTGCGAGACTCCGCCGGACACGGGATTCTGGTGGCATTCGGCGCAGGACTGTGCATTGTACAGCGGTCCAAGACCATCACTCAGCTGCTCGACTCCCTCGAACTTCACCTGGTCAGCTTGGTGTGTTACATCATCAACTATGCCGTTGGTTTTGTTGTCAAAGCCAGTTGGAGCCTCTGGAAAACGCGTGGCGGCGGAAATTAACGCAACGCTTAGGGCAACCGCCGTGATGAAGATCCTCATGGGTTCTCCCTCCTCAAGCGGATTGGGTCTGGGCTTAGGTTCTAAATAGCACGTTGCGCGCCCGCGTCAAAGGTCAAAAATCGAGCGGCCTGCCGATTAGAAGGTCACGACAGGTTAGGAAAGCGCCGCTGCGTTAGCGCGCCGCTATAAACGGTTTGCAAATCGCCGCGTTCCTCAAGCAGAAACCGCACCGGCGGTGCTCAGCCACTGTTTCATCTGACTGTGATTTACCAACCCGGCTTGCTGCGTTACCAGACGACCCCCGGAGAAAACCGCAAAGTTCGGTATGCCGCGAACATTGAAGCGCCCCGCGAGTGCCGCATATTTCTCGGTATCCACTTTCAGCACCACAGCTTTGCCCGCCATCTCCGCCGCGGTGCGAGCTACTTCAGGAGCAGCCATGCGGCAGGGTCCGCACCAGTCCGCCCAAAAATCAACAAGCACCGGAACGGACACATTCTGGATAATTTCATCGAACAAAATTTCGTCGACCGCCAAGGGCTCCGCCACCGGCGGCAACGGCGCTTTACACTTTCCGCAACGACCGGTACTGGCCAGGTATTTTGCCGGTATACGGTTATTCTGACCGCAATGGCTGCAGGCGCGGACTACTGGCAAGAAGGACCTCCATCACACCAATCGAAGCCATTCATTCGATGCTTGGGCAGTTTCCGAAGTTTACAGCAGTAAATCAAAGATCCGCCGGGCGACAAGCATCTTCTCCGCAATTACCTTGAAAGTTTTCGCGCCAGTTCCGACACGCGCTCGAATGCCTCTTCGAGCGACGAGTAAACCGCAGGAAATTGTTCGGCCGCTTTTTTAGCGATTTCCTCCAGCGATGCCCTTCCATCCATTGCTCCCAGTAAAAAACGCTCCGCCTCTCCTTCCATCGTCAGCACCGGGACATGATCGACAGCGTGCCGCCGCAGCGTGCGTGACGAAACATTCGCGCCTTCAAACGTTGATTGCCGGAAATGCATCTTCGCGCCGCCCTCCCGGGACGTCGTTTCTGTTTCCCATCTCCAGATATACTATCCTGAGCACTGAGGAGAAAGGAGCGCGAATGCCGACCGGCAAATGGCTTCGACTCGACGCGAGTTCCTATTGAATGCAGAAACTCGACCGCCTGGATTGGGCGGAAGGCTTAGCATTTTCTGCGTTCGGTGTTTGCGCTGGAGTGCGTGTCAACGTTTCGGGAGTGCTAACTCGTGTTCTCCCTCTGCTGCCGCCTGGATGGAAGAAATCCCGCAGAGTTATCGTCCAACGATTGTATTCGTTGGTGGTGGCACCAGGTTCTGAGCGCGACGGAATGCGCCGTCTACATGTGCTATATTCGGACACCATACGCATAGCGCGGGACGCTGCGTTGAATCAGGTGTTGGCGGCGTTAGAGACGGATCTGTACCGATACACTGCGGAAGCAACACCGAATATGACGTTTCTACACGCGGGGGTAGTCGGCTGGCAAGGACGGGCGATTGTGCTGCCCGGCCGTAGCTTCACTGGCAAAACGACACTAGTGCGAGAGATGTTGCGCCTTGGCGCAACGTACTATTCCGATGAGTTCGCTGTCGTGGATAACTCTGGCTTGGTACATCCATTCGCACGGCCTCTAGGAATCCGAGACGACTTTTCCCGCGCCCAGACAAAGTACACGGCTGAAGCATGGGCGCGTCCTCAGGCGTCAAGCCGCTGCCTATGGGCATGGCAGTGATTTGCAAGTTCGAGACGGGAGCGCGGTGGCAGCCGAAGCCGCTTTCGCAGGGGCAAGGCGCATTGGAACTTTTGGCAAATAGCCTCGCCATTCGAAGCCAGCCGCATCGGACTCTTGCGAGACTCCATAAGCTCGCCAGACACTCGCTCTTCATCAAGGGGACGCGCGGTGAGGCCCGCGGCGTACCGGCGTCCATCCTGAATCTATCGTGAGCCCGGGAACGATTGGGGACGGCATGAAAGAACGGCAACTCCCCCGAGCTCGCGTGGATTGCCTCATACGAGAATTCGACTCCGAGCTTCTGATCTACGATCCGCAACGCAACGTGGGCCATTGTTTAAATTCGACCGCGGCGGCCGCATGGAAGCTATGTGACGGTAAAAATAGCTCATCGCAGATCGCAAGGACGCTTTCGCGGCAACTTTCCGCACCGATGGACGAATCGGTGGTCCTGCTGGCCCTCGACCAGTTAGCGGACGCGCATCTACTTGTCGAAACGGCAGTGCCCAATAAGCGTCTGTCGCGTCGCGTAGCCGTACGAAGGATTGGCATAGCCGCAGCCATCGCTTTGCCTTTGGTTACTTCCATTGTGGCCCCCACCCCCACCCAAGCAGCGTCATGCTTTCCCGACGGCCACCCTTGTGTGTCGGCTAATCAGTGCTGTTCGCGCCTTTGTGGTTTCTTCACCCGCATCTGCGGCAACTTCTTCATCAAGAGACGGTAACCGTGACCTCGCCTATAGTTACTTCCGTTGCCTCGAGGCAGAGAAACAGGCGCCCATGTAGTGCGTTTCTTCCCGGGAAACCTCGATGAGATTGATCAGCACTCTGATCACGGGAGAGATCCAAAATCCCGTTGGATAACATCACAAAGCTCACCGACTGGCAAAGTGCCGCGCTTGGCGTTAACTTTGCGAACAGGAACCGCCGAAAGTAGACGCCCAAGTACTGCGAACTCCTCCGCTCTCTGCTTGGCATCCAAAAAATTTGTCGCGTAAGTATTTGTCACCAGCGTCATCATCGCGGTCTTCTGCGAAATAGATTCGACACTCTCGGTTGAGTTCGGTGTGGAATGTCCTAAAACGTAGATAGCTCCGACGGGCAGCGTTCGCTCTTCGAATCGTGCTTCGCCATTTTCCCCGAGTTTTAGACACCGTTTGTCCCAATCGGGCATAATTTGCGGCAAAGCGTCCGGCGAACCGTAAAGCAATTTGACCGAGTCTGGCCACAGATTTATGCGTGCATAGGCTGGCAGCACGCAAAATTGGTGCTCGCGCTCAGCCAACGCAACGATATCGTCCGACAGCACGGCAAATCCCTGCCGTGCGAACGCCGCTGCGGTTGTCGACTTTCCTGCTCCCTCAGGACCCACAAAAACAATCGCACGCTCCTCAATGCCCACCGCGCTAGCGTGAAGACACACCGTTCCGCGAAGGCGCAACAACAATCCCATAATTGGCCCGACGAGATAACCCGCGACATTCTCAATCGGCGAGTTTTTGGGCCACTGAGCCCACAGCGTTCGAAGGCCACGATCGAACCAGAATTCGACCCCGTCGCTATACTTGACGAAGAGAAATTCACCGTGCCGCACGTCCCAAATTTGTAAAGCGGGTTGTCCTGCTTGTGTCAGTAGAGTACTGGTGTATCGTAATTTGCGGCTGTCGTGTCTTGAAATACCCGGTGGTAAGAGGCCCAGCTTTATGTCCACATCATAGGCTGAATTATCGGAAGGTTCGAGCGAAAATCCCGCTATCGGTCGATCCGAACGGAACGCGAGGCCGTAAGCTCTGTATCGGAAAATCGCCGTCGTGCTGCCCTTAATCTTTAGGATGAAAGTGCTTTATGTGAGAGAAGTGAACTGACGAGGCGCGGGAGGATTGTCTAGGCTTCCGGTCGTATTATTTGCCTTCGTGATATCTACGACTTTTCCATAGACAATCAAAGTCGGTGCCGAATAAGGCTTTGTTTGCCTGCCGCTGTTTGTTTCAGCCATTATTGTTTCCCCTGGAATCGAATCTCAATTAAATTCACTTAAGCATTGGCTGGGCAGTAAGCTCGAATCTCCGCGAACAAATTCTACCACAAGAGTTAACTATTCTTCAGAGCTCATTAGTTTCCGTTAGTTTCCGTTGGCCATTACGTAGATTTTAATTGTTGCATTCGGTACACCCAGCTATCACAGAACTGAAAGCGCGAAAGCCCTTAACTGATCCCTTCTAACCATTTTTGTAAGCAGTAAGCTCGAATCTCGTCGGTGCCCATCAGATCGTTGAGGCTTTGGCTTACGAACTCAGCGGCCTGTGCAGACAGCATCCGTTCATTCATCCACTTAACTCCCATTTCTCGTATCTTTGCCTTTATTGGATCGCCTGATACCGGCGTCTTCGGCCGTAGTCGTACGCTCTCAGGTAATTTTTTGTACATCGAAGCTCTCAATAATTTTTTCTTATAGGCCCACGGGAAAACGGGGATTGCCAGCAGATAGCGAACGATTCGTAAATCCAGGAAAGGGTATCGGACTTCCACCGGATAATACGTCACGCCCGGATCCTCCGATTCAAACAAACCGGCCCAACGCGCACTGAACATCGATGCGTGTGCTTTGGGCCGCACAGGGTGCCGTTCAACGGGAAATACAAGTTTGTTGTACTCCGCCCACCTCTCCTTCAGTCTGGCCCGCCTCGCGAACTCAGGCGCGATCCAACGCGGTATCTCTGTATCTCCGCTCGCTTTGCCGATGATCGATTCAATCCGTCGTGCAACACCTAACCGAGGGAGTGGTCTGATCCACAGGAACCACGCAGTTTCGAATATCAATCGACGCGATTCTCGATGTCTGCCCAGATCCTTTATATAAGGCCACATCTGAAAGTACATTAAATTATCGGATCCTTCCCCCAGATAGTGCTACTCGGCAATGTGTTGAAATCCTGCGAAACAGTTCAGTTTTTGCACCGTAAAAGAGCCCTGTGCCAGGCTCTGGGTGGGGGTAGTCTGCCTCGTCTCGTTTCTCGAAGAGCTCAATGTTATCTAAAGGCAGAAACTTGTTCGGAATACCGAAGTATTCCGCGGATTGCCGGGCAAATAAGTGGTCATTGTCAGAAATTAGCCGATCATAGCCTGCGGTGTAGCTCCTTAAAGCGGACCCCTCCCTGACTTTTGGAAAATGCACTCGCCACGGCCGCTACAGCACCGGAATCCAACCCGCCGCCCAACAGAATCCCCACACGATCGGTAGGCAGCCGATCGACAACCGCAGCCTTTAACAATTCCATAAAGTTGTCAACGTAATCTTCACTCCGGGTGTAGCGAATCCGGTCTTGCGTTGGCGGGTACCAATATCTTTTTGCTCGGAGACCCTCCCGCGAAACCAGTAACCAATGTGCTGGCGGTAACCGTTGAATGTCTCTGAAGCTTGTGGAGTTCTCGTTGTAGTTCCATCCAAACAGTAAAAAATCTCCAATAGCCTTTTCGTTTAGTTGACTACTCACCTCGACATGTTGTCTTAAGCAGTTGAGAGTGTTGCTGAAAATGAATGCCCCACCCGGCTCCGCATAATAAAATGGTTTGATTCCAAAATGATCGCGCGCGCAAAACAGCGTTTTTGCAAGCGAGTCCCAGACCGCGAAGGAAAAATCTCCAAGCAAATGTTCCACGCACTCGAGTCCCCAAGCCAAGTAAGCGTGTAGGATTAATTCGGCATCGCAGGTGTGTCCTTCAATTCTTCGTCCAAGTATTTGAAGGTTTCTAATTAGCTCAGCCTTAGAATCAAGGCGTACATCGGCCGTGATCCATAGTGATTCCATATTGATAGGCTGTTTTTGGCTGCCTGGTTCTTGAGAAGCGTTTAGTAAGGTATGGCCGAGCCCCACCTGACTACCCAGGCAAATATCCCGACCATCGGGACCCCTGTAAACCAGAAAGTCCGTCATCGAACGCAATCGGTCTACTACCAAGGGCGTTCCGTCGCGATGGAATATGCCGACTATACCGCTCACAGACACCTCGGAGCTGAGGGGCTTTGAGGCAAACATTGCCCGGGTGTGAGTCGAAAGGCACTATATGTGAACCAATGTTGCCTCGAAATGCGAAAAAATATTCCATATTGGAACTGTCGCTCTCGATCACCAAATTAAGTGCTTTAATATCATTACGTTATATTCTTTGTTCATGCAAAATACGGCACTTCGATTGCACTATTCTAATGTGGGAGGTGTTCCGTGAAGAACTGGTCACGCGCATCATTACTTTTGTCCGCTGTTTTATTCCTCACCGCAGGCATAGCCTCGGCAGATTCTCTTATAACATATCAGTTTACGGGTGGAGCGATCACCGCGTCTTTCGAACTACCTGTTAACCCGACTGTCATAGAATTCACACCCGGTATCAATTTTCAGGTGATGCCCATAGACTTCTGATCAATGGAGCGCCTTCCAGTGATAAACTCTCCTTTTTCTCGGCAGGGAAGGAGGGAGGAGGTTTCGAGGCAATCTGTGGTCTGACTTGTTTGGATATAAATTTAGCTGGTCCTCAGCTTTATTCTGGACCTGAAGGCTCCCCAACAATGCTAGGAGTTGTTGCTGGCGGAGTGGCGTTAACTGACTTCATGACTGGAGCGCCTGTCGGCACTTTGACCACTCCCGGTACACCCGGCTCGGTTTCGACTCCCGAGCCTTCGGCCACCGTTCTGCTCGGCGTCGGTCTGTTGGCCGTCGGCCTCGCGGTACTTGGTTTCAAGCCCAGATTTGCGATTGACGCCCCAATTAACCAGACCCAAGAACACCTCCATTAGCGTCAAAGGCGCTTGCCGCTATTTTTTTGCCCCGCCGAGTATCGGAAATTCTTCCCCGAACGCCGCGTAATGCTTATGCGCTTCTTCCGGCTCGTTCAGGGCCACCCCGTCGTGTTCCACCCACTCGTGACCCGAAGTTCAAATTTCGCTGCGCTCTTACGCGTCCCAATCCGCACGCTTGAGCGGATTCCTTGCCGTCCGAGCAGCCACCATAGCGCCAGAGACTGCTCCAGACACGCAGGCGTTACCCCAGGTGACCGTGCGGCAGCCGATCTCACCATTCGTGCGGTCAAGCTGGCCGGCTCTGTCTGTACCCCATTTGATTTATCAGAAAGACCCGACAGGGCTTTAGGCAGGCGTTTTTGCAGACTTGTTTGCGTTGCGCGAAAGCCGCGAAGCCGCAGGCTCAGGGAAATAAATGGCAACAGTACCGCAGCACGCAGGAAAAGTCCGCGCGCCCTTGGCTCCAACAGCACCTCCCAAATCGACGTCAGCGGTTCCCACATCGGAAGAACTAACGGTCAGCAATCCGTTGTCGGCCAATTTTTCGAGTAATTCGCTAAAGGTGCTCGCGAAGCGTCTGGGCGTCGACATCGTACTCATTTAGGAGTGTCTGGTAAGCGGCGTCAATATTTGCCGCCGTCGTCGCTAATTGCCACATTCGCGCGCCAGTTTCGTCCAACCCAAAATAGCGTTCGGTTTCAATATTCAACAGCACCGCTTCCTTATCCAGGAACGCACTAGCACATGACCAGGAACACTCACCTTATCGCTAAACATCACCATCGGCGACCACCCACCCTCGTCAATTGATCGTCCCAACTGAAGCTGTCGCAATTGTATCGAATAGCGGCCCCCTATGTGTGGAATAGCTTACGCTTCCGCCCAAGTTGGGTTTCGAATGTATAGCATCCCTCATTCCATACGCCTATATAACTTGTAATTAATATATATAAATAGTAAAATCAGGGATGACCGTCACCCCAGAAGTCCCCCGAATCTTATCGGTCCCTGCCTGTTCAGTCCCTCTTCGTAATTCCAACCCGTCTGCCTGCCCGAAGTTCCCAAATATCCCTTTCGTTGGGTACTCAGCTGTTTTCCCTCCCGACACCAAGAAGCCGGCCCTGCAGCTCAACTCTTGTGTTTTCAGCAATTTGTTAACGCTTGCGCGCTTTTTGCAGCGCCCGCCTTTTATTTCCAGCACTTTGTGGACTCTCTTGCGCAAAACACGGGGGGTGGGGGTATGTCCGTAAATCCACTTGCCCTCTTCCACGCTAACTCAAATCAGCTCGACTGCGACGGTCATCGTTACCGCTGCCCCGAGGCAACCGGAAATACTGTGTGCTGCGACGGCGGCATCGGAATGTCGCCCCTACGGTCGTGCCACAGGATGGAATTCAACACTTGGTTGTTGGCCTCGTCCGCATGCCGCCAATCCATCGCGGCGGATGCCTTTCGCACCTGGCGCGGTCGCGGCATTGCTCTTGAAGATTAGTCCGTTGCGAAGGTTAGTGACATCCGCTTCAAATGGCTGTTGCGTGGGCGTGCCCGAAAACAGCGAGGACATGATTGGAGCGTACGCGTCATTGTGATTCATCGGTGGCAAGCCCAGCAGAGCCTCCATGGTCCGGATCACGCTCACAGTGGTGAAGAAACCGTGCTCTACAGAGGGATGTTCAACCGAGCCGGGCGCATATTTGCTGATCACCAGCGCAATGCTGCGGTGTGCGTCAACGTGATCGGCGCCATCCTGCGCGTCGTCTTCCACGATAAAAATTGCCGTGTCATCCCAGTAAGGACTGTGCGACACCGCATCGACAACGCGGCCCACCGCAAGATCGTTGTCGGCCACCGAAGCCGACGGCGTTGGGAAACCCGGCCGCGTGCCGCTGGTGTGATCGTTGGGCAGTCGCAGCATCACGTAGCTCGGCAATTCCTGAGCTTTGGTGTTTGCTTTTCGCGCGCGCACAAAGCCATCGAACTCGCGCAAAAATTCATCCGCCCTCAACTGATCGGGGTAATCGATTTTAAAATCCGCGAAGCGCGGATCGAAATGCCCTCGCAATTCCGGTTTTGTAGCGACGTCGCGGCGAAGTACCGGGATCGGCCAGGGATAAGGACTAGGCGTTCCATTCGGCTCGCCAGCGCCGCTAGGCAGCGGCTCTCCCTGCTTTATCGCTTTGCGCACGCAGGGACCACCCGCAGGAGCGGGCGTACCTTCCGTAGGGGACCCCTCCGGAGTGAATTTATCTCCGCACCATTCGCTGGCCACGAATTCGCCATAGTGACGATAGCTCAACCCGTGGCGCGCCACGTTGCCCCACAAATATCCCGTCCCCGGCTCGTTCACGTCGGGCTCGTCGTGCTCCAGCGGATATTCATCCGCGACCATGCCTTCGAAATCGTAGGTGCGCTCGCGGCTGCGGTACGCGATCTGCCAGGTTTTCTCGTTGTAGTCGCCGGCAATCGCCGCAGTCGACCACATATGGCCGTCGCCGGAGACTTCTCCAGAATCGTAAAAGTTGTCGAGCACGCCAAACTGCAAAGCCAGCCTGTGCTCATTAGGCGTGATATCTGCACCGTAAAGAGTGAGCGACGGATCGCCGTTGCCCACTTTTATGTCGCCGAAAATCTGGTCGTAGGTTCGGTTTTCTTTGATGATGTAAATCACATGGTGAATGGGATTCGCGCCGTCGTGAAATGGGAGAGCAGTTGGATCGGCCAAGAGCTGCATTTGTTCCTGTGCCACACGCGTAAATTCCGGCAGGTTTTTTTCGACTGCTTCCAGATTGACTCGCGCGATCGAACCGTGAAGCAAAGTTGGAATGTAGGGATGCAATCTTCTGCGTTTGGACGGCACCTTGGATATATCCGTAGCGTTTGGACCGGTGCCCCAGCCTTTGCCGGTAGCGATCAGCAAATCGTTGTCCGCGACAGCGACGGCGAGCGTATACCATTCGGTGGGAATGAAACCCATAGCGATAAGTGGCTTGCCGATATGCGGTCGGCCGTCAGTCAATGTTGTCGTGTCGAACACCGCTACAGAATCCGTTGCCGCGCTAGCTGCGAACAAGCGCTTTCCGTCTTTGCTCTGCGCGAGCGCATCTGTTTCATTGCCCGAGAATCCCTGTTTCGGAAGATGCGTCGAGAAGAACGCTTGAATTTTGCCGCTACGCGCATCGATTGTGGCAACGGAATCGGCGTTGGCCAAAGCTACGTATAGGAATTTTTCGTCCGGCGAAAGCAGCATCGCGGTGGGGTGCGACCCAGGAGCAACAGAACTCCTTGGCACTAACAACGGGATGCGCCGAACAACACTTTTGTGAACCAGATCAAGTTCCACGACCTGCGAAGCATTCCACAAACTGCACCACGCATGGTGGCCATCGCGAGTCGCCACCACGGTATACGGAAAAGACGAAGGCATAAAGCGATGAGTACTCAGATCGAATTGCGCCAACTCTTTTCCGGACTCTGCATCGAGCAGTATCACGTTGTCCGATAGATTGTTGGCGATGAGAAGCTGGTCTTTTTGAATTGCTGTTCCTGAAATAACAGTGAGTCCTGCCGGATACGGAATGGCGCGCGACGCTGGAAGTTTGCCGAATCCGCGAGCGACATGCGTCCCCGCCGGAACGGGTTGCAAAGCTATTTTTATAAAACGATCCGGACTGAGTTTGCCCTGCTCAAAGCGATACACCGCAATGCCGTTGCCGGTATTTCCAGGTTTCTCGCCGGTGGGATCGCTGATCGAGCCGACTGAAGCGTAAAGATGTGTGCTATCGGAACTAAAAGCCAGGCCAAGGAAATAACTTTGGTGCGCATCTTCACCAAGCCGGTCTTCCGGAAAATCCGTGACCTGATTTGTCTGCAGGTCCAGAATTGCGATGGATTGTTTCAGGCCCGACTCGACGGTGCCAAATCCGTTGTTCAGCAGCGCGGCATATCGGCCATCGGGACTCAACGCAATTGTTTCTGGGAAGCCGTTGGTACGTTGCGGCGCGCCAGGAGTTGGCTTGATCACCGCTTTGCTGCTCGGAAGCCGCGTGCGTTCTTGCTCCTGGCTCCCACCAACTTCGACAAATAGAGTGAAACAGAGAAGCGCAAAAATAATTTTCATTCCAGTGGACAAGCGGCCTCCAGCGAACCGTGATGGATGGAAACGGCACGCAGCAATCAATGCAACTGCCAATTGAATCGCGGAACGCGCAGGAGTACAAGTTACAAAACTGCAATAATCAGACTACGGCCAATCAAAATGTTGACAAAAATGCGGCCGGCCTCAATGCAACTGAAGCCGAGAAGTTCAGAACCGTATTGACGGCAGCTTATTTTAATTTCGTGCCTGGGGAACCGCCGGCAGTGCTGGCGCTGGTGTTGCCTTCGAGGTTGTAGGCGGTGTTGACCATGCCGAAATGCGAAAAAGCCTGCGGAAAATTTCCGAGTAGGCGGCGGTCCACGGGATCGTATTCTTCGGACAGTAAGCCGAGATCGTTGCGAATAGCTAATACACGTTCAAAAACGTCGCGCGCTTCTTGATGACGTCCCATGAAAGCATAATTATCCGCGAGCCAGAGAGTGCACGGAATAAAAGCGGCCTCGCCGTGCGGCAAGCCGTCAACGGCAGGGTCGAGAGTATAGCGGTTAACGAAGCCATTCTCGGAAAGTAGATGTTTTTCTATGGCATCAACGGTTCCGCGAAGGCGTGGATCGTTTGGCGGAAGAAAGCCGACAATAGCCATCATCAATAAGCTGGCATCGAGATGTTTTGAGCCGTAAAACTGCACGAAGGAATTCAGCTCAGCATCGAAGCCGTTGTTGCAGACGTCGGCATGAATTTTATCGCGAAGGTTTCGCCACTTTTCTGTCGGGGGATCGGGCACCCAACCTTGTTTGGCACTCTTGACGGCGCGATCCATGGCCACCCAGGCCATCATTTTTGAATGCGTAAAGTTTCTGCGCGGACCGCGAACTTCCCAAATTCCCTCGTCAGGCTCTTCCCATGAGGTTTCCAGATGGTCGAGGAGAGCGCGTCCAATTCCGGGGGACATGTCTTTATCATTTGACTGAATGCCGGCCTGGCGGCAAAGGTAAAGGGTGTCAATGATTTCGCCGTAGACATCAAGTTGAAGCTGATTGTAAGCGGCATTGCCGGTTCGCACCGGGGCAGAATTTTCGTAGCCCGGAAGCCAGGGAAGTTCCAGTTCTGTAAGGCGTCGTTCGCCTCGCAAGCCATAAACAATGTTAAGTTCGGAGGGCTTGCCGGCAACTGCGCGCATGATCCATTCGCGCCAATCGCGCGCTTCCTCAAGATATCCGGCGATAATCAGCGCGTGAAGCGAGAGCGTGGCGTCACGCACCCAGCAAAATCTATAGTCCCAGTTGCGAACGCCGCCAATCAATTCGGGAAGGGAAGTCGTAGGCGCAGCGACGATGGCACCCGTGGGGGCATAGGTTAGAGCTTTCAAAGTGATGAGCGAACGGGTTACTGCCAGTTTTGATGGACCTGGGAATGTGCAACGGCCGGCCCACTCGCGCCACCATTTTTCTGTGTCGTCTATGGTCTTTTCGAAGTCAAGAAACTGCGGCTCATCTCGATGCGATGCATACCAACAAATCTCGAATGGAATCTTCTGCCCGGCAGAAACCGTAAACTTGGACGTGGTGTGAAAATTTTCGCCGCATAGCTCGACTGGCGTACGAAGGCGGAGAGTGTCAGGTCCGGCTATGGCGATAAGACCATCATCTGTTTTGCGCACCCAAGGAACGATCGATCCGTAATCGAAGCGAATGGACAAGGACATTTTCATGGGCACTTTGCCGCTTTGACCAACAACCTGGCGCAAAAGATCAGGCGTGTCGGTGGTGGGCGTCATGCAATCGACGAGCGTTACGGTGCCAGCTTCTGTTTCAAAGGTGGTCTCCAGGATCAGGGTGTCGTCCCGATAGCGGCGATGAATGCGCTTGATTGGACAGTCGGGCGTTATCAGCCAGTAGCCGTGCTCAGAGGTGCCGAGGAGCGCGGCGAAGCAAGCGGCGGAATCGAAACTGGGAAGACAGAGCCAGTCTATAGAACCCTCGCTCGAAACTAATGCGGCGGTATGGCAATCACCAATCATTCCGTAGTCTTCGATTCGCAATGACACGCTGACGCTCCTTTGAAGCAACTATTAAGATTCTAAATTACTTGCCTGCGGTGCGGTCACGTAAAAGTGAATAGCGATCTTTAAGGGAGCGGGCTATGCCGGCAGCGATCCCCGTGGAATTGGTCGACGATGGAGATGCCATGCAACAAATTGTTGTTTTTCGATGGCAGACAAAATACACTGGCGCCACGCCATGAGCCGCTATTATTGGTTTCGATTTAATAAGCCACCCAACTAGGCGAGGGGCGTTTTCTCAAGCAAGCACTAAAAAAGAGATTTGGCCCACTCGCAAGAGTGGTTTTTTTATTTTTAGCGAAAGGAAATCTTGATGATTATCTCCATGAGACTCCATTCCACTCCTGAAGAAATCGCCGAAGTTCGCAAGATTGTTGAGCATTTTGGCTACAAAGTGCATTCCATCGAAGGCGAGGAGCGCGTAGTAATCGGTGTCGTCGGCGTGGGCGACGTTACCGCCTGTCTGGAATCCGTCGAAGCCATGCCGCAGGTCGAAAAAGTGGTGCCCATTTCGGCGCCCTACAAATTTGTCAGCAAAGAATTTCGCTCTGGCAAGACGCGCATAAAAATTAAGGGCTTCGAGATTGGTGGCGATGAATTCGTCATCGCGGCTGGGCCTTGCTCCGTCGAGTCCGAAAAACAAATCATGCAAGCCGCCGAGGGTGTCGCGAAAGCCGGAGCCAAAATGCTGCGCGGCGGAGCCTTCAAGCCGCGAACTTCCCCCTATGACTTTCAAGGCATGGAAGAAGAAGGTCTGAAGCTTTTACAGAAAGCCAGCAAGGAAACCGGCCTGGCCGTCATCACGGAAGTGATGAGCGATCGTGACGTCGATCTGATTGCTCAGTACGCCGACGTAATGCAGGTAGGCGCGCGCAATATGCAAAATTTTATTCTGCTCAAGGCACTCGGCAAATGCAGGCGCCCGGTGCTCCTGAAGCGCGGCCTGAGCAGCACGATCAAGGAACTTTTGATGTCCGCCGAATACATCGTCGCGCACGGCAACTCCGACGTAATCCTATGCGAACGCGGTATCCGCACGTTTGAGACCGCCACACGCAACACCTGTGACATTGCCGCCATCCCGGTATTGAACGAGCTAACCCACTTGCCGGTAATCCTCGATCCCAGTCACGCTACCGGAAAACGCAGCCTCGTCCCTGCCTTATCGCGCGCGGCAGTAGCGATCGGCGCGGACGGCTTGATCGTCGAAGTTCATCCCGCTCCGGAAAAGGCCATCAGCGATGGCGCGCAATCGCTGGACCTAAATCAATTTCGAAAAATGATGCAGGACCTGCGTCCCTATCTGGACTTATGGCAATCTGCCAGGAAAATTGAACAAGGGTCAACGGTGGCCGTCGCCTGAATGTCCGGACCAGGGCGGTTTCAACCTAATTGATTTGTCTTAGCGTCCAGGTGCAACACACGCATCAGTGTGGCTTGCAGTTTCTGGCACTCCAGTTGCCGTTCGTGCTCATCCTTTGTGCGGTCGTTCAGCGCTTCCTTCAGAAGTATCAAGTTTCGCCGAAACTCCAGCTGCGCCAGAACCAAGCGGCTCAGCGCCCTCAATGCGTCTTTCTCGTCCTGGGCCATATCGCGCGGCTTCTGATCGATCACGCACAAGGTTCCCAACGCATATCCATCCTCGGTAACTAGGGGTGCGCCAGCATAGAAACGTATGTGTGGCTCAGCCGCTACCAAAGGGTTATTTCGAAATCTTTCATCCGCCAATGCATCCGGTACGACAAATACGTCCGGCTGCAGAATCGCCGTCGAGCAAAGTGCGACCTCTCGCGAAGTTTCCGCGACATCAAGTCCTATACGCGATTTGAACCACTGGCGGTCTCCATCAATTAGCGAGATCAATGCAATTGGAGTTTTGCAAACAAAAGACGCCAGCAGTGTGAGATCGTCGAACGCTAATTCCGGGTCTGTATCGAGGATGGCGTATTTCTCAAGAGCGGCAACGCGGCGCTCTTCGTTTTTGGGCTTGGTCAATTCCATATTTCCTCCACAACTATCGCGAAGTGATCCCGGTCAATATGGTGGCATGCTTAACTGTATTGCCGTTGTGTATGCGACCGCAAGCTTTTGCCCTCCCTGCGGAGGCGACCCAGAAACCAAAGTCTATTTTCTAAGTGCGCGAGTCATTCGAATGGCATGTCGGCGCGCCGAATGGAGCAAAATGTCGGCGCGTCGACAATTGCACATGTTGACGTCTGACGCGGTTCTAAATCGAAAAATCGGCTTCAAGGTGCCGGACGAAAATGTTGTTTCACGTGAAACAGATTTCATTCGAACCTTAGTGTCATTCGAATGCGCGAACGATTCGAATAGTCACCTGTTTTAATGATAGGCTGATGCACTTTTACAGAGGGGGAATCCGATGCGTAGACGCTTTCACGCGATGAACATTATTGTAGTCATTTTCCTGAGCATCACTATTTCCGCCGCGTATGCGCAGGAAAAGGCGGCGCCGCCTTCGAAGAAGATTGCCGTGCGCGCCGGGCATTTGATTGATGGACGCAACGACAAAGTCGTCGACAACGCGCTCATTTTGATCGAAGGAGACACCATTACCTCGGTCTCCTCGGGCGGACAGCCGCCGGCCGGCGTCGAAGTGCTGGACCTTTCGCAATACACGGTCTTGCCTGGATTCATGGACACGCACACCCATGTGATCTTGAACGGCGATATAACGGCAGAAGACTACGACGTGCAGTTATTGAAGCAATCCATCCCGTATCGCGCGATTTTGGGCGCACGCAACGCGCGCATAGCTCTGGAGCACGGATTCACTACACTTCGGGATCTGGAAACAGAAGGCGCGATGTATGCCGACGTCGATGTGAAGACCGCCATCGCCAACGGCGAAGTGCCCGGGCCGCGCATGCAAGTGGCCACCCGCGCGATGACTCCCACCGGCATGTATCCGTTGTTGGGATATTCGTGGGAACTGAAAGTGCCTACCGGAGTGCAATATGTCGACGGCGTCGATGGTGCGCGCAAAGCGGTGCGCGAGCAGGTGATGCATGGCGCCGACTGGATCAAATATTATTCGGATCGCAAATATCACTTTGAAGCCGACGGCGTGTTGCACAGTATGGTGAATTTCACTGACGAGGAGGCGAAAGCCATCGTGGACGAATCGCACCGGCTGGGGAAACGGGTCGCGGCACACGCGATTGGTTCCGACGGAATTGCCGCCGCGTTGCGTGCCGGCGTGGATACCATCGAGCATGGTGACGGACTTACCGATGCGTTGATCGATGAAATAGCTAAAAAAGGCGTCTACTGGGTTCCGACCATCACTGTTGGTGCGTATGTTGCGCCTGGACGGGGCGGAAACTGGACCCGGATGGTGGACCTGGAGCGCGTCGCCTTTCAAAAGGCATTGAAGAAAAACGTGAAAATTGTCTTTGGAACAGATGCCGGCGGATTCGATTGGAAACAATTAAATCAAGCCAAGGAGTTTGAGTATTACGTGCAGTATGGAATGACTCCCATGCAGGCAATTCGCTCGGCTACTTCAATGGCTAGTGAGCTGTTGGGCTGGAAAGATAAGGTAGGGACAATTGAGCCCGGCAAATGGGCCGATATTGTTGCCGTGAGCGGTGATCCGCTGAAGGATATTTCAGAATTATCGCACGTGAAATTCGTAATGAAGGGTGGGGTAGTTTACAAGAGCGAGTTGCATTAATCGCCGGCCTGCGTGTGGCCTGTGACTGAATTAGAAAAATGCCGCGCCACCGTCCACGTTGATGGACTGGCCGGTCATGGCGCTCGAAGCGTTGGAGCACAAGAATAGCGCCGCATGTGCGATTTCGTCGGCGGTTTGCCCGCGACCCTGCAAAATGGATTGCAGGAATCCCGCAAGTTGTTCTTCTGAACTGACACCAATCTTTTTTGCTAGTGTGGCGCCAAGCTCCTGGGACATGATCGTTTCGGTTACCGGGCCCGGACAGATGGCGTTCACGCGAACTCCTTTGCGCGCAGCTTCCGCCGCGGTCACACGCGTCAATCCCAATATCCCTGCTTTGGCAGCAGCGTAGGCGGAGCCCCAAGAAAAAGCAGATTTAGCCGACAAACTGGAGATGTTGAGAATGACGCCGTGCTCATGCTCGTACATTTCTGGCAATACGAGTTGGGTAAGCAGAAAAGCAGCGCGAAGATGCACTGCGATGACCTCATCGAAATCGACGAGCGGGTATTCTTCGATGGGAACAACCGGCCCGTAATGACCGGCGTTGTTCACGAGAATAGTCACGGGTCCGAATTTTTCTCGCGCCGCGTCAACGATCCGGCGGCAAGCGTCTTCGCGAGTAACATCGGCGGTTTCGAACGCGACTTGACCGCCGCGATCCGAAATCTCCGCCGCGGCGGAAGCAAGTTGATCATGCGACCGAGCGCAAAGAAAAACTGACGCACCTTCTTTTGCAAAAAGCAGCGCAATGGCGCGGCCGATACCGCGTCCTGACCCGGTGATCAATGCAGACTGTCCCTGGAGAATCATAGGGAAGGAGAATAGAAGTAGCGGGCAAACCATGCAAGTGCGACTGGCGCCTTAGGGCTTGGTCTAATCCCAATTTTTGATGTCAGGCCAATCGGTCTGAAGATTCTTCTTGCGATGGCGGCAAAGCAAAATCGGGTTTCGTTCGTAGGGCATGGCGTAGGGATTGTCGAGGGTAGCTGCCACGCTGACGCTTTCATAATAATCGCGCGCATCTTCCGGTTTTGATCCAATGCGGATGACGATCTCGCCGGTGTAATTGCGCGGTCCCCATAGAAAGTAATTCTGGTGCGTGCATATCGCTTTCGGCAAACCATAACGGCTGCCAAAAAAATCCACGGCGCCGGCTTCGCCATAATTGCTGGCGAAAATCGCAGTCCTGGATTGTTCTTCTGGCGTGAGTGAACGATAGACATTGGCCACCCGCGCGACCATGTCTTCCCAGCCGAACTCGTCGGAGTAATGCTGGGGAAGGATAGCTTCGTCCTGGTTATGTTCGGACTTCGGCACGCCGAACGGCAGGTGTGCCTGGTAGCGAATATAAGCGTCGATGGGCAAAACCGGCAGCACCACCGGCAAAAGCAAGGCTATCCCGATGAAAAGCCATGCAAACATCGCCACCTTGCCAGTCACTGCTATCCCGGGGCGTTCCTTGAAACGTTCTTTTAATAAAAGTTTTTCTGTCGCTACGGCGCCCGCAGCGAGAACCAATGGATATACCGGTGCGGAATAATAATTCTTTCCGTGTGCCAGCAAAAAGAATCCTATGGTGAAGATGAACGCCCAACCAAAGGCGCGAAACTTTTTCCCTTCAGCTGAAAAGTAAAAGTACAACCCGCCTAGCCAGAATGGCAGCGTTGCCGGCGTCATCATCAAAATTTGTTGCCACAAGAACTCGCCCGGCGACAAAACCACGTCGCGGCCGGACGCGCGAATGTTATGCATCAACTCCAGAAACGGCCAATGACGGTGAATATTCCAAAGCAGGTTTGGGAGAAAGAGCAGTAACGCTGTGAATCCGCCTGCCAAAATCCACGGAGTAAAGAAGAATCTGCGCTGCGCAGTTAGCAGCAGGCCTGCCAGCAGAAAGAACGCAAACGCGGCGATGGAATATTTATTTTCGAGTCCAAGCCCGGCGATGGCGCCGAACGCGACCCACCATTTGGAATTGTTCGCATGGATCATTCGTGCGACGGCAAACGCGCAGCCAGTCCAGAAAAGAGATTCAAAGGCATTCATCGCAAACTGGTGGTCGTTGACATACCAAACCGCAGGCGTGACAGCCAAGGCTGCCGCCAGTGCGGTTCCAAACTTGTTCGCTCCAAGCTCGCGCGCAAACGCCGCCGTCAGAACGATGCGTGCTGTGCCGGCCAACGCAGGCCACAAGAGCAGGGCAGGCAGCGAAACTCCTAAAGTGTGACGACCAACCCACGCAATGAAAACGGTCAGCGGCGGCTGGTCCACGTACCCCCAGTCCAGATGTTCTGAGCAAGCCAGGTAATAAAGCGCGTCGCGGAAATAGCCATAACGCGTCGCCGTTGCCATGTGGGCGAGAAAATAAATAGCCGCGATAATGGTCGGCACCAAGAGGGGGAAGCGCGAATTTTCAGTGCTCCTAGTCGCCGGGGCCTCAGGCATGGAAAGAAACAATATCAGAGCAAGCGACACTTACGTGCTGTCTCAAAATAAAAAAGCTGGATGGTTCAATCGCCATCCAGCTTTCTCAGAATTGGTTAACGTAGCCCGTTAATTTTTGCCGTGCTTTAAAGAGCTCAATAAGCTGTGCACCGCATTTTGAATGTGGCTGGTCGAAAATGCTTCGTTATTCATTTCCTTCCGCCCCACGGCGCGGAAGGCCACTTTATTCGAAGTCTGTTGCACGAAGTCAAACACGATAGTGCCTTCGCGGTAGTTGGGATTGCGGTAGCCATAAGGCCCGCCCCAATAACCCCAGGTATACGATGCCCAGCAGCCAAACGGCCCACACACAAACCCAGGATAGCCGCCGCGATATCCGCCCTCGCGGTAACCGCCGCCTTCAGCCGCGGTGTGCCGCCGAATGGCAAAGTGGTAGTCCGCGAGAAACTGCGCCGCCGCGGGATCAGCAACTTGCTTGAAGCCCTTGGAGCGCATCTCCTGCTCTATATCCGTGCGGATTGCCAACCGTAGAGTTTCATTATCTGAACGGGGATCGCGCGAGATAGTCTCAGAGCGTCCGTCATCAGAAATAACGTCACGCGAAATAACGTCGCCAGAGGTTGCGTCTTTATCTTTATCTTTTTCTCTGCCGTGTCCGGTCGCCAGGCCCAGGTAGCATGTTTCGGGATGATCACACTATGGTCGCGAACCACATCGACGCGTTCGTCGCAGCCCGCAAATAACAGGCCGGTGGCGACCAAGGCCCCCAGCAACAGCGGCGAAGTTCTTGCCTTAATCAAGGTCGGATGCCACATTTCAGAATCCTCCAATGTCCAAACTAATCCATGGGCGTTTAACCCCATAGCGGCGCAATAGTTGCGGGAAGTCGGCGGCGGAGTACCCAATTAGGCAGAAGGGCTAACGACAGAACAGGTAGCGGAATCTTGGAAACCGGTGCAGCGGGATGGGGGGTAAGGTATGATAGAGTCTTCGAATTCTAGAGTCAGGATGGCGATGGATACTGCAACCAACGGAAAAGTACTACTGAGGGTTAGACCCAGAGGGTTCTGCGCGGGCGTGGTGCGCGCCGTGGACATTGTGGAACTGGCGCTGGAAGCCTATGGCGCACCCGTGTATGTCCACCATGAAATTGTCCATAACACCTACGTAGTAGAGCAGTTGCGCCGTCGTGGTGCGATTTTTGTGGAGTCTATCGATGACGTGCCCCACGGTGCGGTGTTGGTTTTTAGTGCCCATGGAGTGCCACCCACGGTACGGGAAGAAGCCAAAGCTAGATCGCTCAAAGTAATCGACGCGACTTGCCCACTGGTGACCAAGGTTCACCTTGAGGCGCTGAAGTTCGCTCGCGAAAAGCGCACCATCATATTGATTGGCCACCGCGACCACCAAGAGATCGTAGGCACTTCGGGCGAAGCTCCCGATCGCACCATTGTGGTCGATTCGGTGGCGGCCGTCGATCAGTTGCAGGTCGATGACCCGGATAAGCTGTCTTTTCTTACCCAGACCACCTTGAGCCTGTATGACACCCAGGAAATCGTGGCCCGTCTGCGGCAAAAGTTCCCGGCCATTAAAGGACCCGCTAGCGATGACATCTGCTACGCCACGCAAAATCGGCAAGAGGCGGTCGAGCAGGTCGCCAAAGACGTAGACTTGATCCTGGTGGTCGGCTCTCCAAACAGTTCCAATTCGAACCGCCTGGTGGAAGTCGCGCAACGTAGCGGAGTCCGCGCCCAACTGATCGATTCCGCCGCGGATATTGATGTCAGCTGGCTGGCGGGCGTCGCGCGCGTGGGATTAACTGCCGGAGCGTCCGCTCCGGAAGTGCTGGTGGAACAGGTAAGCCAGCGATTGGCGGAATTTGGATTTACCGATCAGCGCGACCTGGATTTGATTCGCGAAGATGTGCGCTTCACCTTGCCGCCGGAGTTGGCGACTATTGCCGCCGCCCCGCGAAGGTAATTTCGCGACTTAAGCCGGATTTTGAAGTGGGGAAAAGATTGAAACTGTTGGGCATGCTTGGGCCCGCGATTCACAGCAAGCGATTCGCTGAACGGCAACCGTAAGGAGCAAATTTGGCGGCGAAGATAACGCGGCAACAGAAAAAGATTGCTTTGATAGGCGCGCCTTCGAGTGCTGCCGCATTTTTGGCCGGCACCGAAAAAGCGCCTGCAGCGTTGCGTGCCGCAGGTCTCGTGCAGCGCTTGCAAGCCGCAGGGTACGAGGTCATCGATCACGGCGACTGTGCCGTCCGCCATTTCGCCGAGGACGATGAAAACCGCCGCGCGCGAAACCTCAAAGAAATTGTCGCCGGATTGAATGATTTAAAATTGCGCGCTGAAGTTGCGGTCAAGAGCGGCGCGCTGGTTCTGGTTCTTGGCGGAGATTGCGCGCAAGTCATTGGACTTTTGACCGGCGCGCGCCGCTATTACAAACGGCTCAGCTTGCTGTGGTTTGATCGCGATGTGGATTTGAATACTCCCGCCACAACTCCTTCCGGACGCATCGATGGCATGGTGGTGGCGCACATCATCGGCAAGGGCGCCCCGGAACTGGTGCGTTTCTGGGGCGAGCCACCGCTGGTCCGCGAGCCGGACGTGACTCTCTTTGGCTTGGAACGTGTGGATGCGCCCGAACAGGAATTTCTCGATAAATCCCCAATGCGAAGAGTTTCCGCCGACGTCGTACAGGCTAAAGGAGCCGGCGAAGCCGCCAAGTCCACATTAATGCAGATGCACGCGGATGCGCGCCAGTTCATCTTGCACTTGGATACCGACGTCATTGCACAGGAAGAATTTCCGGCCGTAAATGTTCCGGGAAGCGGGGGCTTAGCTTTCGCGGATGTTCGCGGCGCGCTCATTGAATTTGTAAAGAACCCGAATCTGTTGGGCCTGGACGTGGCCCAGTACAACCCCGACAAAGACCCTGACGGTTCTGGCGCAAAAAAACTTGTCGACGTGCTGGTGGAAGCGCTAACTGCAAGATTGCAAGCGATCGGGGACAGTGAGGCGACCACGGGAACCAGCCCATCGTCCAGTGGCGCAAGCTCGGCTGCTCCGGCAACCGAGGATGTCACCGCGCCAGTCTCACAAGCATCGAACGCATCCACAGAAGAGAATAGTTCGAGTAACGCACCCAACTCCGATGAAGAATCCTCAAGCGGGATCTCTGCGCACGAAACGAGCGCATAGTTCCATCCGCATACCGAAGTAAAGTCGTACGCGGCAATTCGCTTAATCCTCTCTACAATTTTGTTGATTCTCGCTATTTCGTAGCCGCGCTGCGGTTGCGGATGTGGCGCGCCAAGCCCAGGAAAGACAGCGGGAGTCCGGCCGTAAAGGCATGCTGCTCGGCATCTGCGGGGGAAAGGTATTCGAGCATTTCCACCCGGGTTTGCTCCAGAAAGAATTGCAGCGCGCCCTCCATATTGGCGCTGGATTGCAAAGCCTTTTCAGTGATGTCCGCCCACAGATGCAGTCGCTCCCGGAAGTCCGCGATATGCTTCGCGGGATTTTCCGCATAGCCAAAATGGGTGACGAAAAGTTTCGAAGGCTGACGATCCAGGATCGCGGCGAAGGACTGCTCCCATACCGCAAGATCAATGTCCGGCGGCGGTGTTGCCGGCATGATGTATGGGCCGTTGGCGATGCGAATCCCAGCAGTATCCCCGGCGAACGCCACCCCGTCGCGCTCGTCAAAATACGTGACGTGATGCGAAGCGTGGCCAGGAGTATAAATGACGTCAAATTTTCGCGTGCCCACCGAAATAGTTTCTGCTCCGTCGAGAATTTGAATATTTTGCTCCGGGACTGCAAATGTTTCGCCGAATAAACGCTGGAGATCGTCGCCCCACAATCGACCGGCGCTGGCCAGTAGTTTCGAGGGGTCAACTAGGTGCGCGGCCCCTTTGCGGTGAACGAAGACGCGGAAATTGGGATTTTCGCGCAGAAGAGTCCCAGTTGCGCCTGCATGGTCGAGATGAATGTGCGTCAGCAGGATGGCGTCGAGATCGGAGATCGAGAGTCCGCGAGACAGCAGTTGCGCGCGCAACACTTCCAAAGTGGATGCCGGGCCGGGATCTAGAACGGCGCTGTGGCCGCCCGATTCAAGAAGTACGGCGCCGATCGAGTGCGGCCGGCCCATCCAGTTGAGATCGAGTACCGTCGTCGAATCCATTTATGGAATGGTACGGGAGCATCATCGTTCAGACAAATTGCTAGTTGGGCGATTACCGCCTGGCTTGCTGCCGCAATGATAATTTTGTTCCAGCCTAAGCACCCATGAAGTGAATACCTGATGGGCAGGACCCTACAGCTCTTCTACCTTCGAAGCCACCAAGTTTTGTCCAGCGGCATCGCAGCGGCGACGCGCGATCTTAGCTAGACAGGAAAATATTCCAGATCGAAAAATATTGAATGACGAAAGAGGACAAGAAATGATGGCGGACAATATCAAGAGACGCGAATTTATCGGCGGGCTGGCAGCCATGTCGGTGGCGGCCAAAGTTCCCGGGGCTGGTGGTCAAAGCCAAAGTAGTAACGGCGAGATGCCTTACCGCACACTGGGAAAAACCGGCGTCAAAGTTTCGGCCATCGGGCTGGGCGGATTTCATCTCGGACAATCACACCTGGAGGAGCCGGACGCCATCAAGCTTTTTCATTCCGCAATCGACCGGGGGATAAATTTTTCGGACAATTCCTGGGATTACAACCAGGGGATAAGCGAAAAGCGCGTAGGGAAGGCCCTGAAAAATGGCTACCGCGATAAAGTTTTTGTGATGACCAAGTTTGACGGGCGTACCAAAGGCTCAGCGCTGAAACAACTGGACGAATCGCTGCAGCGTTTGGAAGTCGATCACGTTGACCTGTGGCAGTTTCACGAGAATATCCGCCTCGAAGATCCCGATAGGTTTTTCGCCGAAGGTGGCGCGGTGGAAGCCATGCAGGAAGCCAAGAAAGCCGGAAAGATACGCTTCATGGGTTTCACCGGCCACAAAGATCCCAGTGTGCATTTGCGTATGCTGGGAATGGCTGACAAACACGGTTTTAGTTTCGACACCGCGCAGATGCCGCTGAACGTGATGGACGCGCACTTCCGCAGCTTCGGCAAGGAAGTGGTGCCGGTTTTGGTAAAGAAACAGATGGGCATCCTGGGCATGAAGTCCATGGGCGACAAAAACATCTTGAAAGCGAAAGTGGTGACGCCTCTCGAGTGTTTGCAATACGCTTTGAGCTTGCCAACCTCGGTGGAATTACTGGCATCGATAGCATGCCCATTCTGGACCAGGCATTTGAGGCCGCGAAAACCTATTCCTCGCTGAGCAAAGCGGACATTCAAGGAATTTTAAAGAAGACCGAGACCGTCGCGGCGGATGGCCAGTATGAACCCTTCAAGACCACGCCCATATTTGATTCCACCGTGGCGCATCCGGAATGGCTGGATACGCGGCGCAGGCCTGAAACAAAACCGTGCGACAAACCGCTCGCGCTTATGGTCTCCCCGGAATAGCTGGAACTTACATCGTTGCGACCGGGAATAACCAACCGCTGCAACTACAGTATAAATTTGCTAGGCCTACATAAGTTGGGGGATACGCCATTCGAAGTTGGGTAGCAATACTCTTGCGCCAGCCGGGGGGTACTAATCTACGATGAAGCCCAATTGTTTGACGCGCGTCGGACGGCTCCCTCGGGAAATTTAGATAAAAGGCAAGTCGCGGTCGCGATCAACAATAGTTTTTTCGATGGGTGTGGATTCCAGGACGGGTGGCGCCGTCACCGCCTTAAATAATTCAACTTATTTTGTACCCGGCATTTTAAAGCACCGCATCATAAGCGCAGTGGCGAATTCAGGGGAGGAATATGATGTCCAAGTGGTGTCTAACCGTAGTGGTAAGCGCACTTCTCGCGCTTCCGAGTTTTGCGCGGCACAATAACAGCGGCGCGGCGGGTGGAGTTCCAGTGACCACGGCGACGGTAGAAGAAACGTCCAATGCCAGCAATGCCGTGAACGTGGCGCCTGCGCCCGATTTCTTTGCTATGCCTGCGATGCCCAGGGCTACGCCTTTTCCCGGGCCGGCAGCACAAGCTCCCGAAGAAGAGCCGGGAAGATTGGTTCCGCGATTCGAATTAGCGTTCATGTATGAATACATAAACTTTCACCCCCAGGATCCGTTTTCAAATTTCAACAATCAAGGCGGGACCGGGTCCTTTACGGTGAACGTGTCGAGACATTGGGGCCTGACCGCGGAGGTTGGTGGGACGGATTTCAGTCGCGATCTGACGCCTATCGCGGGTAACCCTTCTCAAGAGGGTGGCTTTATAACCTATCTGTTTGGTCCACGCTTGAACCTTCGCAGGGACCGCTTCGTGCCGTTCGCCGAAGTTTTGATTGGCGGCGCGCGACGCAGGGTCTGCGATGACCGGTGCCGCAACCCAGTATACGTTTGCCGTGGCGGCTGGCGGCGGCGTGGATATCGTTTTGTGGAAAAATCTGGCGTGGCGCTTCGCGCAGATTGACTACCTGCAAACTAACTTTACGGGGCCCGCGTTGAACGTGAATGGACGTCAGAATAGTATTCGGGCCGCGACCGGTATAGTGCTGCGATTTGGCATTCCGAACCCGCCGCCGCCGCCGAATCATCCCCCGGTGGCTGCTTGCTCCGCAAACCCGACATCCGTATATGCCGGCTCGGGTGATAGCGTAGCGATACACGTTACCGCCAGCGATCCCGACAACGACAACCTCACCTACAGCTACAGCGCGACGGGTGGGACTGTGGAAGGCACCGGTGCTGATGGCCGTTTCAGCACCAACGGACTCAATGAAGGGAGCTACACGGTAAACGTCAAGGTCGATGACGGCAGAGGCGGAACAGCAACATGCTCCGCGGACGTGACAGTAGAACCCCGGCCCAACCGCCCACCGACAATTTCATGCTCTACCGACCGCAGCCCGATTATGCCGGGTGAGCGTACAGGAATTACCGCTACCGCCAGCGACCCGGATAATGATCCAGCTTACCTACAGCTATAGCGCTTCGGGCGGAACAGGTCACCGGCAATGGACCTGAAGCCGAGTTTGACTCGACCGGCTCGCAGCCTGGCAGTTACACCGTAAAATGTTCACGTCAGCGACGGCAGAGGAGGCAATGCGGATGCCTCGACGACCGTCGATGTCCAGCAACCGCCGCCACCGCCGCAAGCCACCAAGGTAGGCGATTGCAACTACGACAAGCCTGGCGCCTCGCGTGTAGACAATGTTTGCAAGCGCGTGCTCGACGACGTTTCGCTGCGCCTGAAGAATGACCCGAACGCCAAGCTGGTGATTACCGGCTATGCGGACCCACGTGAGCCACGAGCGGCCAAACTCGCCGATACGCGAGCCGATCTCGCCAGAAAGTTCCTGGGCGAAAAGGGCATCGACGCATCGCGCATCACCACACGCACCGGGACGGCCTCGAAGGAGAAGGGCGCGGAGAAAGAAAATCGCCGCGTGGAGTTCATCTTCGTGCCGGAAGGTGCTACCTACTAAACTCACAAGCACGACGCCGCCGAAATCTGGCGGCGTCGGAGATTTAAGTTCTACGGCGGGCCTTCCCGGAAATGGGAAGGCCCGTTTCTTTTTCCGGTACCGGTTCAAAAAAGCGTAAATATAAAGTAGGGAAATCCCGGGCCATCACAAATTCCCATAATGGTCGAAGGCAAATCAATTCGGGGAAAACGCGGCAAGTTGATTGCTTATCAACGCTTCACAGCGGAATCGACAATTCCGCAGTTGCATAATCCGAAAGTGGTATTTACTAAAAGGTAATATTATAAAATATTTGTATTAATTTGCGAATAGGTGGCCATTTTCCTGAATTGGCACTGGGAGTGCTACAGCAATGGTGCGGCCGGAAAGCCAGGCAATTGTGGCGATGATCGAGGAAGTGGTTGTTCGTCCAGATGTCCTGTCCATGAATTTGCTAGTGGTGGACGACGATTGCGGCGTGGCGATGAGAATGCGCGAAACGGTAAGACAGTTGAGCCACGAATGGGAAACGAGAAACGATCCGGTGCGGCAAACTTGAGCTACAACTTAAGCGTGACAGAATGTTGTGTTCACGCGATTGCCTCTGCTTAATGCAGACTTTCTCATGACGCGCGCCTTTTCCCGGTGACTACTGGTCGCCAGGCTAAATGCTCAGGAGCGGAATAGCACGGATTCACGGTGGAACATTTTTACCGCGATAAAGATGGCCGCGCCTCCGTACAAGCAGGTGGAGAGAAAGATCAGCGCTATGGAATTCCAGTGATAGTTTCCGGCAATCAAATCTTTGCAGAGCAGACTGACGTTCAGAATGGGCACTAGCGACAATCGTGGAGTGAGCTCTACCCCAGGCAGCATGGCCGCGATGGCCGGAACAATTACCACAATCATTAGCGGCGAAATGTAACTCTGCGCTTCTTTATAGCTTTTGGCGAAAAGCGCGATAGTCAGCAATGCCGCGGAAAACATCACTGCCAGCGGCAAGGCCACCAGAAAAACGGCTAATACCGCGCCAAGGCCAATCTTGATGTGCATGGCCGACCCGGACGACGATCCTGGAAATGTTGAATCACCCACGAAGAAACCCCCATGGATGTGACCGAGAGCGCGGCCGTAACCAGCGAGGCTGTCAGCACCAGGAGAAACTTACCGAGCACCAGGTGCGTTCGCGAAATAGGGCTCGAAGGAACGGTCTCCATGGTAGCCCGCTCTTTTTCACCCGCAGTAAGATCCATGGCCGGATACATCGCGCCGGTAAGACACATGATGATCACCAGGTAAGTTATAATTCCGCCAACGGTTTCTCCCGCGACCTTTTCCTCTGACACGACATTTTGCTGCTTGATGTCAAATGGCTTCAGAAAGCTGGCCGGCAATTTGTGTGCGGTGAGCCGGTCACGTGCCAGATTATCGCGGTACTCATTGAAAAAATCTTCAATGCGTTTCGCCGCGGTCGTGGATTTCAGGTCTCCCGATACATATAAATTTTCACTGGCGAGTAATCAGTGCCCGCTCCAGACTGTAATCCCGGAGGGATTTCTACCGCGGCGCGAATCTTTTTATTGGAAATGAGGCCCACATAATTGTCGGGTTCGGACACCACGATCAAATTCTTGCTCTTCGCCAGGCTGCTTACGATTGACGGTGAGTCAGTCCCACCGAGGATCATGATTCTTGCCGGTTCCCGATCGGCTTCTTCGATGAGGCCGGCAACCACGTATCCTACCCCCACGGTAAGTATGGGAAACAGCAGGATCGGAACCAGAATGGTGGAAATCAGCGTGCGCCGGTCACGTAGTGCTTCCAGCAACTCTTTGCGATAAACGATGCCAATATTCCGTGCGGACATCCTCAGGAGACCTCCAGGCCACGTTCGGGGCCACGTGCGCGGTCACGATTTTCACAAAAATTTCTTCCAGATCTTTTTCCTGATGCTTTTCGGACGACGTTGGAGTTCCCTCGGCGAGCAGTGCTCCGTTGTGGAAATTCGATCACGTCGCAAAGCTTTTCGACTTCACTCATCACGTGGGTGGAGAGAATCACGGTCTTGCCCGCTTGGCGGCACTCGCGAATGAACGCCACGATCGTGCGCGCGGCCATGATATCGAGCCCCAGCGTGGGCTCGTCAAAGATCATCACCGGGGGGTCGTGAACGAGAGTCCGCGCAATTGAAGTTTTTTGTTTCATACCCGTGGATAGCTTGTCGCACCGCCGGTCGCGAAAAGAATTCATATCCAGGCGATCGAAAATGTCATCGATACGCTTTTTTAAAGTGGATTCGTCCAGGCCGTTGAGGCGGCCAAAATATTCGACCATTTCCTGAGCGGTGAGCCGCGGATAAAGGGCCGTCGCGGTAGAGAGAAAGCCGACGCTGGCGCGAACTTTTTCCGGATCTTCGACGATGTCATGGCCAAACACCAGCGCGGTTCCATCGCTAGGCTCAAGGATGGTTGCGAGCATGCGAAGCGTCGTAGTTTTGCCCGCTCCATTGGCGCCCAGCAAGCCATAAATACTGCCGGGTCGGCAGGTAAAACTGACGTTTTCCACCGCGCAAATATCGCCGCGCTTTTTGTCGTGGAAGCGCTTGGACAAGCTACGGGCTTCGATCATTGCCAGGGCCTCGCGTTTAAGGGTTAGGACCCAAGTGTACTACGTGCGGACGCATGAAAAGCTACGTTTGGGGCATCCGCATCCCGGTTTGCAAATCGTGATGCGGGCATTGGCACGCCGGCTAGTAGCCTGTCCCTCGACGCTGCCGCCAGATAGCTTGTGGACCGACGGCTGCATCTAATTCTGAGGTCCCACTTAGTTGGTTAGGTGCTCGTAAAGCAATTGTGCCGTCACCGTTATGGAGAAAGATACAAGCGCCTTGCTAGAATGGGGTATTCTGCCGTGTCATCCATCACCACAACTCAACAGGCGGCCAGCTGAATGCCTTCGGCCTAAAGTAATCGGCAGCCTGGCGGGTAAATCATAACGAACGAATTGGGCGAAACGCGATGAACAGGAAAAATGGATCAGCGTAAGCTGCGCAACCGGATTTTGCTATTTCTGGTGGTCGCCGGGATTGTGGCTTACGTATTGGTGCGTCTCAGCGGACGGGAGCCGGTGGCAAAAATTGCCGCTGTCAGCCCCGTGCGAGATAACCTCATTTCCTCGATCTCCAGCAATGGAAAAGTTGAACCCATTTCACCCTTCGTGATGCGTGCCCCACTGGACACTTTTGTGGAGAAAGTGACCGCGATGGAGGGCCAGCAAGTCAAAAAAGGTCAGCTTTTGCTGGAATTGAACGTTAGGGATGCGCGGGCCCAGCTTGATGATGCCGAGGCCCGTCTGCTGCGCGCGCGAGATGAATTGAGCGCGGCCCAAAGCGGCGGCAAGGCCGACGAAGCGGCCCGGGTTGCCGCAGATCTCGCAAAAGCTCAAGGAGATCGCGACCGTCTCCTGAGAAATCACGACGCCCTGGAAAGGCTGATTGCCAAGCAAGCCGCTACTCGTGATGAGCTGGCCGCTAACGACCTGGCGCTGAGTAATGCGCAGGCCGAAGTGAAGAGACTTTCCGCTGCGAAACAGGAGTTCGAACGCGGGGTCAAGCTGGATGCTGGACGCACTGCGTTACAGGTGCAGCAAATCCAAAGCGAGATTGCGTCCTTGAAAGCCAAGGTCGCCAGCGCGCGGGTCACCGCGCCTACCGATGGAACTTTGTATTCGCTGCCGGTGAAGACCGGCGACTACGTGAAGACCGGCGATCTCCTGGCGGAAATGGCGGACTTGCATCGCGTCCGCGTTCGCGTCTTTATCGATGAACCGGAGCTCGGGGGTCTGGTGCCGAACGAGCCGGTTAAGATCACCTGGGACGCGCTGCCAAATCGCGTCTGGACCGGAAGGACAGAAATCATTCCCAAACAGGTGGTGCCGCACGGAACACGCAGCGTTGGAGAATTGCTGTGCACCGTGGACAACCAGAGGTTGGAACTGCTGCCCAATATTAATGTCGACGTAAAAATCCACTCCAACAAAGAACTAATGTCTTAACCGTGCCACGCGCCGCCGTGGATGCCGAGAACGGTCATAGATATGTCTTTGTGGTCACTAAAAGTGTACTCGGAAAATCTCGACTCGAACGGCGCGAAATTCAGCTAGGCATCGCCGATTCGACAAATTTCGAAGTCATCGGCGGCCTGCAGGAAAACGAGATGGTGGCCTTGCCGGGCGATGCCGTGTTGCACGACGGCATGGCGGTAAAGATTGTGAAATACCGATGACGCGTACGTCCGGGGCCATTCGGATGGCCGGTAGGGTAGGGGTTGCGCTCGCGGCGGCTGTTCTCGCGCTGTTAAATTGCGTGTCGGTGATTAGCACACTGGCCTTGGAAGATGGCAGTTTGGAAGCCGCACGACACGCTTATGAACTGAGCGATTACGAAAAAGCGGTAAAGATTTTGCAGGATGCTGTGGTGAAAAACCCGCGCGACGGAGAAGTTCTCTTCCTGCTGGCGAAAAGTCATTTCGAGTTGCGACAGTTTGACGCGGCCGTAGCGAACGCTGAGAGGGCCGTCGCCGTGGCGCCGGAAAATTCGATGTACCACGAATGGCTGGGCAGGTCGTTTGGAGAAAAGGCCTCCAAGAGTTCGTGGTTCTCGGCCTTGTCACTAGCTAGGAAAGCGCAGCAAGAGTTTGAAACCGCCATTCGACTGAACCCGAAAAATTATTCCGCGTTTCAAGCGCTCATCGAATTTGATTGCGCCGCTCCCGGCATTGTCGGCGGAGGAGAAGATAAGGCGCTGCTAAAAATCGAACAATTAGCAGCAATGGACGAAGCTGAGGGTCACTACGCGGCAGGCAATTGCCGTCGGCAAAAAAAAGATTACCTCGCCGCTGAAGCGGAATTCGATAAAGCTCTGGTGAACGCCAAATCCCCGGAGTTGATCTTTGATATCGGGGACTATGCGATGAAGCGCAATCAACCGCAGCGCTTGCTGGCCGTAGTCGCAGTTGGGCAGCAGGCTTCGCCAGGCGACCCAAGGGCGAAATTCTATCGCGCTACGGCCTTGATCCTGCTAACGCAAAAACCAGGCGAGGCCGAATCACTACTACGCGAATATTTGAGTACTGCTCCGAGGCGTACCGGTTACCCGCGTCCGGCTCTGGCCCACGACTGGCTCGGGCGCTTATTTGAAAATCAAAACAATCGCGACGCGGCCGCCCGGGAATACGCGACCAGCTTGCATGCGGATCCCAAAGACAAAACCGCGCAGGAAGCTTTGCGACGCCTTGGGAAGGCCTGAACATGCATTTGCGTGAAACGGTGTCTGTGGCCTTCGACGCACTTCGCAGCAACAAATTGCGCGCAGCGCTGACCTCCCTGGGTGTGATTATCGGCAGTGCTTCCATCGTGCTAGTGGTCACCGTGGCGTTGACCAGTAAGAAATTCGTAATTTCACAAATTGAAGGCGTTGGTTCCAATCTCGTCTGGGCGGAAATGGTGCAAGCCGCCGGGAAAGCTGAGCCGCTCAGTCACGAAATTACCATGGGCGACCTGAACGCGATGGAGACCATGCCTGGTGTGGTGGCGGTGGCGGGAACGCGAGAGCTTCCGATGTCGGTGGTAGTTTCAGGCGTGGAGCGGCCGGTCAATCTGATTGGAGTGACTGAAGGCTTTCAAACCATCCGTCGATTGGTGATTTACCGCGGGCGCTATTTCGATTCTGAAGACATGGAATCGCGCGGCAAGGTCTGTCTGATCACCAAGGACTTATCCGAACGTGTGTTTGGATTGGAAAACCCCATCGGGCGCCCCATTCGCATGGGTGAATTGACATTCACAGTGATAGGAGTTTTTCGTGAGCGCGTGGCCACATTTGGACTGTCGGAAATACAAAAAGAGTCGGTAATAATCCCGCTGGGTCTGATGAAGTACTACACCGGCGAAGATGTTTTGCGGGTGTTGTACGCGCAGGCCGTGAGTCCCGAAGCGGTGGCTGGCGTCGAACGTGAA